>JAURUC010000001.1:1856250-2182500 GCA_030803735.1 Actinopolyspora lacussalsi | reverse complement strand
CCCGGGACCTTTACTACAGCTTGGTATGGGCGTCTGGTTCGGCTTGTGTAGGATAGGTGGGAAACGGTGAACCACGCACGCCAGTGTGTGGGGAGTTGCTGGTGAAATACCACTCTGGTCGTTCCGGGCGTCTAACCTCGGTCCGTGACCCGGATCAGGGACAGTGCCTGGTGGGTAGTTTAACTGGGGCGGTTGCCTCCTAAAAGGTAACGGAGGCGCCCAATGGTTCCCTCAGCCTGGACGGAAACCAGGTGGCGCGTGTAAGTGCACAAGGGAGCTTGACTGTGAGACCGACGGGTCGAGCAGGTGCGAAAGCAGGGACTAGTGATCCGGCACCGGCATGCGGATGCGGTGTCGCTCAACGGATAAAAGGTACCCCGGGGATAACAGGCTGATCTTGCCCAAGAGTCCATATCGACGGCATGGTTTGGCACCTCGATGTCGGCTCGTCGCATCCTGGGGCTGGAGTGGGTCCCAAGGGTTGGGCTGTTCGCCCATTAAAGCGGCACGCGAGCTGGGTTTAGAACGTCGTGAGACAGTTCGGTCCCTATCCGCCGCGCGCGTGTGGAGACGTGCGGGGAGCTGTCCCTAGTACGAGAGGACCGGGACGGACGAACCTCTAGTGTGCCAGTTGTCCCGCCAGGGGCACGGCTGGTTGGCCATGTTCGGCACGGATAACCGCTGAAAGCATCTAAGCGGGAAGCCCACCCCAAGATGACGTCTCCCACCCCCCGTAAGGGGGGATAAGGCACCCAGCAGATGACTGGGTTGATAGGCCCGACATGTACGCACAGCGATGTGTTCAGTGGACGGGTACTAACCCGCCGAACGGCGACACCCCCCCAACACACCGCCCACACACGCACCAACCCGCAAGCACCCGCGATCTCGCCACCACTATACGGCTCCCAACACAGCCACCACCCCCACCAACTAACTACATACCGGCTGAACCCAAACAGCCCCCATAGTTCTTTGGGTCGGTGGCCACAGCGGAGGAGACACGCCCGGCATCCATCCCGAACCCGGCAGCTAAGCCCTCCAGCGCCCCAGGTACTGCACCCCCACGGGTGTGGGAGACACGGACACCGCCGACCCAACCCCCCAAAACCGGCCCCACCCACCAGGGTGGGGCCGGACTACTCTCTGCCCCGAAAAACCCGATTGCCCAGGGGCCGGATACCGACGATCATGCCGGTATGCACGTCGAACGCCACGACTCGTTCGCTTCCTTCCGGGAAACCGCCGAGCGGCTCTACCGGGCTGATCCCGTACGGCACACCATTCCCGCGACGGTTCTGGCCGCGGCACGTAGTTACGAAGCCGGCCCCGCTCCCGTACTGCTCACCCTGCACGAGGAACGAACCGTGCTGGGTGCTTATCTCCGCACGCCACCTTTTCCCGCGCATGTCGGTGCACTCCCCGAAACGGACGCCGCGGAACTCGTTGCCGCGCTGTGCGAACACGATCCGGATCCCGGAGCCCTGCTCGGCCCCACCGAACAGGTCGATCGGTTGGCGGCTGAATGGTGTCGCGTTACCGGAGCGACCCGCGAACTCCGGATACGACAGCGACTCTACGAATTGCACACCCCGGAATTCCCCACCGAAGTAGTGGGTGAAGAACGTGCTTTCTTCCACTCCGATCTTCCCTGGCTGGCGAACTGGCGAGCGGAATACGCCCGTGACGCCGGGGACGTCGGAGTCGGTACCGACGCATCGGAGCGGGAACTGCGGTCCTTCTTGGACAGCGGTCGGATTCCGGTGCTCTGGTCCGCCGGTGGCCGCCCGGTGGCGATGGCCTTCCACAGCACGCCGAAGTACGGGATGTCCCGGATCGGACACGTCTACACCCCCGCGCGGTTCCGCCGTAACGGATACGGAGCGGCTGTCACGTTGGCGGCTGCCCGGCGAGCCGTCGCGGCGGGCGCGGAGCGGGTCGTGCTGTTCGCGGACCTGGCCAATCCCACCTCGAACTCCGTATACCGGCGCATCGGTTTCCGGCCGGTGCACGACACCGACGAGATCGTGCTGCACCGGCTGTGACTCGGATCGCTCCCGTTCGTATCCTGGCAGCTATGACCGGAGTGCGGATTCTCGTGGTGCAACCGTCCGAAAACCTCCCGCTCGGCATGCTGGGGGACTGGTTCGTCGAACTCGGAGCCGAGCTGGAGGTGCGCGATCCGTATCGGGAGGAACTCCCGGAGACGGCGGAGGACTACGCCGGGCTGGTGGTACTCGGTGGTGAGACGAACGCCGGAGCCGATCTCGAACATCCCTGGCTGAGTTCGGTGCGGAAACTGCTCAGCACCGCCACGTCGGCCGGGAGCCCGGTGCTGGCGCTCGGTCTCGGGGCACAGCTGCTGGCGATGGCGACCGGTGGTCGGATCGCCACCCGCCGCGACGGCCCTGAAGCGGGGACGTTGCTGGTGGCGAAGCGGGACACCGCGGCCGAGGACGTACTCGTCGGGCCGCTGCCGCTCACCCCGGATGTGTTCCAGTTCCACCGGGACGAGATCAGTACCCTGCCCCCGACCGCTCAGCTGCTGGCCGCCTCACCCAAGGGCGAGAACCAGGCGTTTCGAGTCGGGGCGCGGGCCTACGGCTTCCAGTTCCACGTCGAGACCACCCCCGAAGTGGTACGTGGTCTCGTCGACGCGGATCCGGAGTTGGCGGGAGCGGCTCGGGCCGGTCAGTTCGACGCCGAGCATCTCCGTGAGTTCCACGCCGATCTCGCGGAGACCTGGCAGCCGGTGGCGCGGCGGTTCTACGAGCTCGCCGCCACTCCCCCGGAGGAACGAACCACCACACGTTCCCTGCCGCTGGCCTGAGCGAAGTCCACCACCGGGATCCCGCCGACCGTCGTTTCGGACTACGGTACGGACATGGCCCAAGCCAACTGGCAACGCTCCGGGGCGGTGCCGTCGCCCGCGCGGTACGGATTCAGCGACGTCGAACGAGCCGAGGCCCAGCTCCGCGCGGCGGGCTGGTGGGGGGACAGCGGTCCGCTGCCCGGGACTGAACCGGTGCTGGAGACCCTCTCCCGCACGCCCGATCCCGATCTCGCCCTGCACTCCGTGGATCGGCTGCGTGAGTCGTCCGCGGCGGAATGGACGGAACTCGAAGGTCGGTTGTCGGCCGACTCGGATCTGCGAGCCAGGCTCCTTGCCACCATCGGCTATTCGAGCGCGCTGGCCGACCACCTGGTCGCGCACCCCGCCGACTGGCGTCGCCTGGCGGGTGACGACATCCGGCAGCGCGGTGTCCGGGAATTCAGCGCCGAGCTGTTGCACAGCGTCGGCGCGATGACCACCTCCTCACCGGGAGGCGGAATCCCGGAACTGCCGGTGGCCACAGTGGATAGCAGTACCGCGGTGACCCCGCTTCGTGCCGCCTATCGCGGACTGCTGCTGGAGATCGCCGCCGCCGATCTGGCCGGATCCGTCGATCCGAGCATCACCGCTCCCCCGTACGAGGAGATCACCGGCAGGCTCTCCGACGCGGCGGTCGCGGCGTTGCGCGCGGCGTGGGCGGTGGCCGCCTCCGAGCTGCCCGGGCAGCACACGCCGCGTCTCTCGGTGATCGCGATGGGCAAGTGCGGCGGCGGGGAACTGAACTACGTCAGCGATGTCGACGTCGTGTTCGTGGCCGACTCGGAGGAGGACGTCGCACCTGCCACACGGCTGGCGAGCACGCTCATGCGCGTCGCGGGTGCCGCCTTCTTCGACGTGGATGCCGCCCTCCGGCCGGAGGGCAAGGCCGGGGCGCTGGTGCGGACTCTGGATGGACATCTGAGCTACTACCGTCGCTGGGCCCGTACCTGGGAGTTCCAGGCGCTGCTCAAGGCGCGCCCGGTGGCGGGCGACACCGAGCTGGGCGAGCGTTACTCGGAGGCGGTTCGGCCGTTGATCTGGACGGCCGCGGAGCGGGAGGACTTCGTCACCGACGTGCGCTCCATGCGGCAACGTGTCGAACAGCACGTCCCCGCCGAGCAGACCGATCGCGAACTCAAGCTCGGCAGGGGTGGACTGCGCGACGTGGAGTTCGCGGTGCAGCTGTTGCAGCTGGTGCACGGCAGGGGGGACGAAGACATCCGGTCTCGTTCCACCATGACGGCGCTTCGCTCGTTGGGCGAACGTGGGTACGTGGCCCGCAGTGACGCCGGTGCGATGGCCGATTCCTACGCCTTTCTGCGTGGCGTGGAACACCGGTTGCAGCTGCGCAGGTTGCGACGCACCCACCTGTTCCCACCTTCGACGGAGCGGGCCACGCTCCACCACCTGGCGCGTGCGTTGGGGATGCGTTCGCAGGGCAGCCAGGAGGCGGCCGACGTGCTGCTCGGTGAGTACCGCAGACAGGGCAACCGGGTGCGCAGGTTGCACGAGAAGTTGTTCTACCGGCCGTTGCTGGAGTCGGTCGCGAAGGTGCCCACCGAGGCGTTGCGGCTGACCACCGGGGCAGCGGTTGACCGGTTGGCAGCGTTGGGTTACACCTCCCCGGAAGGGGCGTTGCGCCACATCGCGGCGCTGACCTCGGGGATGACGCGTCGTGCGAGCATCCAGGGCACCCTGCTGCCGGTGCTGCTGGATCTGCTGGGCCGAACTCCCGATCCGGACGGGGGGCTGTTGGCGTACCGCAACGTTTCCGAGGCGCTCGCGGACACCCCGTGGTATCTGCGGTTGTTGCGGGACGAGGCAGTGGTTGCCGAACGGCTCGCCTTCCTGCTGGGCACTTCGAAGCTGGTTCCCGAGTTGCTGGTACGCGCTCCCGAAGTGCTGCGGCTGTTGGCCGACACCGCGGAACTGTCCGAACGGGATCCGGCGGAGGTGGCCGGTTCGCTGTGCAGCGCGGTGGCGCGGCACAGCGAACCGGAGCGGGCTGCATCGGCGGCACGTTCGCTGCGCAGGCACGAGTTGCTGCGGGTGGCGGCGGGAGATCTGCTCGGGGTGATCCAGCCGCACGACGTGTTCGCCGCGCTCTCCACGGTGTGGGTGGCGGTGTTGCAGGCCACGTTGGACGCCGCTGTCCGTGACGTGGCGGCCAGGTCGGAGTGGTCGGCTCCCAACGGTGGGGTCGACGGTGCCGCGCGGCCCGCCAGGATCGCCGTGATCGGGATGGGCAGGCTGGGAGGTGCCGAACTCGGCTACGGTTCCGACGCCGACGTGATGTTCGTCTGCGAGCCGCTCGGGGGAGCGGACGACAGTACCGCCGTGCGGTTCGCGACCGCTGTGGTCGAGCAGGTGCGCAGGCTGTTGGGCAAGCCGAGTCAGGACCCGCCGTTGGAGGTGGACACCGATCTACGGCCGGAGGGGAGGTCGGGGCCGCTGGTCCGGACGCTGGACTCCTATCTGAACTACTACCGGAGGTGGGCCCAGATCTGGGAGGCCCAGGCGTTGTTGCGGGCGCGTCCGGTGGCGGGGGATGCCGAGCTGGGGGAGAGGTTCCGCTCCGCCGTGGACCCGATCCGTTATCCGGAGGGTGGGCCGGACGCGGGCAGGGTACGTGAGATTCGACGTATCAAGGCGCGGGTCGATGCCGAGCGGTTGCCGCGCGGTGCCGATCCGACCACCCACACCAAGCTGGGGCGCGGCGGACTGGCCGATGTGGAGTGGACGCTACAGCTGTTGCAGCTGCGTTTCGCCCACGAGTTCCCCGAACTGCGCACCACCTCGACGGTCGGTGGGTTGCGCGCCGCTGCCGGTGCCGGACTGCTGACCGAAGAGGACGCGGCGACCCTGGAGAGCGCATGGACGCTGGCCATGCGGGCGCGCAATGCCGTGATGCTGGTGCGGGGCAAGGGGAGTGATCAGCTTCCCAAACACTCCAGGGAGCTCAACGGGGTGGCCGCGGCGTTGGGTTATCCGAGCGGCTCGGACTCCGGTCAGGTGATGGACGACTACCTGCGCGCGACCCGGCGTGCCAGGAGCGTGGTCGAACGGGTCTTCTACGAGGACGTGCTGAGTTGACCGGGGTTTCCGGGGGCGGGAGCCCGACAGGCGCGACCTCCCACGGGTTCTCGTCACCATCGAGCGGGCGGGCGGAAAGCTCGGCCGGCGGGCCGGACGCGCTGCTCCGAATGTCGGAATAAGATCGCGACGAAACGTCGTTGCAGGGACCATGAAGGCTATCGCGCTCACCGAATTCGGCGAACCCGACGTTCTTTCGTACCAGGAGTTGGACGATCCGCTGGTCGGTCCCGACCGAGTGCTCGTCGAGACCAGGGCGGCGGGGGTGAACCCGGTGGACTGGAAGATCCGCTGCGGTTACCTGCGCGGTCTCTTCCCGCACCACACGCCGTTGATCTCCGGTTGGGACCTCGCGGGCGTGGTCCGTGCCGTCGGGCCCGCCGTGACCGAGTACAAACCCGGGGACGAGGTCGTGGGCTACGTGCGCGAGGACCACGTGCAGCACGGCACCTATGCCGAGCTGGTCGCCGCTCCGGTGCGGACCCTGGCCCACAAACCGGGCGCGGCGGACTTCACGCAGGCCGCGGGACTACCGCTGGCCGGACTCACCGCGCTGCAGATGCTGCAGGCGGTGGAGACCGGCACCGACGATTCCGTGCTGGTGCACGCCGCGGCAGGCGGTGTCGGGCACCTCGCGGTGCAGATCGCGTTCGCGCTGGGGGCCTCCCGGGTGATCGGGACCGCCTCGGAACGCAATCATGACTTCCTGCGCGAGCTGGGAGCCGAGCCGGTCACCTACGGCCCGGGGTTGCAGGGGCGGGTCGCCGAGCTCGTCGGTGGTGACGGCAAGGTCGACACCGCGATCGACATGGCCGGTGGAACCGCGCTGCGCGAAACCCCGGAGATCCTGCGGGACAGCTCGCGGCACGCCTCGGTGGAGGATCCCGAGACCGTGCTGCAGCAGGGCGGGCACTACGTGTTCGTCCGACCGGACACCGAGGACCTGACCTGGTTGAGCAAGCTGATCGATCGCGGTCAGCTGCGGGTGGAGGTGCAGCGCACCTTCCCGCTGCGCGACGCGGCCCAGGCGCACGAACTGCTGGAGCAGGGCCACGTGCGGGGCAAGCTGGTACTCACCGTCGACTGAACCGAAGCCACCCACCCGTGAGAGTGCGTCGGGCGCGGTGCCGTGCTCGTGAAGCCCGCGCCGCGCCCGTCGTGGACGAATCCTGCCGCTCGGTTGTCCTCCGTGGGTGGGCTGCTGGGCCGAGCCCGGTGATGACGCTGCTTGTTCGGCGCCTGCCGCACGCGTTCAGCGGCAGGCCGAGCACCAGCGCTCGACATCACGGATGCCGAGCCGTTCCCCGATACCGTGGCAGCGGCTCACGCGGTGTCTCACTGCTCCGGTCCGCTGCTGTGATTGTGCTCGCTCTCGCGCGCTCGGCGGTCGACGTGGCGCCGTTGTTTTTCGTACGCGCCGTGCAGGAGATCAACCAGGGTGGCCACGGTCCGTTCCGCCGGGTTCACGACAGCCACCCAGCCGCGAGCACCGTACACGGGATGGGGCATGAACACGTCCGATTCACCGAATTCCCGCGATTTCTTGTCGCTCGAGTCGAAGTCGCGGGGGGTTTCGCCGGTGAGCTCGGTGAATGTCGACCGGCCGACATCGACATTCACGCGGTATCGGTCCGCTGCCCTCAGGTTCGACGGCGGCTCGCCGGGATAGTCCTTCGTGACGATCGTGGCGAACGGCTGGTGGTGCCGCGGGATTCGCCCGTCCGGTGAGTAGTAGAAGAAGTGATCACCCCAGGCGATCTCGGGAAACTCGCTTCCCGCGCCGGGTGCGAGCTCGAGGATTCCTTCGAATTCGCGGACCGCGCCGAGGATGTGGTGCATACTCATGGTTCGAGCGTGGCATTGAAGTGCTTGTGGAGGGTTCGACCGCTGTGAATGATTCGGGGGCACACCGGGGGAGTCTCAACACCTCCGCCGTTGCCGCGGCCGCGGGCTACTCACCCCAACAGGTCCGTGATCTCGAACGGCTGGGAGTCATCCCGGCTGTCCCTCGAGCCGTGAACGGATACCGTGAGTTCTCCAGCGTCCATCTGCTCGCGCTGCGCACCTACCGCAACCTGGCCGTCGCCATCGGCCCGGTGGAGGCGAGAGATGTTCTTCGGCGAGTGCCAACCCTTCCCACCGACGAGGCGGTGACGCTGATCAGTTCGTTGCACGGCAAGCTCGTCCGTGCGCGGGAGGACGCCCTCGAAGCCCAACGAGCGCTGCTGTCGATACGCGACGAAGCCGTGTACGACTCCGAAACCGGTGCGGCGGACACCATGACGATCTCGGAACTGGCCACGGCCCTCGGCGTCCGCACATCGACGCTGCGGTTCTGGGAACAAGCCGGATTGGTGGCCCCGGAACGCGTGACCAGTCGCAGCGTTCGCCGATATCCCTTGTCCGCGATTCGAGAGGCTCGCATCACCGCCGCGCTACGCGCAGCGAGTTACCGGATCCCCGATATCCGTAAAACCATGCACGACATCCGAGAGCTCCACGAGATCGACGATCCGATCGCGGCACTACGAGCCAGAATCGACGTCATCGCGCAGCGCACACTCGCCCTTCTCACAGCAGGAACCGATCTCACGGAAATCATCCGGAACGGCTAGCCCGGTACTTCCCTGGTACGACTTCCGCACCGAACAGGCGGCGAGCGGAACAGCACACGACAGAGTGGGCCCCGCCGCGGCGGGGCCCACTCGTGTCACGCGGTGCGTCGGTCGATCACACGTCGAAGTACAGCGCGAACTCGTGCGGGTGCGGACGTAGCCGGATCGGGTCGATCTCGTTCTCCCGCTTGAGCGAGATGAAGTTCTCCAGCAGGTCCTCGGTGAACACGCCGCCTTCCAGCAGGTACTCGTGGTCGGACTCGAGGTTGTCCACCGCCTCGCTGAGGCTGGAGGGAACCTGCGGCACGTTCCTGGCCTCTTCCGGCGGCAGCTCGTAGAGGTCCTTGTCGATCGGGTCCGCGGGCTCGATCTTGTTGCGGATGCCGTCCAGGCCCGCCATCAGCATCGAGGCGAAGCCGAGGTAGGGGTTACCGGACGGGTCAGGGCAGCGGAACTCGACGCGCTTGGCCTTCGGGTTCGTCCCGGTGATCGGGATGCGCATGCAGGCCGAGCGGTTCCGCTGCGAGTAGACCAGGTTCACCGGTGCCTCGAAGCCGGGTACCAGGCGGTGGTAGGAGTTCACCGTCGGGTTGGTCAGCGCCAGCAGGCTCGGGGCGTGGTGCAGGATGCCGCCGATGTAGTACCGCGCCGTGTCCGACAGTCCCGCGTATCCGGACTCGTCGTGGAACAGCGGCGAACCGCCCTGCCACAGCGACATGTGGCAGTGCATACCGGAGCCGTTGTCACCGAACAGCGGCTTCGGCATGAAGGTCACGGTCTTGCCGTGCCGCCAAGCGGTGTTCTTGATGATGTACTTGAACAGCTGCAGGTCGTCGGCGGCGTGCAGCATCGTGTTGAACTTGTAGTTGATCTCGGCCTGGCCGCCGGTCCCCACCTCGTGGTGGGCCCGCTCCACGTCGAACCCGGCCTTGGCGAGCTCGGTGGTCATCTCGTTGCGCAGGTCGGCGAAGTGGTCGTACGGCGAGACCGGGAAGTAACCGCCCTTGTAGCGGGTCTTGTAACCCAGGTTTCCGCCGTCCTCGGCGCGGCCGGTGTTCCACCAGCCCTCGATCGAGTCGACCTCGTGGAACGAGGAGTTCGCGTCCTCGGAATAACGCACCGAGTCGAAGATGTAGAACTCGGCCTCGGAGGCGAAGAAGGCCGTGTCGGCGATGCCGGACTCGTTCAGATACTGCTCCGCCTTGCGGGCGATGTTGCGCGGGTCGCGGCTGTAGGGCTCCAACGTGAACGGGTCGTGCACGAAGAAGTTGAGGATCAGCGTCTTCTCGATCCGGAACGGGTCGATACGAGCCGTGTACGGGTCGGGCAGCAGCAGCATGTCCGACTCGTGGATCGACTGGAAACCACGCACCGACGAACCATCGAAGGCCAGCCCCTCGGTGAAGGTGTCGTGGTCGAACGCCGAAGCGGGAACGGTGAAGTGCTGCATGACGCCCGGCAGGTCGCAGAACCGGACATCGACGAACTTCACGCCCTCGTCGGAGATGAAGCGTAGGACCTCGTCTGGATTCTTGAACACCCTCGCTGGCTCCTTCACGCATTGGTGCCGCTCACCGGCCATTCCTCGTCGCCGGCTCGTGAATGAGGCTAGGGGGGCGGTGTTGCCCGGTCGTCACCCGCGTGTTTCGCCGACGTTAACGAAACGGTCCGTTGTCCCCGGGGTGGAGCGGGCGTCGGTTCGGAGCGCTCGAACGCCCCCGTATGCTGGTCACGTGGGTAGAATACTCGGTTCCTGGCTCTCCGGCCCCGCATCCGTGCGGGAGTCGGGGCAACCGGAGCAACGCTGGCGGGGCGAACGTCTGGGACTGCCCGAGCAGGGCTCCGGATCGGTGGCGCCCACGGGGCGGCGAGCACTGGGTTTTCTGGTGGACATCGTGCTCGCGGCGCTCGTGGCAGGGCTGTTCACGGCTCCGGAGCTGCCCGGAAACTGGAGTCTGGTCTCGTGGGCGCTGATCACGGCGTTGCCGGTCGCGTTCTTCGGGTTCACACCCGGAATGGCGGTGACGCGGATCTGGGTGGCACGCGTCGACGCGACCCCGAGCGTGGGGTTGCCGCGTGCGCTGCTTCGCTGCGTGCTGACTGCCGTGCTGGTACCCGCCGTGCTGTGGAACCTCGACGGGCGTTCCTGGCACGACCGGCTCAGCGGCACCGTGGTGCTGTGTCGCTGACCTCGAACGGGTCGCTGACCTCGGAGGGGTCGCTGACTTCGGACGGGTCGCTGATCTCGGACGGCGTCGACTCGGCCGTGACAGCCGGTGTGCCGCTGAAACCGTGCAGCCGACAACCGCCGTGCGATCCCGACAGCCGCCGTGTAACCGTGTAACACCGCGGCGAATCGGTTCACTCCTTCGGAGGAGCTGAGTAATCCGCCCTTCATCGGTTGGAAAAGCGGGCGGAAAGCGCGGCACACGCCGCGCTCTGCCGTACTCGGTTACTTCCTGCGGCTCGCGCGCTGCATGTTGCGCATCTTCGCACCCTGCGGCGCGGGACCCTTCGGCATCGGGTTGGCCCTGTTGCCCAGCGCTTCGAGCTGCTTCTCCAACGAGTCGATCTGACCGGCGTTGATGTTGCGGGGCAACTTCATGATGTTGGACTGCAGTTTCCGCAGCGGAACCTGCTCCTGCCCGTCACCGACCATGATCTCGTAGATCGGTGTCTCGCCGACCAGCCGCGAGATGCGCTTCTTCTCCTGGGCCATCAGGCTCTTGACCCGGTGCGGTTCACCCTCGCCGACGAGGACGATTCCGGGCTTGCCCACGAGCCGGTGCACCGCGTCCAGCTGGCTGTTGCCGGTGATGCCCTGGGTCAGTTCCCACTTGCCGCGCATGTTCTCCAGCGCCCAGCCCGCCGCGCCCGGTTGGCCGCTGGCCTTGCTGTAGACGTTGCGCTGTACGCGCCTGCCGAACACGATCACCGCGCCCAACGCGCCGAGGGCCACACCCACGGGCAGGAAGAACCATTCCAACCCCCAGACGAGGCCGAGCAGAAACGCGACGACCGCCGCACCGAGCAGTACCGCCAGCATCAGCGGTACCAGCAGCCGGTCCTCTCGGCGTTGCATCTTGAACGCCTCGAACAGCTGTTTAAAACGACCGCTCGACGCCTGTCGTCTCTGTTTGGCCGCTTCTTTCTTCGCGGCTCGGTCCTGCTTGGCCATAGCTCCAGGATACGGCGCGGTCCCTCGGACGCGTCCATACGGTCCGGGGCGTTTCCCGCCGCGAAACGCGCCGGAGGGAGGCATCGCCGTCGTACACTGCCCGTCAGAATCGTCGCTCACGGAGGTGCTGCAGGTGTGCCGGGCTGCCGTGTTCCAACTGGACGTCACTTACCGGGCCGTCGGCTCGTCCCCACCGCCGGAGCTCGGGAGTATCCGGCCCGCTCCGCGTGAGGAGACACGTCGTGATCCGTGGGAGGAACTACCGTTCGGTTCTCCGGCCGGTGCGTGGCGATCGTTGGCCCGGCTCCGTCCCGCCGGGGTGCATCGGAACCGGATGTGGCGCAGTCCGCTGCGCGGGCCCTGGCTGACCTCGATGCTCGGTGCCGTGCTGCTGGTGACGCTACCGCTGGTGACCATCACCGGGCTGCTTTCCTACATCGCCTACGGCCCGCGGTTCGGCCAGGCGTTTCCCCGCGAGGTCGGTTGGTTGCGGCTGCCCGACTTCGACTGGCCGACCAGCCCGGCCTGGTTGTACGTGCTCAACCAGGGGACGCACGTGATTCTCGGGCTGGTGCTCATCCCGGTCGTGCTGGCGAAGCTCTGGTCGGTGGTGCCGAAACTGTTCGAATGGCCCCCTGCCCGCTCGCCGGCCAAGGTCCTGGAACGCCTCGCGCTGCTGCTGTTGGTCGGGGGCGTCCTCTTCGAGATCGTCACCGGTGTCCTCAACATCCAGTACGACTACGTGTTCGGTTTCAGCTTCTACACCGCGCACTACTACGGCGCCTGGGTGTTCATCGCGGGATTCGTCGTGCACGTGGCGCTCAAGATCCCCCGCATGCTCGCCGCGCTGCGATCACGCTCGCCGCGTTCCGTACTGCGAACCACGCGGGCCGAAACCCGCCCCGAACCGTTGGACAGCACCGGCCTGGTGGCCGCCGAGCCCGCCGCGCCCACCATGAGCCGTCGTGGCGCGCTCGGTCTGGTGGGAGCCGGATCCCTGCTGCTGGGGGTGCTCAGCATCGGCCAGGTGGTGGGAGGCCCCGCTCGTCGCGTGGCCCTGTTGTTGCCCCGCGGCAGAAGCTACGGTTCCGGTCCCAACGATTTCCAGGTCAACCGCACTGCCGAGGCCGCGCGGATAGATCCCGCCGATACGGGGGAGAGCTGGCGGCTGGTGCTGCGCTCCCGGAACGGGACCACCCGGTTCTCCCGAGGGGAGCTGCTGGGAATGCCGCAGCACACCGCGACCCTGCCGATCGCCTGTGTGGAGGGGTGGGCCACGACCCAACGCTGGAGCGGGGTACGGCTGCGTGAGCTGGCGGTGCTGGCCGGGATTCCCGATCCGACCTGGGCCAGGGTGAGTTCGATCGAGACCGTCGGTGCGTTCCGGGCGGCCACGCTGCAGTCCAACCAGGTGCTCGATCCCGACGCGCTGTTGGCGCTGCGGGTCAACGACGTCGACCTAGCCATGGACCACGGTTACCCGGCCAGAGTGATAGTTCCCGCGTTGCCGGGGGTGCACAACACCAAATGGGTACGTGACATCGAATTCGGGAGCGATTGAGATGCGCGTGTTGCTCCGCCGGTTCTCGCGGGCCTACGGTGCCGCTCCGTACCAGCTGCTACTGGTACTGGGGGCTTTCGCGCTGACCGCCTACGTGGTGGTGCTGCTCGTGCCCGGCCCGAGCTTCACTCGGATGTTGGTCTGGTTCCTGGGCGCGGTGGTGCTGCACGACCTGGTGCTGTTTCCCGTCTACGCGGGGGCGGATCGGCTGCTCCGCGCCGGTGCCCGTCGCGGGAGGACGGCCGTGGGGTGGATCAACCACGTACGCGTGCCGGTGCTCGGATCCGCGTTGCTGCTGCTGGTGTTCCTGCCCGGCATCATCGAGCAGGGGGAGTTCACCTACTACGCGGCGACCGGACAGACCCAGCAGCCCTTCCTGGGACGCTGGTTACTGCTCACCGCCGCGATGTTCGCGCTTTCCGCGCTGTGGTACCTGGTTCGCGTCATGCGCTCCCGGTACCTCGGCGTCGGCCGGGACGGGAATTGATCCACCAGCCACGAATCGCCGATGCCGTCCCCCGGAGCGCGTGGGGGACGCCCACGCGCTCCGGGGGAGCGGTTCAGCGGGAGAGCAGGTTGCTGGCCTCCTGGGCGGCGGTTCCCGCCTGCGCCAGGTGCGCGAGGTTCTCCGACAGCGGCATGCCGCGGTGCTCGGTCGCCTTGGCGTACAGCCGCCCCGCCCGGTAGCTGGAGCGGACCAGCGGACCCGCCATGACGCCCGGGAAACCGATGCGCTCCGCCGCCTTGGTGTGCTCGACGAACTCCTCGGGCTTGACCCAGCGGTCCACCGGGTGATGCCGGGGGCTGGGACGCAGGTACTGCGTGATGGTGATGATGTCGCAGCCCGCCTCGTGCAGGTCCCGCAGGGTGGGCTCGACCTCCTCGGGCGTCTCGCCCATACCGAGGATCAGGTTCGACTTGGTCACCAGACCCGCCTCACGCGCGAGGGTGAGGACCTTCAGCGAGCGGTCGTACCGGAACGCGGGGCGCATCCGCTTGAACACGCTCGGCACGGTCTCGATGTTGTGCGCGAGCACCTCGGGGCGCGACCCGAACACCTCGGCGAGCTGGTCCGGCTCGGCGTTGAAGTCGGGGATCAGCAGTTCGACACCCGTACCGGGGTTGAGCTCGTGGATCCGGCGCACCGTCTCCGCGTACAGCCACGCGCCGCCGTCGTCGAGGTCGTCGCGGGCCACACCGGTCACCGTCGAATAGCGCAGCCCCATGGCCTGCACCGACTCGGCGACCTTGCGTGGTTCGGTGGTGTCGAGCTCGGCGGGTTTGCCCGTGTCGATCTGGCAGAAGTCGCATCGGCGGGTGCACTGGTCACCGCCGATGAGGAACGTGGCCTCCCGGTCCTCCCAACACTCGAAGATATTGGGACAACCCGCCTCCTCGCAGACGGTGTTGAGGCCCTCGCGTCGCACCAGCCCCTTGAGTTCCTGGTACTCCGGACCCATGCGAGCGCGCGTTTTGATCCAGGACGGCTTCTTCTCGATCGGCGTCTGACTGTTGCGGGCTTCGAGCCGCAACAACTTCCGCCCCTCCGGCGCCACAGTCACGACCACAGGCTACGCCCCGACCACCGGTGCTCGACAATGACCGAACTCACCCGATCCCGCTCTTCACCGAAACAGCGTGCCGCCCCGGCGCGGCTGTTCGGCGGGTCCTTACCCGAGGTGTCCGTGCCGGAGCGAGAGCCGGTGGGAGGTTCCGCCAGGCGGGTAGCTCGCCAACCCGTCCGGAAAAACTTCGATCAGAACGGTTCGGGCGAGATCCCGGTCAGCTCCGCGGTGATATCCCACAGCCATCCCGCGCTCGTGTCGTTCCGCGCGGCCGGATTGAGCCGGGCCCGTTTGGGATGGCCGCGGACCTCGGCCAGTCGTGCCGGCCCGAAGTAGTCGCCGCCTGCCACGTTCGGTGCGGTGGCCGCGTACAGCTGTGGCAGTGCTCCGAGTTCCACCCGTTGGGTGATCAGTGTGTTGCCCTTGCTCACCGCGGCACTGACGACGCCGGGGAGCGCGCGGTGCCGTGCGGAGTTGGGGGCCAGTTCCGTGGCGGTCATACCGGGGTGGGCCGCGGTGCTGGTGATGTCGAGTCCGGCCGATCGGAGTCTGGAGTCGAGTTCCCTGGTGAACAACAGGTTCGCCAGTTTCGACTGGGAGTAGGCCCGCAGCGGCGAGTAACGGCGGCGCCGGAAGTTCGGATCAGTCGTGTCCAGCCCGCTGCCGTGGTGGGCGAGGCTGGAAAGCGTCACCACCCGGGAGTGCCGTCCACCGCGCAACGCTGGCATCAGCAGCCAGGTCAACGCGGCGTGCCCGAGGTGGTTGGTCCCGAACTGCAGCTCGAAACCGTCCGCGGTGTGCCGGAACGGTGTTGCCATCACGCCCGCGTTGTTCATCAGCACCTCGAGGCGGTCACCGGTGCGTTCCCTGATTCGCGAAGCCGCCTCGCGTACCGAGCTCAGGTCGGCCAGGTCGAGCTCGACGACCTCGGGGAGCACGTGCGCCGATCCCTCGATTCGCTCCGCGGCCTGCTTGCCGCGTTCGGGGTCCCGGCAGCCGAGCAGCACCCGTGCTCCCCGGGAGGCCAGCACCTGTGCGCTTCGCAGTCCCAGCCCCGAGTTGGCGCCGGTGATCAGCACCGTCCGCCCCGACTGGTCCGGTACGGCGGTCTCGTCCCATTTGGTCATGGCCGCATTTCTATATCCCGCCGAGGTTTCGAACAACTCTCGCGTTTCGGTTTCAGACCATGACCGGCGCCGGGGTGTGCGGTTCGGTGTGCTCAGCGGCGTGCAGCAGGCGCGACAACGCCGCTCCGGAGCGGCTTATCTCGGCATCCGGCTCGGAATGCTCGGCCACGCCGGCTGTCAGCGCCAGCAGGCGTCGCTCCCGTTCCACGGCTTCCCGCAGTTCGCCCTTCGGGGCAGTGGCGTGTCGGTCCAGCGCCGCGCGCAGCACGGGATTCTCGGCCGCGGTGTCCTGCCAGGCCAGCCGAGCGGCCTCCAGCCTGTCACCGCTGCTGCCGTCGCACTCGCTCAGTCGCGTGTCGAGTCGACCGGTCAGCTGCTGCGTCCATTTGTGCTGCAGCGCGCACAGCAGTCGCTGCCTGTCGGCGAACACGTCCGACAGTTCGTCGTGACTTCGGGGGTCCGGAAGCCGGTCCGGCGTTCGCGCCAGCCGCTCCAGCAGGAATCCGATCGCTTGTTGCCTGCGGTGGAACCGTTGCCAGGACATGCCTACCTCGCAAGTTGGCCGTACCTGTGGTGTGTGGCATACCGACGGTATGTCGCTTGTGGCGACGTTATCAGCCCGTACGTACCGACGGTATGGTGAAGCGATGTGAGTAGGGCGACAGAGCAACCACGCCGGGTCGAGTACTCGGAATCCACCCGTGCCGCGCTGGTGGAGTCCGCCGTGGCGCTGTTCACCGAACGCGGATACGCCCAGGCCTCGTTGGACGAGATCACCGGGCGTGCCCGCGTGACGAAGGGAGCCCTCTACCACCACTTCGGGGGCAAGCGTGCGCTGTTCGAGGCCGCCTTCGAGGAGGTAGAGATCGGTGTCGTCGCCCGGTTGGCCGACGTGATGCCCGGTGAACGCGATCCCTGGGAGGAGCTGCGTGCCGGTCTGGAGGCGTTCCTGCGGGTCTGTCTGGAGCCTGCCTTCCAGCGCATCGTCGCCCAGGAGGGACCGGTGGTGCTGGGATACCAGCGTTGGTACGACCTCGGTGAGCGCTACACGTTCGGCCTGGTGCGCGGAAGCGTCCAGCGGTTGGTGCACACCGGCCGTATCGAGGACTCGGTGTCGGTGGACGTGCTCGCCCGGGTGATCTTCGGTGGGCTTTCGTCCGGGGCCGCCACCATCGCCGGATCGGATGATCCCAATCGGACCAGTGTCGAGGTGGGGGAGGCGCTGGAACGGCTGCTGCGTGGCCTGCGCGACGGTTGACCGCCACCCCCGCACGTGTGACTCCCGAACTCGCACGGGCCGGTTAGCCTCGGGATGTGACCGAGGAATTCAAACTCAGAATCTTCACCGAGCCCCAGCAGGGCGCCACCTACGACGATCTGCTCCGCGTCGCCCGCACCACCGAGTCGGCGGGCTACGACGCCTTCTTCCGCTCCGACCACTATCTGCGGATGGGCGATTCGAGCGGCCTGCCGGGGCCGACCGACGCGTGGCTGACCCTGGCAGGACTCGCGCGGGAGACCTCCCGGTTGCGACTGGGGACGCTGATGAGCGCGGCGACGTTCCGCCTTCCCGGGCCGCTGGCCGTCTCGGTGGCCCAGGCCGATCAGATGTCGGGTGGGCGCATCGAGTTCGGAAT
Organism: Actinopolyspora lacussalsi; assembly: GCA_030803735.1. Classification (NCBI taxonomy): domain Bacteria; kingdom Bacillati; phylum Actinomycetota; class Actinomycetes; order Actinopolysporales; family Actinopolysporaceae; genus Actinopolyspora; species Actinopolyspora lacussalsi. The sequence continues at coordinate 2,164,852 of JAURUC010000001.1, read as the reverse complement.
CGGCAGCGGTTGGTACGAGGAGGAGCACACCGCCTACGGCATCCCGTTCCCCTCGCTGCGGGAGCGTTTCCAGCGTTACGCCGAGCAGCTGGAGATCGTCACGGGGCTGTGGTCCACGCCCTCGGGCGAGACCTTCGACTACTCGGGAACGTACTACCGGCTCGATGACTCGCCCGCGTTGCCCAAGCCGGTGCAACAGCCACGTCCTCCGGTGCTCATCGGAGGTGCCGGCAAGAAGAGGACCCCGGAACTGGCGGCGAGGTTCGCCGACGAGTTCAACCTGCCGTTCGTCGACCAGGAGACCGCGGCGGCGCAGTTCGACAGGGTGGGTCAGGCGTGCACCGCGATCGGCAGGAACCCCGACGAGATCGTGCGTTCCGCCGCGCTCGTTCTCTGCGTCGGCAAGGACGAGGCCCAACTGGCGCGGCGTGCCGAGGCGATCGGTCGTGACCCGGTCGAACTCCGCGCCAACGGCCTCGCCGGCACTCCCGAGGAGGTGGTCGACAAAATCGGCCAGTGGCGACGGAACACCGGCATCACCAGGCTGTACTTGCAGGTGCTGGATCTGTCGGACCTGGACCACATCGAGCTGGTCGCCGCCGAGGTCGCGAACCGGCTCGAATGATCGGACCCTCCCGTCCCGCATCCCGGTCGCGGGGAGGGACAACGGCGTGGTGGGTGAGCCGCTCGCCCACCACGCCGCGAGTGCTCGGCCGGAGCGGCGTCGGTCAGCGCAGCTCCGGATCCAGTGCGAACGTCACGCCCGCCGGGGCCTCCGACTGCTTCCTGACGTCGCGGTCGGTGACCGGAAGGGCACCGTCCAGGGCCTCCGGGACGGCCTGCTTCACCAGGGGCAACGCTTCGGCCACCGTGACGTCCCTGCCCAGCTCCGCCGACAGCGAGGTGACCCCGGCATCGCTGATTCCGCAGGGAACGATCCGGTCGAACTCGGCCATGTCGGAATCACAGTTCAATTCCAGGCCGTGCATGGTCACCCCACCCTGCACCCGGATGCCGATCGCCGCGATCTTTCGTTCGGGCCGATCGCCGTCAGCGGCGAGCCACACGCCGCTGCGCCCCTCGACCCGGCCGGTTCGCAGCCCGAACCGTTCGCACACCCGGATCAGTGCCTGCTCCAGCCTGCGCACGTAGTCGACCACGTCGATCGGATCGGACAGCCGCACGATCGGATAGCCGACCAGCTGGCCGGGGCCGTGCCAGGTGATCTTGCCACCGCGATCGACGTCGATCACCGGCGTGCCGTCCCGCGGGCGGTCCTCCGGTTCGGTTCGCTTGCCCGCCGTGTACACGGAAGGGTGTTCCAGCAGCAGCAGCGTGTCCGGTCCGGTTCCCGCCGCGCGGGCCGTGGCCAGTTCCTGCTGACGTTGCCAAGCCGTCAGATAGTCGATCGTGCCCAGCTCGAGTCTCTCGATCGGCTGATCCGAGGCCCTGCACGAGTTCTCACCGTGACTCACGGGCGCCACCCTACCGCTGTCGGTTTCGATCGCGATATCGCGCTTCGTGCTCGTCGCGGCACCGCGGCTCGTACATTTCGCGCGAAATCGTCGACCGCGGTGCGGTAGCCGGTCAGGCCGAGACCGCCGCTCCGAGCGCGGAACGAACCGTCGGGTGCTGGAAGGTGAAGCCGTGTTCCTCCAGCACGGCGGGCACCGCGCGTTGTCCGGTCAGCGCGACCTCCTGGGCGAACTCCCCGAGTACCCCTCGCATCGCGAAACCGGGAATGACCCACGGTGCCGGACGGCCGAGCGCCTCGCCCAGAGCTCTGGTGAACTCCGCGTTGGTCACCGGCTCGGGCCCCGTCATGTTGACCGGTCCCGAGATCTCCCGGTTCTCCAGTACGAACCGGATGGCGGCTATCTCGTCGTCCAGCGATATCCAGGGCATGTACTGGGTACCGTCGCCGAGCCTGCCGCCGAGCATCAGCGAGAACAGCGGTTTGAGCTGGCCGAGCAGTCCGCCGGAGGGGGAGAGCACCGGACCGGTACGCAACCGCACCACCCGGGCGGGACGGGCGGCGTCGGCCGCGGCTTCCCAGCGTTGACACAGATCGGCGAGGAAACCGCTGCCGGGACCGGCCGTTTCGGTGATCAGCCTGCCACCGGTGTCGCCGTAGAAATCCACCCCGGAAGCGTTGATCAGGGTGGGGATGCCGCGTTCCCCGATGGCCTCGGCGAGTACGGCGGTGGGTCTGGTGCGGGAGCGCAGTAGCTCCCGCTTGCGCTCGGCGGTCCACCTCTTGCCGCCGAGCGGGGCGCCGCAGAGATTGATCACGGCGTCGACGCCGTCCAGGGCGCCCGCCTCGATCTCACCGGACTCGGGGTCCCAGCCGCGCTCATCCGGGGCCTGTGCGGCGCGTCTGACCAGGCGAATCACTTCGTGGCGGGCGTGCCGGAGCGCCGGCACCAGATGGCTTCCGAGCAGGCCGGAGGATCCGGCGATAACCACACGCATGCCCCGATCTTGTCGCAATGATCGCCACAGTGCGAGACCGTCGCCCGATCGAGTGGGTAGCGCTTCGTTGTGGCGCGTTCTCCGGGATCGTCGCCACGGGGCTCGGGACGGTTCGCGCTTGGTCACCGGCCACGAGAACCGGGGCCGCCCACCGAGAGTGGACGGCCCCGGAAAGTCGAGCGGCACCGCCGCCTCACCGGTTGTGTTCGACCGGCGAACTCACAACCCGAGGTCGGCGTCGAAGGAGCCCTCCTCCAGCCGCTGCTTGACGGTGTTGAGGAAACGAGCGGCATCGGCACCGTCGACGAGGCGGTGGTCGTAGGACAGCGCGAGGTAGACCATCGAGCGAATGGCGATGGTGTCACCGCCCGCTTCGTCGGAGACGACCACGGGACGTTTGACGACCGTGCCGGTACCCAGCATTCCCACCTGCGGCGGGTTCAGGATCGGCGTGTCGAACAGGGCACCCCGGCTGCCGGTGTTGGTCAGCGTGAACGTGCCGCCGGACAGCTCGTCGGGTTTGACCTTGTTGTCGCGGGTGCGATCGGCCACGTCGCCGATCTTGCGGGCGAGCCCGCCGAGATTGAGGTCACCGGCGTCGTGGATGACCGGGCTCAGCAGCCCCCGGTCGGTGTCCACGGCGATCGCCAGGTGCTCGGCACCGTGGTAGGTGATCTCGTTGGCCTGCTCGTCGATCGAGGCGTTGAGCTTGGGGTGCAGCTTGAGCGCTTCCACCGTGGCCTTGGCGAAGAACGGCAGGAAGGAGAGCTTGACGCCCTCCGACGCCTCGAAGTCGTCCTTGGCGCGCTGCCGCAGTCGTGCGATGCGGGTGACGTCGACCTCGATGACGGTGGTCAGCTGCGCCGCGGTCTGCAGTGAGTCCACCATCCGCTGGGCGAGCACCTGTCGCAGCCGCGACATCTTCTGGGTGGTGCCGCGAAGCGCCCTCGCCTCGGCGGAGGGCTCCTCCTGTCCCGCGGTCGAAGCGGCCGGTTCGGCGGGGGCCGCTCCGGCGGGCTGCCCGTCGGGATGCGAGCCGGCGGCCGCGTCGGTCGACCGCTGCGTGATGGCCGCCTGCACGTCCTGCTTGCGGATGCGTCCGCCGACGCCGGTTCCCCGCAACGAGTGCAGGTCGATACCGTGTTCGTTCGCCAGCTTGCGTACCAGCGGAGTCACGTAGGGCGCCGATCCCTCCGCGTTCTGCTCGGCCGGGGCCTGCTGTGCCGGTGTGGCCTGGGCCGGGGCTGCCTGGGCCGGAGCCGGCTGTGCCGGTGTGGCCTGGGCCGGCGGAGCGCTCGGCGCGGGCTGCGGTGCGGCTTCCTGCCGCGGTGGCTCCGGGGCCGGCTCGGGGGAGGGGGTTGCCGCGGGCTGTGGCGTGGGCTCTGGCACGGCTGCCGGTTCCGCCGACTGGTCGCCGACCACCGCGAGTTTGGCACCGACCTCGACGGTGTCGTCCTCACTGGCCGACAGTTCCAGGATCGTGCCTGCCACGGGGGAGGGAACCTCGGTGTCGACCTTGTCGGTGGAGACTTCCAGCAGGGGCTCGTCGACCTCGACAGTGTCGCCGACCTGCTTGAGCCATCGGGTGATGGTGCCCTCGCTGACGCTTTCACCCAGCGCGGGCATGTGCACGTCGGTGCCCTGGGCCGCGGACGCCCGGGGCGGCTGTGCCGCGGGCTCAGGTTCGGGGGCGGGCTCCGAGGCTGGCTGTGGCGCGGCCGCCGGTTCCGCCGGTGTCTGCGAGGACTGTTCGCTCGCGGCCGGTTGCTGCGGTGCGGCCTGCTCACCGCTGTCGCCGATCAGCGCGAGTTCGCCGCCGACCTCGACGGTGTCGTCCTCGCTGGCGATGAGTTGCTGTACCACCCCGGCCGCGGGGGAGGGGATCTCGGTGTCGACCTTGTCGGTGGAGACTTCCAGCAGGGGCTCGTCGACCTCGACAGTGTCGCCGACCTGCTTGAGCCATCGGGTGATGGTGCCCTCGCTGACGCTTTCACCGAGTGCCGGCATCTGGACGGAGAAGGCCATCTGTTGCTGACTCCTCGTACTCGTGGCGTGTGATGGGCTCTGACGTGACCGGTTGAGCGGAATGCGTCAGCCGTGTACGTGGAGCGGTTTGCCCGCCAGGGCGAGATGCGCTTCGCCGAGCGCCTCGGACTGGGTCGGGTGGGCGTGCACCAGCGGAGCGACGTCCTCCGGCAGGGCCTCCCAGTTGTAGATGAGTTGGGCTTCGCTGATCAGTTCGCCCACCCGGTCACCGATCAGGTGCAGCCCCAGCACCGGCCCGTCCGCGGCACGAACGACCTTGGCGGCTCCCGCCGTCTTGAGGATCTGGCTCTTGCCGTTGCCCGCGAGGTCGTAGGTGAAGGTCTCCACCTTGTCGTACTGCTCCCGGGCGGCGCTCTCGGTCAGTCCGACCGAGGCGACCTCGGGGTGGCTGTAGGTCACTCGCGGGATGCCGGCCTCGTCGATGACCGGTGGGTTCAGCCCCGCGATGTCCTCGGCGATGAACACGCCCTGCTGGAACCCGCGGTGCGCCAACTGCAGCCCGGGGACGATATCGCCCACCGCGTACACGCCGGGGAGGTTGGTGCGCAACCGCTCGTCGGTGCGCACGAAACCGCGCTCCAAGGACACGCCCGCCTCTTCGTAGCCGTGCCCGGCTGTGTTGGGTCCGCGTCCCACGGCGACCAACAGCAGATCGGCGTCGATGGTCTCGCCGTTCTCCAGGCTGACTGTCACGCCGGACTCGCTCTGCTCCGCGCCGGTGAACTTCACGCCGGTGGAGAACTTGATCCCCCGCTTGCGGAAGGCGCGTTCGAGCTGCTTGGAGCAGTACTCGTCCTCGTTCGGCACCAGGTGGGGCAGCGCCTCGACGACGTTGACCTCCGCACCGAAGGAGCGCCACACGCTGGCGAACTCCACACCGATGACGCCGCCGCCGAGCACGACGACCTTGTCCGGTACGTAGTCGAGGTTGAGTGCCTGTTCACTGGCGATGATCCGGCCGCCGAACTCCAGACCGGGCAGCGTCTTGGAGTAGGATCCGGTGGCGAGCACCACATTGGTGCCCGTGTAGCGGGTGCCGTCGACCTCCACCGTGTTGGCGTCGACGAGGGTGCCCGCACCCTCAACGTAGTTGATCTCGTGGGCCTTGGCGAGCCCCTGCAGACCCTTGTGCAGTTTGGTGACGATGCCGTCCTTGTACGAGTTGACGCCATCGATGTCGATGCCCTCGAGGGAGGCCTTCACGCCGAACTGCTCGCTCTCGCGGGCCGAATCCGCGACCTCCGCGGCGTGCAACAGCGCTTTGGTGGGGATGCACCCTCGGTGCAGACAGGTCCCACCGAGCTTGTCCTTTTCGATGAGGGTGACGGAAAGGCCCAGCTCCGCCGCGCGGAAAGCGCAGGCGTAGCCGCCGGAGCCGCCACCGAGAATGACTAGATCGGCGGACGTGTCGGTCACTTCGCACTCCTCGACAGGCATCATTTCTTCAACTCGTTACCGGAGCCCGCGCGGAGCTCCGGCACCGGAAGCCATCTTGTCACCACGCGAGTCACGGGCGCGAGACGGGCTGCCCGTGTTTCCGGGACAAATGGCGTGAAGATCACACTCGCTACCGGGTGCAACGTCACGAAAGGTGGTTTTTATGCCCCGACTGGCAATATCGTGGTAACCGGTCAAGGAGGTAGAACCGTGGGCCTGTTCGAGCGTCTACGCCGTCGTGGTCGGTCGCGACGCACCCGCCCCGAGCGGAACCAGGACACCGAACACCTCCGGCAGTGGGCTGCGCAACGTCGCGGTGTCGAGGGGTTCCTGGAACCACCGACTCCGGTGACCGAGACGACGATCGTCTTCGTCGCCCACGACGGGGAGTGGACGCGGCGTCGGATCGAGGGACGGGACGCCGCGATCCGTTTCACGCATCGGCTGGGTGTCCCGTTCTACGAGGTCAACAAGGTCGGTTACCCGCAGCGGATGCGCGACTACCAGCGCAGGCAGCGCGTGCTGCGCCGTCGCGAGTACCGCCGCGGGCTCGAGAAGTGATCCCACGGCGGCACCCGCGCCCGGGTGAGCTCCACTGCTGGGCGCTCTCAGTTTCGTTCGGCGATATCCGCCAGCACCGCGGCCATCGTCCGCACCGGAACACCGGTTCCCCCCTTGGGGGTGTAGCCCCACGGGGAGTTCGAGTTGTACGCCGGACCGGCCACGTCGATGTGTGCCCAGGCGACGTCCTCCGCCACGAACTCGCTGAGGAAACGTCCGGCCACCAGCATGCCCGCCCAGCGCTGGCCGGTGACATTGGCGATGTCGGCCAGCTTCGAGTCGAGGTCGGCCCGCAACTCGTCCGGCAACGGCATAGCCCAACCGGCCTCACCGGTCGCCCTGGACAGTTCGGCCACGCGGTCCCGGAAATCTTCGCTTCCCATGACACCCGGTGTCCGCTTGCCCAACGCGACCAGCTGCGCACCGGTCAGGGTCGATGCCTCGATCAGGTACTCGGGCTCGTCCTCGCAGGCGCGGGTGATCGCGTCCGCCAGGATCAGCCTGCCCTCGGCGTCGGTGTTGAGAACCTCGACGGTCTTGCCGCCGTACATGCTCAACACGTCACCCGGCCGGTAAGCGGTGCCGGACGGCATGTTCTCCGCCATCGGGACGGTGGCGGTGATGTCGAGCGGGTAGTTGAGTTTGGCCGCCAGCACCATGGTGGCGATGACCGCGGCCGCACCGGACATGTCCGAGGTCATCTCGTCCATTCCCGCGGCGGGCTTGAGGGAGATGCCGCCGGTGTCGAAGGTCACGCCCTTGCCGACCAGCGCCACCTTCCGGGCACCCTTCTGCCCTTTGTGCCGCATCCGGACCAACCGCGGCGGCCGGGAGGATCCCTCGCCGACGCCCAGGATTCCGCCGTAGCCGTGTTTGCGCAGATCGTCGGCGTCGAGCACTTCGACGTCCAGCCCGGCCGAACGGCCCAGTTCGGAGGCGCGCTCTGCCATCGCGGCAGGTGGCAGGTCGTTCGGCGGGGTGTTGATCAGATCCCGGGCGGTGTTGACCGCCTCGCCGATCGCCGTGGCTCCCTTCAGCGCGGATTTCGCGGAGTCGTCCTTGGCCTCGGAGACCACCAGGTCCACTTTGCTCACCGGGTCGTCACCGGGCGAGGACTTGTACCGGGTGAACGCGTAGGAACCCATCACCGTTCCCTGCACCGCCGCTGAAACGTCCAGTTCGGACAGCGTGGTGGCCGCGTGCGAGACCCCGGTCATCGCGCGCGCCGCCGCGCCCGCGGCGCGGCGCACCGACTCGCTCGGGATCTCCTCATTGGGATCGCGCTTGCCGAGTCCGACAGCGAGCAGGACTTCCGCCCGCAACGACCCACTCGCCGCGAGTTTGACGACCTCCTCGGCCTTGCCGGTGGCGCCCAGCAGGGTCAGCGTCTCGGTCAGGTTGCCGTCGAACGCCGCGGCGATCTCGTTCGTTCCCGGTGCGAGTTCGAGGCCGTCCGCGCCTTCCACGGTTCCGATGACGAGGGTTTCCACCGTCAGCTTCGCCGCGGCGCCGTCGACCAGGGCGAGTTTGGGGGTTGTCACCTGTGGCTCCTCCCGGAGTTGTGTGCCGTCGGCCCGATGCTTCCAGCACCTGCCCACCGCATATCGCTTCCGCGGGCACTGTAGAACGGTGCCTCCGTCGGTGCGCGTACCAGCCCGTGTTCGTGTCGCCGTGTCGTCGGGAGATCACTCACGGCACACGGTTTCGCCCCGAGTCCCCGACTTCGCGGTTTCGTTCCCGAGTACCGTTTCGGTGAGCGTTCGATGCCGTCAGTGCGTTGTCCGGTGGTGACGTGCTCGTCGTGGCTTCCGTGTGCCCGCGGTGCGGCCCGCACCGAGCGGGAGCCGCGGCGTGGAGAACCGGCGGGACGTTCCTCGGGGCGAGTACGAGGTCTCATTACACGAGGATGGTTTGCTTGGCCGAACGATCAGGGCCCTCGGTTGGTTCGACAGTCGTGAGGCAAGCTGTTCCGCTCGCGCTCGGTGCCATGCTGGGTGCCGGGGTGTTCCTCGGCGTGGCACCGGCCGTGTCGATCGCGGGACCGTGGACGCCGTTCGCCGTGCCGGTGGCGGTCGTCACCGCCTGGTGCGCCGCGAGCGCCACTAGGCACCAGGCCGATTCCTACGGGCCTACAGGTGCCGGATACGCGTGTGTGCGGGACAAGCTGGGAGTGGTTCCCGGCCGAATCGCCGCCGGTACGGGATTGTTCGGTCATGTCGCGGCACTGACGGCCGTGGCGGGCGCGGCCGCCCGCTATCTACCGACCCCACAGCCGTTGGCCGCGGTCTCGCTCCCGCTGCTCGCGGTACTCGCCTCCACCGCCGGACTTCGGATCAGGGGATTGGCCGGTTGGCTCTGGCTGGCGCTGACGATCGCGGTGCTCGGTGTGGTGACCGCCGCGTGCCTGGCGATCACTCCGGTGGACTCCCCGTCGGTCTCGCCCCAGGGGCCGTTGGCGGTTTCCGGAGCGGCGGGAGTGCTGTTCTTCGGCCTCGTCGGTTTCGAGCGGCTGACCGCCGCCGCGGACAGGACGGATCGGTATCCGGCGGCCGTGCTGGACCGTGCCCTGCCCGCTGTGCTGCTCGCCGCCGGTGCGGTGCTGACGGTGGTGCTGGTGGCGGTGTCGTACCAGCTCGGCTCCGCGCGGCTGGCGTTGTCGCCGGCACCGCTGCTCGACGCGTTGCGTGCGGCCGACGCGGCAGCGCTGACCTCGGGAGTGGGGACGGCGGCCGCGCTGGCCATGTCGCCGGTGCTGCTCGCGGTGCTGGAATCGGCGCGTTCCACCGGTGCGGCTCTGGTCTCCGACGGTGAGCTGCCGGTGCTGTCGCGTCGTGCCGGTCCCGCCGGGACCCCCTACCCGTTCGACCTGGTGCTGGCCGTGGCGGCCGCGTCGCTGACGTTGTTCCTCGGGCCGGAACAGGCCGTCCCGATCGCCGCGTGCTGTCTGCTGGTCCACTACGCGCTGGTCAACGCGGCGGCGAGAGTTCTGTTGCTCGACGGCGGAAAACTGCCCAGGCGGACGGCCTGCCTGGGGATGGGCCTGTCGGTGATTCTGGCCATGAGCATGCCCGTGCCCGCGATGGCGGTCACGCTGGCGGTGGTGGTCCTGGTGCCGGTGACGGCGGGTTCGGTTCGCCGGTCGCGGGGTTCCGGGCGGAGCTCGCGCCACGAGCGCCCTCCCGAGGAACACGACGTCCGGTAACTCCGCGAACACCCGACGCCGACGAGCTCTCACGGTGCGTTCCGCGAGGTGCTTACGACTGTCGTACGACCGACCATAAGGGACGCTGATACTCGGTCGCCCAATCGTTACCGGTCAGGTTTCCACTGCTCTCGGGCGCGCGATACGGTACGTTCATGAGCCAACCCGTCGTTTTCACCCGGACCGAGACCCCGCGACCCGCGAGTGCGGAACATCGTTCGAAGGTACTCGCCGATCCCGGGTTCGGGAATTACTTCACCGATCACATGGTCACCGCACGGTGGAGCACCGAGCAGGGTTGGCACGACGCCAGGCTGGAGCCCTATCACCCTGTCGAGTTGGATCCCGCCACTACGGTGCTGCACTACGGACAGGCCATCTTCGAGGGGCTGAAGGCCTACCACCAGCCCGACGGCTCGATCGCCTCGTTCCGCCCGTGGGCCAATGCCGCCCGCTTCCAGGACTCGGCACGCAGGCTGGCCATGCCGGAACTGCCCGAGGAGGTCTTCCTCGACTCGCTGCGTGAACTGGTCTCGGTGGACAACCAGTGGGTGCCTACGGAAGGCGAGAGCTCGCTGTACCTGCGACCGTTCATGATCTCCACCGAGCGCACCCTCGGGGTCAACCGCCCGGCGAGCAGCTATCTGTACACGCTGATCGCCTCGCCCGCCGGTTCCTACTTCGCGAGCGGCGTCAAGCCGGTCACCGTGTGGCTCAGCAGGGAGTACGTCCGCGCCAGCCCGGGTGGCACCGGAGCCGCGAAGTTCGCGGGTAACTACGCCGCCTCGTTCGTGGCGCAGGCCCAGGCCGCCGAACAGGGCTGCGACCAGGTCGTCTGGCTGGATGCCGTGGAACGGCGTGCCGTCGAGGAGATGGGCGGAATGAACCTGTTCTTCGTGCTCGGTTCGGGTGCGGAGGCACGGTTGGTGACCCCGGAACTGACCGGCAGCCTGCTGCCCGGTATCACCAGGTCCTCGTTGCTGCGGATGGGCGAGCGGCTCGGGCTCGAAGTCGAGGAACGCCGCATCACCACCGACGAATGGGAACAGAAGGCCCTCTCCGGCGAGATCACCGAGGTGTTCGCCTGCGGGACCGCCGCCGTCATCACCCCGGTGGGCAAGGTCAGGCACAGCGGCGGCGAATTCACGATCGGGGACGGTGGGCCCGGAGAGCTGACGATGAAGCTCCGTGAGCAGCTGACGGGCATCCAGTACGGTGAACTGCCCGACCCCGAGGGCTGGATGACGAAGCTGGCCTGATCACCTCCTTTCGCTCCGGTTACCGCGACACGGCGATTGTCGGGGGTTCGGCGTACCTTCCCGATGAGAGTCCACTCACACCCACGGGAGGCAGTCGTGTCCTCGTCCGTATTGCTCGTGATCGGTACCCGGAAGGGGTTGTGGCTGGCACGCCGGAACGGTGGGCGCTGGCACCTCACCGGCCCCTGGTTGCCGATGACCGAGGTCTACTCGGTGGCCGTCGACACCAGGGGCAAACCGCGGGTGTTGGCCGGTACCGAGAGTCCGCACTTCGGCCCAACCCTGGTGACCAGTGACGATCTGGGGGACAGCTGGCAGGAGCCCGAGCACGCCCCGGTGGCCTTTCCCACCGACACCGGAACCTCGTTGCGGCGCGTGTGGCAGATCGTGCCCGGACCTTCCGGCGAGCCCGGAGTGGTGTACGCGGGGACGGAGCCGTCCGCGCTGTTCCGCTCCGAGGACGGCGGCAGCAACTACGAACTCGTGCGTGGGCTCTGGGACCACCCGCATCGCGCGGAGTGGTTCCCGGGGTTCGGGGGACAGGCGGTGCACACGGTCCTGCCCGACCCCCGGCACCCGAACCGGGTCCTGGTCGGTATGTCCACCGGCGGCGTTTACCGCACCACCGACGGCGGTGCCGAGTGGACCCCCGCCAACCACGGCATCCGTGCCTACTTCATGCCGGAGAACGAATACCCGGAATTCGGGCAGTGCGTACACCGGATGGCCCGGAACACCGCCACGCCCGACCGGATCTACCTGCAGAACCACCACGGCGTCTACCGCAGCGACGACGGCGCCGACACCTGGGAGTCCATCGCCGAAGGACTACCCGCTGACTTCGGTTTCCCCGTCGCGGTGGATCCCGCCGATCCCGACACGGTCTACACCTTCCCACTGGTCGCCGATGCGCACCGGTTCCCACCGGAGGGAGACTGCCGGATCTACCGCAGCAGGGACGCCGGCGCGTCCTGGGAAGGTCTGGGTGAAGGACTCCCCCGGCAGGGGTTCTGGTCCGCCGTCATGCGTGACGCGCTCTGCCTCGACGACGGTGACCCCGCCGGAGTGTACTTCGGATCCCGGTCCGGCGAGGTCTACGCGAGTTCCGACCGGGGGGAGAGCTGGACCCGGATCGCCGAGCACCTGCCGGACGTGCTGTCGCTGCGCGCGGCCGTGGTCTGACCACCAGCCGCGAACCGCTGCCCGCCCACTGCCATCGGGAGACGATCATGCGAATCACCCTGGTAATCCCGCAGATGCTTCGTTCCACGGTCGATGGGGCGGGCACTCTGCGGCTGTCCCTCGAAGAGGAGGCCACGCTGCGGCAGCTGCTCGACGAGCTTGCCCTCACCCATCCCGCCCTGGAACGCAGACTTCGGGACGAGACCCGAACGTTGCGCCGCTACGTCAACTTCTACGTCGACGGCACGGAGTGCCGTGCGCTGGACGGCGCCGCCACCGCGCTCGGCGACGGTGTCGAGGTCCGGATCGTGCCCTCCGTCGCGGGCGGATAGCTGCGTCGCGGGGCGTCGGCGATTTCGCGAGAAATCGACGACCCTTCTAACTACCCGATGTCGGGGCACCCGCAGCGAGGCACCCCCGGAGGTTCCGCCAAGCGACCGGCTACGCGAACCGAGTTGATAATCTCCAACGCTCAGCCGAGGGCGCATATGGCGAGCAGGAGGGTGGTCCCGAGTTCGCAACAGGCGCCGAGAACGTCGCCGGTGACTCCGCCGAACCTGCGTAGCACGTGCCTGCTCAGCACCCACAGCGAGCAGAAGGTCAGTACCACGGCGGCGAGACCGACCCACCACGTTCCCGGTGTGGCGAAACCACCGGCGAGCAGCAGCGCCGCCCACCAGGCGAACACGGTGCCGCGGGGTTGCGTGCCCGCCACCAGCGCGCCCATGCCCTCTTGCCGCGCCGCCGGGATCCCCCTGCGACAGCACAACGGAAAAGCGGCTCTCCCACCGGCGCAGGCGAGTACGACGACTCCCCACTCGCCGTGGGAGGCGGCAGCGGCGAATCCCGTGGCCTGCACTCCGATCGTCAGCACGAGTCCGGCCACCGCGAACGGGCCGGTGCTGCCGTCGCGCATCACCGAAAGCGCCCGTTCGGCAGGGCCGTAGCAACCCAACCCGTCCACGGTGTCGGCCAGCCCGTCGATGTGCATCCCTCTGGTGGCCAGTGCCAGCGCGGCCACGGTGAGCAGTCCCGCCAGCAGTGCGGGGGCTCCCAGCGCGAGCAACGTCCGGAGGAGGAGAGCGGCGAACACCCCGAGAGCGGCTCCCACCAGCGGAGCGAACGAGATGGCACGTCTGCCGGTGCGATCGTCGACGGTGTCGACCCGCACCGGCAGTACGCTCAACCAGGCGAACGCCAGTCGAAGCCCTTGCACGCCGCTCAGTCCGCGGCGTCGGTCGGGGAGACTCCCGCCGCCTCGTCGGCAGTGGGGCCCGCTATACCCGCTTCGGCGAAGCTCGCCATCTCGGCCAGCACCCTGATCGCGGCGTTGACCACCGGCAGGGCCGAGACGGCTCCGGAACCCTCGCCCAGTCGCATGTCGAGATCCAGCACCGGCCGCAGGTCCAGGTGCTCCAGCACCAGGGTCGCCCCCGGCTCGACCGAACGATGCCCCGCCATCCACCACTGAGTCGCTCCCGGAGCGAGCTCCTCGGCGACCATCGCCGCGGAGCCGACCACCACACCGTCGAGGATCACGGGAGTGCGGCGCACCGACGCCTGCGCGAGGAAGCCCGCCATGGCGGCGATGTCGGCACCACCCGCCGTGCGCAGCAGCGCCAACGGATCGTCCACCACTTTGCGCGCACGGCGCAGCGCATCCCGGATGGCCGCGGTCTTGCGCATCCACGCCGCGTCGTCGATCCCGGTGCCACGTCCGACCACCGCCACCGGCTCGTTCTCGGTCAGGGCCGCGATGAGGGTGGCGGCGGGGGTGGTGTTCCCGATACCCATGTCACCGGCGATCAGCAGATCGGCTCCGCTGTCGACCTCCTCGTCGGCCAGTGCCCTGCCCGCGGCGACAGCCTCGTGTGCCTGCTGGGCGGTGAGTGCGTCCTCGACGTTGAGCGAACCGGACGACTTGCGGACCTTGTGCGCCGAGATCGTCCGGTTCGTCTCGCCGTCCACGGCCATGTCGACGACGCGTACCCCAGCTCCGGCGTTGGCGGCCAGCGCGTTCACCGCGGCTCCGCCGGTGAGGATGTTCTCGACCATCTGTCCGGTGACCTCGCTGGGGTAGGCCGAGACGCCGTTGGTGGCGATCCCGTGGTCACCCGCGAAAACCACCACGCGGGGCCGGTCGAACGGCCTGGGTGGGCAGGTGCCCTGCCTGGCCGCCACCCAGACGCCCAGTTCCTCCAGCCTGCCGAGCGACCCGGCGGGTTTGGTGAGCCCGTCGTGCCGCGCCACCGCCTGCCGGTGTGCCTGTTCGTCGGGTGGCCGGACCACGCCGAATTCGATACCCGGCCGGTCCGTGCCGTCCGCCGGTTCTGCCGATGGGGTGTGCACCGGTTGTGGATCGGGCACCGTGGACAAGCCTTACCTCCGTAGTCGTTCGGCCGGAGTCGTGCTTGGTAACACCGCGCTCGGCTACGCACCGCCGTCGAGCTCCCACGTCGGGGTGTGCTCGCGGTGACCGACTCCGGGGCTTCAGCGTAGGTCAGCCACTCAGCGTAGTCGCAATGGTAGTCCCGCGACCAGCAGCAGCACGCCGTCGCAGACTTCGGCTAACCCGGCGTTGAGCGCACCCAGCTCGTCCCGGAACAGCCGACCCGCCCTGCTCTCCGGGACCACACCCAGGCCGACCTCGGCCGAGACGAGGAGCAGTCGTGCCGAACACGATTCGCTCGCGCGTCTCAGTTCGTCACGCTGTCCTCGCACGATTGTCAGCGCCGAGGTGTCACGCTCCCATGCCCCCGCGTCGTCCAGTGCGCCCGTCAACCAGGTCGCCAGATCGTCGACGAGGATCGGTGGATCCGTCGCCCTGGCGTTGTCCAGCAGGTCGACCA
This sequence comes from Actinopolyspora lacussalsi, assembly GCA_030803735.1. Classification (NCBI taxonomy): domain Bacteria; kingdom Bacillati; phylum Actinomycetota; class Actinomycetes; order Actinopolysporales; family Actinopolysporaceae; genus Actinopolyspora; species Actinopolyspora lacussalsi. The sequence continues at coordinate 2,149,844 of JAURUC010000001.1, read as the reverse complement.
GCTCGTGCGGACGCGGAGCCTCCACGGTGTTCCAGTTCGCCGGACGGCGCGCGACGTGGTCGGCGATACGCCGGTTCCACTCCTCGTCGCGGGGGTCCCGCCGTGCGGTGGCGACGTAGGTGGCGGCACCCTCCCGAGGCAGCAGTCCCTCGGCATGGGCGGACTTGCCGGAGCGCGCTCCGCCCAGTACCAGGGTGCGGTGCTCGGAGCCGGTCACGGCGTGGTGGTGTGGCGGGGGTCGGTCTCTGCCACGTGCCCGATGACCTCGTCGATCTTGTCGAGCACGTCCTGGTCGAGTTTCACCCCTGCGGCCCGCACGTTGTCGGTGACCTGCTCCGGACGGGACGCGCCGATGATCGCGGCGGAGACGTTCGAGTTCTGCAGCACCCAGGCCACGGCCAACTGGGCCATGGACAGCCCCAGGTCCTCGGCGATCGGCTTGAGCTGCTGCACCGGTTCCAGCACCTCGTCCCGCATCCAACGCGAGATCATGTTCGCGCCGCCCGCCTCGTCGGTCGCCCGCGAACCGGTGGGAGCCTCCTGCCCGGGCAGGTACTTGCCGGTCAGCGCGCCCTGCGCGATCGGCGACCACACGATCTGGCCGAGGCCCTCCCGCTCCGAGGTCGGGATCACCTGGGACTCGATCACCCGCCACAGCATCGAGTACTGCGGCTGGTTGGACACCAGCGGTACGCGCAGTTCCCGTGCCAGCTCGGCGGCCCGGCTGATCTGCTCGGCGTTCCACTCCGAAACGCCGATGTAGAGCGCCTTGCCCTGGCGCACCAGATCGGCGAACGCGGTCATGGTCTCTTCCAGCGGAACGGTCCGGTCGAACCGGTGCGCCTGGTAGAGATCCACGTAGTCGGTCTGCAGCCTGCGCAGCGAGGCCTCACAGGACTCCATGATGTGCTTGCGGCCCAGACCGCGGTCGTTGGGCCCCTGCCCGGTGGGGAAGTAGACCTTGGTGAACAGCTCGATGCTCTCCCGGCGCACCCCCGACAGCGCGCGCCCGAGTACCGCCTCGGCCCGGGTGGCCGCGTAGACGTCCGCCGTGTCGAAGGTGGTGATTCCCTCGTCGAGAGCGGTCAGCACGCACGCCTGCGCCTGTTCCTCCTCGACCTGCGAACCGTGGGTGAGCCAGTTTCCGTAAGCGATCTCGCTGATGTTCAGGCCGCTGCGGCCGAGCCGACGAAACTCCATGGCATCCAGCCTAGATCCACAGCCCGGCGTGCGCCCAGCACTGTGACCGAGCCGTGCTCACCGGACCTCGTTGATGTCCTTCGGAGTGACCCGGGGGCGGGGAACACGCAGTTTGCGCAGCTGCATCGCACGGGTGAAGGCGTACCACCCCATGCTGATCCCCTTGTCCTTGGCGTCGGGGAACTTGGCGCGCACCTGTTTCGTGACGATCCGACCGAGCATGGTGCCCTCGAAGATCATCGTTATCAGCAGCGCCAGGCAGAACACCGTGGCGATCTGGACGACCATCTGGATCTGCACCAGCGTGGCCAGGAATATCACCAGCACCAGCGGCATGAACAGCCCCATCAGGTGCCTGCGGGAGTCCACGATGTCGCGAACGTGTGCCCGGACCGGTCCGCGGTCGCGCGGCATGAGGTAACGGTCGTCACCCGCCATCATCCGTTCGCGCCGTTCGGCCGCGGCCTTGCGCCGTTCCGGCTTGTTGCGACGCATCCGCTTGAACGCCTCGCGCTGGGTGCGCGGCGGCGGCGGAACCGGGCCCCGACGTTTGCTCTCGGACTCGCGACGTTTCGGGGTCGGCCTGCCCTTGGCCTGGCTCGAATCGTTCGCGTTCTCCCGCGTCGCCTCGCCACCGTGCTCGTCGCTGTCGACGGTGGCGGTTTGCTCGGCGGTGTTGCGACGGAGGAACTTCACACCACCAGCGTAAGTGACACCGTCCGTGTCACGAATACCGACTCCGCGGGTGGGTGCCGATCGTGGAAATCGCTCGTGGTGCGGTGGGCCGCTCCGGCAGCGGCACGTCGCGGCGTACCTCCCGTGCCGGGCCCTGGTCTCGTTCGCGACGCGCACCGTTTTCCGTGCGTATCATGTGCGGTGCTACCCGCGGGTGTCACAATCGGCGTGCGCGGGTTGGACCGCGGGAATACTCGCACTTACCGTGACCGTTGAGGTCGCGGGAACCTGCCAGCAGCCGCTAACCGCAAGGGAGAGCCATGACCGCCCAGGAAACAGCCGTGGAGACCGAAGCGCCCGCTCATGGCGTCACGTTGACCGACCCGGCGGCCAGCAAGGCCAAGACCCTGCTGGACCAGGAGGGGCGCGATGACATGCATCTTCGCATCGCGGTCCAGCCGGGTGGGTGTGCCGGATTGCGCTACCAGCTGTTCTTCGACGAGCGCACGCTCGACGGGGACGCGGTGCGCGACTTCAACGGCCTGGACGTGGTCGTCGACCGGATGAGCGCCCCCTACCTGCAGGGCGCCGTGATCGACTTCGTGGATTCGATCGAGAAGCAGGGCTTCACGATCGACAACCCGAACGCCGGCGGCTCGTGCGCCTGCGGTGACTCGTTCCACTGAGCGGACGCGATCGGCTTTTTCCGGGGATGGTGCGGCGAGGGATCTCGTCGCACCATCCCCGTTTTCGTGCGTCGCACGTCGCTGTTCAGGGGCGGGTGTGTCCGTCACCCCAGACGAGCCACTTCGTCGTGGTCAGTTCCGGCAGCGCCATCGGGCCGCGGGCGTGCAGCTTCTGCGTCGAGATCCCGATCTCGGCTCCCATGCCGAACTGGCCGCCATCGGTGAAAGCGGTGGACGCGTTGACCACGACCGCGGCTGAGTCGACCCGCGTGGTGAATCGGCGGACGGTGGAGACGTCCTCGCTGACGATGGCCTCGGTGTGCCCCGTGCCGTGTCGTGCGATGTGCGCCATCGCCTCGTCCGGGGAGTCGACCACCGCCACCGCCAGGTCCATCGACAGGTACTCGGTGTCCCAGTCCTGCTCGGTGGCGGGAGTGACCGGTGCCGCGTTCCCGATCGCCTCGGCAGCACGCTCGTCCGCGTGCAACGTCACCCCGGCCTCGACCAGTTCCCGGGCCAGCCCCGGCAGCAGCGTCTCGGCGACCTCCCGGTGCACCAGCAGCGTCTCCGCCGCGTTGCACACGCTGACCCGGCGCGTCTTGGCGTTGCGGACCACTTGCCGTGTCTTTTCCGCGTCGGCGGCGCGGTCCACGTAGACGTGACAGTTACCCACGCCGGTCTCGATGACCGGCACCGTCGCCTCCTCGACCACCGCGTTGATCAGTCCGGCACCACCGCGTGGGATCACCAGGTCCACGAGGCCACGCGCGGTGACCAGGTGCCCCACCGAGGAACGGTCCGCACACGGCAACAGCGTCACCAGATTCGGGGAGAAGCCGGATTCGACCAGCACGTCCCGCAGGATCGACACCAGCGCGGTGTTGGAACGTACCGCCGAGGAGGAGCCGCGCAACAACACGGCGTTACCCGATTTCAGGGTCAGTCCGGCCGCGTCCACGGTGACGTTCGGACGCCCCTCGTAGACGATGCCGACCACCCCGAGCGGCACCCGCACCTGTCGCAACTCCAGCCCGTTCGGCAGCATGCTGCCGCGCACCGTCTCCCCGACCGGATCCGGCAGCCCCGCCACCGTACGCAGCCCGGAGGCGACCTCCGCCACGCGTGATTCGGTCAGTTTCAGGCGATCCAGCATCGCCTCCGGCATCCCGGAGTCGCGTGCCGCCGTGAGGTCGAGCTCGTTGGCGTCGAGAACCTCTCCGGAGCGGCGTGCCAACGCGTCGGCCATCGCGTTCAGCAGGGTGTCCTTGGTGTCCCGGGTCGCGGCGGCGAACTCGGCGGCGGCCTCGCGGGCACCGCGCGCCGCGGCCAGGATCTCCTCCCGGCCGGTGTCCGCTCCGGCGGCGGAACCCGTGGGTGACTTTTCCGGCATAGTGGTGCTCACACCGCCCAGGGTAGAAGATTCACATTCGGCAGCGGGAGCGTGGTGAGGCGACTACCTCGCGTGATCCGGTGGTTCGCGGCGGCGCTCGGAATGCCCTTTTCGGAGTATCGCGGAAAAGCGCGGAAACCCTCTCGGCGTCTCCTTTTGGCGGTTCCGGTTCCTCCGGGGGTTTCTCGGACGGCGTTCCCGAAATTCTGAACAGCCGCAAGATGTCGTTTTCCAGGGGACTCTTCTTTATCGATTGCGCAAGTCCTGTTGCGTATGTAGAACACCGTCGCGGACGAATCGTCGGCCGGGCGTTGTGCGATGCCCGGGAAATGTTTCGCCGACCTTTCGAGCACTGGAAAGGAATCGATGATGGGATTACCGCCGAAGCGGGGAACGAGGAGGGCGGGCCGTTCGAAAACGGCTTCGTGTTCGGGGAGGGAACCGGATCGGCCACTCCGCTCGCGTGGTCCATGACCCAGTTCGTCCAGCTGGCGAACAACATGGACGCGGGCAGGAATCTGGAGACACCGGACGTGGTGGCCCGGCGCTACACCGACTGAACGGTGCGGTGGCGACCGACCGTGAGAGCCCGGTGCCCCGGTGGAGTTCCGGGCACCGGGCGGTGGCGGTCGAAGCCGGAGTACCTGCCGGGTGCTATGGACTTCGTGCTCTGTCCTCACCCGCCCGCACTCCTTAGTGTCCGTATAACGGGCGGCTCGATGCGGCCCGCCCGCGTCCCAGACGTAGTTCCCCGGGATCCGAGGTGACCGGACATGACAGTGCGGGATGTGGACCCGGCGACTGTCGATCGACTCCGCGGCGGTTTCCACGGTGTGATTCACACACCGCGCGACGCGGACTACGAGAGACAGCGTGAGATCTTCAACGCGATGATCGAATCGCGGCCCGCCGTGATCGCGGCCTGCGCCGACATCGACGACATCCGCCGGGCCCTGGACTTCGCCAGGGAACACGACCTCGAGCTCGCGGTGCGCGGCGGCGGGCACAGCGTCGCCGGTGCGGGTCTTGTCGACGGTGGGCTGGTCATCGACATGCGCCGGTTCAACCGGGTGACGGTGGAGCCGCAGAGCCGGTTGGCCACGGTGGGCGGCGGCACGCTCTGGGGAGAGTTCGACGGGGCGGGACGCCCCTACAAGCTCGCCACCACCGGAGGCCGGGTCTCCACGACCGGAGTGGCCGGACTGACCCTCGGCGGCGGTTCCGGCTGGATGGAACGGAAATGGGGACTGGCCTGCGACAGCCTGGTGTCGGTCGAGCTCGTCACCGCTTCGGGAGATCGGGTGACAGCCGACGCGGAACGGAATCCGGAACTGTTCTGGGCACTGCACGGCGGGGGAGGCAATTTCGGGATCGCCACCTCGTTGACATTCCGGTTGCACGAGATTCCGGAATTCTCGATGGCGTTGTTGCTCTGGCCCGCGGCACGGGGTCGCGCCGTGGCGGGCGAGTATCGCGATTTCATCGCGGGAGCACCGGACGAGATCAGCGGTGGGCTGATCTACCTGACCGGGCCGCCGGAGGATTTCGTGCCGCCCGAACTCGTCGACACGCTGTGCTGTGCCGTCCTGGTCACTTTCATGGGCAACGAATCTGAGCTGCGCGAGCGGATCCGGCCGCTGCTGGGGATGCGCCCCGCCGGACAACTGATCACCGACATCGACTACGCCGACCTGCAGTCACTGCTGGACGATCCACCCGGATACCGCAACTACTGGTCGGCCGAACACATGGCCGAGCTGCCCGACGAGGCGCTGGACCGGTTCTGCGCCCGGGCGAACGACATGCCGGTGCCGTCCCCGGCGCAGCACGCGCTGTTGCCGTGGGGTGGCGCGGTCTCGGCCAACGGGGTGGGTGCGGCGATGTCCGACCGCGCGGTTCCGTGGGTGGTCCACCCGCTCGGGCTGTGGTCGGACGCCGCCACCGACGAGCAGGCCATCCGCTGGGTGCGCGAGCTCCGTGCGGACATGCGGCCGTGGACCACCGGAGCCGTCTACCTCAACTTCATCGGTGACGAGGGGCACGAGCGGGTGGTGGCCGGTTACGGCGACGACAACTACCGGCGACTCGCACGGGTCAAGGCGGAGTACGACCCGGACAACGTCTTCAACCGCTGGCACGACATTGTTCCCGCTGCCGCGCCGGACCGGAGCACCGCGACGCCGACCCCGACCGCCGGCTGAACACCGCCACTCGACCGCCGCTGCGGCGTCGATTTCTCGCGAAATCGCCGCGCCGCTGGGAGAGCGAGCCCGGTGCGTGAGGTGGTCCGGCCCGGGTGGGCGTCGATTTCTCGCGAAATCGCCGCGCCGGTGCGACGTGGTGCCGAACTCCGACCACTCCCGCAGTCGGCACCGCCGCGGGTTCTCCGGTGCGGCTCTCGCGAGGACGGCCCCGACGTTGTGTAGTGACTACCCGATGTCGGGGCACCCTGCAGCGAGAGCCGTGCCAGAGGTTCCGCTGTCCGCACCGTCGCGCAAACCGAGCCGAGAGGAATCTAGAGATCCACTAGAGCTTCACGGGGTAGTGGGGCTCCGGCACCTGGGGCGTGAGCCGGTTCTCCACGAATATCCCGTGCCAGATCATGAACACCAGCAGCGCCCACAGCCTGCGACTGTGGTCCAGCACTCCGGAACGGTGCTCCTCCAGCAGCTGCAGCACCGCCGGTTTGTTCAGCAGGGCGTCGGTCTGGGACTCCTTGATGATGTCGCGTGCCCAGTCGTGCATCTCGTCCCGCAACCAGTGGCGGATCGGCACGGGGAAACCGAGCTTGCGCCGGTTGAGCACGTGGCCGGGAACCACCTTGGCCAGCGCACGGCGCAGCGCGTACTTGGTGGTGTCCTTGGTGATCTTCTGTTCCAGCGGGATCGTGCTCGCCGTCCGGAACACCTCGTTGTCGAGGAACGGGACCCGCAGTTCCAGGGAATTGGCCATGGTCACCTTGTCGGCCTTGACGAGGATGTCTCCCCGCAGCCAGGTGAACAGGTCCACGTGCTGCATCCGGGTCACCGGGTCCCAGCCCTGCGAGGTCCGGTAGGCCGCCGCCGTCACGTCGGTGTGCGAAACATGCGGGTCGTAGTCCGGCAGCAGGTTCCGCAACTCGTCGTCGCGGAAGATCCGCGCGTTGCCGTAGTAGCGTTCCTCCAACGGCAGCGCACCCCGCCGGAGCAGGTCCTTGCCGCGCACCCCTTCCGGAATCGCGGTCGAGACCCGACCCATCACCTTGCGCACGGATCCGGGGACCCGCTCGAACGGGGCCAACGAGAGCGGTTCCCGGTAGATCGAGTACCCGCCGAACAGTTCGTCGGCGCCCTCGCCGGAGAGCACGACCTTGACGTGCTTGCGCGCCTCCCTGGCGATGAACCACAGCGGAACGAGCGCGGGGTCCGCCACCGGATCGTCCAGGTACCAGATGATCAGCGGCAGCGTCCGCATCATCTCCTCGGCGGAGACCGTACGCACGACGTGCTTCACCCCGATGGCCGCCGCCGATTCCGCGGCCACGTCCACTTCCGAGTAGCCCTGCCGCTCGAACCCGGTGGTGAACGTGATCAGGTCCGGATTGTGCTCCTTGGCAAGCGCGGCGATCGCCGTCGAGTCGATTCCGCCGGAGAGGAAGGCACCGACGGTGACATCGGCACGCATGTGCTTGGCCACCGAGTCGCGCATCACGTCGACGATCTCGTTGTGCAGCCGGTTGGCCTCGCCGTCGTTGTGAATCTCACGTGAGGTGAAGTTGGGGGAGAAGTACCGCTCGGTGACCAGTTGCCCACCCGGGGCCACGGTGAACGAGGTGCCCGACTCGATCCGCCTGATCGAACGGTGCAGCGATTCCGGCTCCGGTACGTACTGCAGCAGCAGGTAGTGCTGCAGCGAACGCCGGTCGACGTCCTCGTTGATCCCCAGCGTCGCCGCGAGGTGCAGCAGACTCTTCTTCTCACTGGCGAAACCGACCCCGTTGGGGCCGGTCGCGTAGTACATCGGCTTGATCCCGAAGGGATCCCTGGCGCCGAACACCATGTGCCGGTCGTTGTCCCAGATCAGGAACGCGAACATCCCGCGCAGCCGCCCCACCATCGAAGTCCCGAGGTAGTGGTAGGCGACGATGATCGTCTCGCTGTCCCCGTCGGTGTTGAACGCGGCGCCGTACTGCTCGGTCAGTTCGGCCCGCAGTTCGAGGTAGTTGTAGATCTCACCGTTGAACAGGATCGTGTACCTGCCCGGTGATTCCGGCGGCCCCCAGCTCAGCGGCTGGTGCGAATGCTCGACGTCGATGACCGACAGGCGGTTGAAACCGAAGACGACCTCGCCGCCCTGCCACGTGTCACTCTCGTCCGGTCCTCGGTGCCGCTGACACGGCAGCGCGTTGGCCACCGCGTTCGTTGCGTTGCTTGCGTTCTCTTCGGTGGGACAAACCAGTCCAAGCAGGCCGCACACGCGTCTCGCGCACCTCTCGTGTCGCGGGTTGTCGGGTTTCGCTCAAGCCCAATAGGGGTGATCCGGTTCTACAGTATGCCGTGCGCCTGCGGGCGAACCGCACGCACGGGTTCATTGTGCCGGTGCTCCGGTCGACGGCGCCCGGTGTTCACCGCGCGTCGTACGGCGGAGTGACTGACTGGTGATCTTCGGTCACGGGCACGACCATGATTCGGGCGGTGTCGTGACCCCGGAGCAGTATCGCGGCTACTACTGGGCTAGGGTCGCTACAGTATTCCGGCGGCCGATCTTCCGTCCCGAACGCGAGGCGGGGATCAACGCCAGCGCCGTGCCGGTGAGTTTCACATGGAGGAGGCGTCGCGCAGTGGCCCTGAAGGACGGGACCCGAGTGCCACGGCTGGTCAAGGTCGGTGGACTGGTCGGCTTGGTGTGTGTCGTGGCCACGGGCTGCTCCCCTGACCAGGTCCTGCGGTTCGGCTGGCCCACCGGTGTCACCAGTGACGCCGAGTCGATGCGCCAGCTCTGGACCTGGTCGGTGATCGCGGCTCTCGCGGTTGGTGTGCTCGTATGGGGACTGATCTTCTGGACGGTGGCCTTCCACCGCAAGAAGAGTGACGAGCTGCCTCGTCAGTTCCAGTACAACAACCCGCTCGAGATCATATACACGGTCATCCCCTTCGTGATGGTCGTCGTGCTGTTCTACTTCACTGCCACGACGCAGCAGGAGGTGCAGGCCGAGGAGGAGCCGGACGTCGCCGTCGACGTGATCTCGTTCCAGTGGAACTGGGAGTTCCGCTACCCGGGTTACACCACCCCGGACGGTGAAGCGGTCAACACCGTCGGCACCACCGACTGGACGCCGCTGTTGGTGTTGCCGACCGACTCCAACGTCGAGTACCGGCTCAGCTCCAAGGACGTCATCCACTCGTTCTTCGTCCCCAAGTTCCACTTCAAGCGGGACACTTTCCCGCACCCGGACAAGAACAACCAGGACAACGTCTTCCAGAACGCGATCGACCGTGAGGGATCGTTCGTCGGACGCTGCGCCGAACTGTGCGGTACCTACCACTCGATGATGAACTTCGAGGTGCGTGCGCTCTCACCGGACAAGTTCGAGCGCTTCATGGACCTGCGTACGCAGGTGAACCCGAGCACGGGCCAGCCCTACACCACGGCCGAGGCGTTGACCGAGATGGACTGCGGTGAGCTCTGCAACCCGAACTCGGTGACGACTATCCCGTTCGATCCGGACCGGCAGAGCTCGAGTCCGCGGCAGGATGGTCAGGCCGTCGGCGCGGGTAACTGACGGTGTCGACGGGAAACCAGGTCACACGAGTGCGCCGGACGCGGCGTACGGGGTGAGAGTGAGGACTCCATGAGGGTCGAAGCCAAGATCTTCAACATCATTACCTTCTTCTTCTTCCTGTCGGCCCTGGTCTACGGGCTCTGGGCCAAGGAACCCGTGGGGACGGTGGCGCTGATCCTGGTCGGTGCGCTGTCACTGCTGATCGGCAGCTACTTCCAGTTCGTCGCTCGTCGCATCGAGTTGCGTCCGGAGGACCGTGAGGAGGCCGAGATCAGTGACGGTGCCGGTGACCTCGGGTTCTTCAGTCCCGGCAGCTACTGGCCCTTCGGGCTGGCGGCGGCCTCGGCCCTGACCGGTGTGGCCCTGGCCTTCGGCCACGTCTGGATGATCGTGCTCAGCGCGGGCGCGGTACTGATCACCGTCTCCGGGCTCGTCTTCGAGTACCACACCGGCCCCAACCACGAGTGAGCCCGAGTACGCTCCCTCACGTCCGGCCGACGCGAGGGAGCCGAGCCGCCGCCGCAGGAGGTCCGCAACCGTGATTACCGCGTTCGTGCTGATCCAAACCGCCGCTGATCGCCTGACGGAGGCCGCGCAGGAGATCGCCGACATCGACGGTGTCACCGAGGTCTACTCCTGTGCGGGCGACGTGGATCTGATCGCCGTGATCCGTGCGTCCGAGCACGAGCGGATCGCCGAGATCGTGCCGGGCGCGATCAACAAGGTCGACGGAGTGGTGGACACCGACACCCACATCGCGTTCCGGTCGTACTCGAAGCAGGACTCCGAGGCCGCCTTTTCCATCGGCCTGGAGTCCTGACGCCGAACTCTTCCGGTCGGTTTGCCGGCTCGATCGCGTGGCGGAACCTTTCGTGCGGCTCTCGTCGCGGGGGCCCGGCATCGGGTGGGGCGCGTCGATTTCGCGAGAAATCGACGCCGTACCGAGGTGTGCGCGTGCCCGCACAGCACCGCCGCTATCGCGGAGAACCGTGGAGTCACAGAGCACGAACAGCGCTCCGCCCGCCGCGGTCCAGGTGTGGATCGCTCAACTGTGCCACGACCAGCCGATCGGAGCAGCCGGTCTCGTCGGGGTAGTGCTGCCGGGGACGGATTCGTTCGTGCTTAGCCGTGCTCCCGCAGTTTTCCGGAGAGTTCCGCCCAGGAGTCGAGCAGCCGTGCGGCGGCGCCGGAGTCGATGGCCTCGGCAGCGCGCTCGATGCCGTCGGCCAGTTTTCCGTTCAGATCGGTGATGGGTCCCTCGTAGGCCGCGATCGCCCCCGCGGTGTTCAGCAGGACCGCGTCCCGCACCGGGCCTCGGGTTCCGTTCAGCAGATCGCGGACCACTCCGGCGTTCACCGTCGCGTCGCCCCCCTGCAGCTGTTCGGGTTCGGTCAACGACAGGCCCAACGCGGTGGGGTCGATCCGCTCTCCCCGGACGGCGCCCTCACCGATGACCCAGGCAGTGCTGGTCGTCGTCGTGGTGATCTCGTCCATCCCGTCGTCCCCGCTGACCAGCAGTACCGAGTGGCCCCGTCGGGCGAACACCTCGGCCATGACCGGTGCCAGCCTGCGGTCCGCGCACCCGATCAGACCACTGGTCGGGCGAGCCGGATTGGTCAGCGGGCCGAGCACGTTGAACGCGGTGGGAATGCCGATCTCCCGCCGGGGAGCGGAGGTGTGCTTGAAGGCGGGGTGGAACAGCCCCGCGAAGCAGAATCCGATCCCCAGTTCCGTCACACATCGCTCGACACCCTCGGGCGGCAGGTCGATCGCCACTCCGAGCTCTTCGAGCACGTCGGCGGTGCCGCACTTCGACGAGGCCGCGCGATTACCGTGCTTGACCACAGGGCCGCCGCACGCGGCCAGCACGATCGAGGTCATCGTGGAGATGTTCACCGTACCGGCACGATCGCCGCCGGTTCCCACCACGTCGACGGCACGAGTGGAGATGTCGAGCTGCCGTGCGTGCGAGAGCATCGTGTCGGCCATTCCGATGATCTCGGAAGAGCTCTCGCCCTTGGCGCGCAGCGCGACCGCGAACGCCGCGACCCTGGCTGGAGTGGCTTCGCCGGTCATGACCTGGTCCATGGCCCAGGAGGTCTCGGCGACCGAGAGATCCTCGTGGGAGACGAGCCGGTTCAGCAGGTCGGGCCAGGTCGTTGTCGCTGTCTGCACGTGGCGTCCTCGAAAGTCCGTATCAGCCGCCGGCGGTGGGCAGGGCGTGGGCGCGCAGCACCTCGGCCACCGACTCGGCCGCCGTCAACGGGTCGAGCGGGTGGACCAGTACCGCGTCAGCCTGGGACCAGGTTGCCAGCCACCGGTCGTCCTTGCGTCGTACGGTGACCACCGTCGGCGGGCAGGAGGCGAGCTCGTTCTTCAGCTGCCGCGACACTCCCATACCTCCGGTGGGCTGCGCCTCACCGTCGAGAATCAGGAGATCCACGTTGCCCGCGTCCACCTCGCCGATCACTTCGGCCACCGTCGATACCTCAATGTAGTGCACGCTTCGGATATCGGGGGAGGGGCGACGCCCGATGGCTGTGATGATCGCCTCACGGACTTCCTGGCGGTGGCTGAACACGAGGACGTTGCTCGTCGATGTGCTCATGGACACTCCTTGGCTGCCGGTGCGGCCCGCACGGACGGGGAGGTTCGTGTCGGGTGGTCACGAGTGCTCGTATCGTATCCGTAACGTCGCTCCGGAGGGTAATACACCTCACTAACGTGATCGATCACTCTCGTCCGGCAGCTGCAGCGCCTGCCATCCGGCCAGGTGGCCGCCGTGCCGCTGCGCCAGCCCCACCATCCGGGAGCTCTCTCTGGCGCATGTCATCGTGTCTATCCGGCGAACACACTGCGCGACGAGAACCGTGGACTCCGAGGTGGACGCGTCGCCCGAACCCGGGGTCATCGTTTCGGTGCGCAGTAGCCAGCCCTCGGCCTCGAGGGGCTCGCGGAGTTCGGGCACGGCGGCGGAACCGACCGCGATCCGGTAGCGCAGCACGGCGGGATATTCCGGGGTCCATGCAGGTGAACGGGCCAATACCGTGGAGACCGACTCCGTCTCGTCGGTCGCTTCCACCACCACCGTCAGCTCCGGATCGTCCGGAGTGGGCCATGCCGGTTCCCGGCTGCCGCGCCACGGGCGCAACAGTCGGGACAGACCACCGCGGATGCTCACGCGCGGTAACCTCCCGTCGATCTCGTAGTAGGCGAACGGGGCTGCGGCGGACCCGACCGGGCGTCCCGAAATCGTCCGCGACATAATGCGTCGCGTGACAACGGCAGCGCCCTCAATCAGTCAACGCGTGCACTCGCTGAACCGACCGAACATGGTCAGCGTGGGCACCATCGTTTGGTTGGCCAGCGAGCTGATGTTCTTCGCCGGGCTCTTCGCCATGTTCTTCACGGTGAAGGCCCAGCACGAGGGACCCTGGCCGCCGCCGCCCTCCGAACTCAACGTGGCCTACGCCCTACCCTTCACTGTGATTCTGGTGCTCTCCTCGTTCACCTGCCAGTGGGGTGTGTTCGCGGCGGAGCGCGGTGACGTCTACGGCCTTCGCCGCTGGTACATGCTCACGCTCGCCATGGGCACCATCTTCGTGCTGGGCCAGGCGGGTGAGTACCACACGCTGATCACCGAGCACCACACCACGATGGCCAGCTCGGCGTTCGGCACGGTGTTCTACATGACCACGGGCTTCCACGGTCTGCACGTGATCGGCGGACTGGTCGCCTTCGTGATCCTGATGATCCGTACCAGGATGAGCAAGTTCACACCGGCCCAGGCGGTGGCATCGATCGTCGTGTCGTACTACTGGCACTTCGTCGACATCGTGTGGATCGGCCTGTTCATGGTCATCTATCTGGTGCCGTGACGCGGCGGCGAGTATGTCGCGACAGAGCCATGGGTAGGCAGCTAGGCGAGAAGTCAAGCGTGATGTTGTTGCCGCTGAACCACCCCGAACATGACAGCAAGGGTTTTGCGCACTCATGACCACCAACAAGAAACGCAACCGCGCGGGTTCCAAGTTCCGGCGACGGCTTTCGGGTGTGCTGGCGCTCGGGATCGCCTTGGTGGCTGCGGGCGGCCTGTACAGCCTGCTGCTCCCCGAGCCGCAGACCGCCACCGCGGCCGAGGACCCGGCACTGATCAGGCAGGGTAAGGAGCTCTACAACAATGCCTGCATCACTTGCCACGGCGAGAACCTGCAGGGCGTTGAGGATCGGGGCCCCAGCCTGATCGGTGTCGGTGGTGCGGCCGTGCACTTCCAGGTCTCCAGTGGTCGGATGCCGCTGATGCGGCAGGAGGCACAGGCACAGCGCAAGCCTCCGAAGTACTCCGAGCAGGAGATCCAGGCACTGGCCGCGTACGCGCAGTCCGTCGGCGGCGGGCCCGAGCAACCGGCGGAAACGGGCGAGCAGCTCCAGGGGGACGACCCCGCACGCGGTGCGGAGTTGTTCCGGCTGAACTGCGCTTCCTGTCACAACTTCACCGGACGCGGTATCGCGCTTTCATCGGGCAAGTACGCCCCGAACCTGGATGCCGCGTCCGAGCAGCAGATCTACGAGGCGATGGAGACCGGTCCGGAGAACATGCCCAAGTTCTCCGAGCGCCAGCTCACACCCGACGAGAAGAAGGACATCATCGCCTATGTGAAGTCGGTGACCGACGGCAACAACAACCCCGGCGGCAACGCGCTCGGCGGTTACGGGCCCGGCCCGGAGACGGTCGTGGTCTGGGTCATCGGGCTGGGTAGTCTCGTCGGCCTCACGCTGTGGATCGGAGCCAGGGCATGAGTGAGCGGGATATGAGCGAACACAGCAGCGGACAGCACGACGAGGAACACACCTCCGGCGAGCAAGCGGCCGGGAACCGGGGCGCCAACCCGACGGACGCCGAGCTCGCGGAGATGAGCAGGGACGAGAAGGTCCGGCTCGGGCTGGCCCAGGACGACGTCGAGCTCGTCGAGTACCCGGACCCGTGGCCGGTCAAGGGAACCCGCGCCGAGCGGCGCGCCGAGCGCGCCGTGGCGGCCTGGTTCTCCCTGGCCGGACTGTCGGCACTGGCCTTCATCGGCGTGTTCATCTTCTGGCCCTGGCGCTACGTCAATCCGCTGGTCGACGAGCGGGGACACTTCCTGTACTCGCTGTACAACCCGTTGATCGGTTTCTTCCTCGGGTTGTCGATCCTGGCGGTGGGGATCGGCGCCATCCTGTACTCCAAGAAGTTCATGCCGCACGAAACTGCGGTGCAGCAGCGACACGACGGGCACGGTTCCTCGGAACTGGACCGGCAGACCACCGTCGCGGAGCTCGCGGACGCGGGAAACCGCAGCACCATCGCGCGTCGTTCCATGATCAAGCGGACCGCGGGTTTCGGCGCGGGTGCCTTCGGACTGGGAACCGGGGTGCTCGTGCTCGGCGGCATGGTCAAGAACCCCTGGGCGGAGACCGGTGCGGACTCGCTGCAACACACCGGCTGGTTGCAGACCAACGACGAGAAGGTGTACCTGCGGCGCAACACCGGCGATCCGCACGACATCTCCCTGGTGCGCCCGCAGGACCTCTCGCCGGGCGGTTTCGAGACGGTCTTCCCGTTCCGCGAGTCCGAACGGCACAATGAGGAAGCGCTGCTGCACGCGTTGCGTCGTTCCGACAACCCGACCATGTTGATCCGGTTGCGGCCGGGTGACTCGCCGGTGGAGCGCAAGGGCCAGGAAGACTTCAACTACGGCGACTACTACGCCTACTCGAAGATCTGTACCCACCTGGGCTGCCCCACCTCGTTGTACGAGGCGCAAACCGGCCGGCTGCTCTGCCCCTGCCACCAGTCGCAGTTCGACGTGGCCAACAGCTACGCCAAGCCTGTTTTCGGGCCGGCGACACGGGCGCTGCCGCAGCTGCCGATCACCGTGGACGAGGAAGGGTACTTCGTGGCGCGAAGCGACTTCATCGAGCCGATCGGCCCGGCTTACTGGGAGCGGAATTCATGAGTTCGATCACTACCCCGACCAAGTCGGAAGGTGCGTTGCAGCGTGCCGCCGGTCAGCAGGCCGACGAGGTCGACAAACGGTTCCAGGCAGCGCCGGGCCTTCGTCGGCAGATCAACAAGGTGTTCCCGACGCACTGGTCGTTCCTGCTCGGCGAGGTGGCGCTCTACACCTTCATCCTGCTGCTGCTGACCGGTACCTACCTGGCGTTCTTCTTCGACCCGTCGATGGCCGAGGTGCAGTACCAGGGGGCCTACACCAACCTGCGCGGCATCGAGATGTCCCGGGCGTTCGCCAGCACACTGGACATCTCCTTCGAGGTGCGTGGCGGAATGTTCGCCAGGCAGGTGCACCACTGGGCCGCACTGCTGTTCATGGCCTCGATCGTGGCCCACATGCTGCGGATCTTCTTCACCGGCGCTTTCCGGCGTCCCAGGGAGACCAACTGGATGATCGGCATCCTGCTGTTCATCCTCGGCATGTTCGAGGGCTTCACCGGCTACTCGCTGCCGGACGACCTGCTGTCCGGCACCGGTGTGCGGATCGCCTCGGGGATCACCATGTCCATCCCCGTCATCGGTACCTGGATCCACTGGGTCCTGTTCGGCGGGGAGTTCCCCGGCACCGAGCTGATCCCGCGCTTCTACATGATGCACATCTTCCTGCTGCCCGGGATCATCCTCGGGTTGATCGCGGTGCACCTGGCGCTGGTCTGGTACCAGAAGCACACCCAGTTCCCCGGGGTGCGCCGCAAGGAGACCAACGTCGTCGGCGTGCGGATCCTGCCGGTGTTCGCGACCAAGGCGGGCAGCTTCTTCGCCGTCGTCACCGGTGTGACCGCCATCATGGGTGGCATTTTCCAGATCAACCCGATCTGGCACCTGGGGCCGTACAACGCCTCGCAGGTCTCGGCGGCCTCGCAGCCCGACTGGTACATGATCTGGACCGACGGTTCCAGCCGACTGTGGCCGGCCTGGGAGGTCTATCTGTGGGGCGAGTACACGATCCCCGCGGTGTTCTTCCCGACGGTGCTGTTCATGGGGATGATATTCACCGTGGCGCTCGCCTATCCGCTCATCGAGCGCAAGCTCAGCGGGGATGAGGCGCACCACAACCTGTTGCAGCGTCCCCGTGACGTTCCGGTGCGTACCAGCCTGGGCATGATGGCGCTGACGTTCTTCTCGGTCCTGATGATCTCGGGTGTCAACGACATCGTCGCGTTCATGTTCGACATCTCGTTGAACGCGATGACCTGGATCGGCAGGATCGGGCTGTTGATCGCTCCACCCATCGTCTACTTCATCACCTACCGCATCTGTATCGGGCTGCAGAAGTCCGACCGCCAAGTGCTGGAGCACGGCATCGAGACCGGGATCATCAAGCGGCTGCCACACGGTGAGTTCGTCGAGGTGCACCAGCCGCTCGGTCCGGTGGACGACCACGGCCACCCGGAGGAGCTGGAGTACCAGGGTGCGCCGGTGCCGAAGAAGATGAACAAGCTCGGCGCCGCGGGCAAGCCCGTCGAGGGCGGTTGGCTCAAGCCGGACCCCTCGGTCGAGACCGCCGCACTGGAGCACGCTCGGGCCAAGGAACACGCGGTCACCTCGGAGGAGGAGTCCGTGGAGTCCGAGGAATCCGAGCGGGGCGAGCTCGTCGGTGGCAAGGCTCGCGAACCGGAGGAGTGAGCTCGCGGCGTTGAATCCGTGAGTACCCGTCCCGGGGGTGGTTCCCACACCCCCGGGACGTTTCTCGTTCGGACCCGTCTTCTCCGACCCCGTCTTCTCCGGACCCGCCTTGCCCGGACCCGCCGCCGTGCGGCGTGCCCGAGTCGTGCCGCGGCACTACCGTGGGAATCATGACGACGATCACTTCGGGCAGGGTTCGTTCCTTCCTCGACGAAGGGGGACGTACCGGCAAGGTCGGTTACCTGGGTGCCGACGGCAGGCCGCTGGTGGTGCCGGTGTGGTTCGCCGTGGACGGCGACCGGATCGTGTTCAACACCGCCGCCGACAGCGCCAAGGGGACGGCCATAGCGCGGGATCCGCGGCTGACGATGTGCGTCGACGAGCAGAGCGGCCGTACCTTCGTGCAGGTTCAGGGCATCACCGAGACCACGGCGGAGCACGGTGAGGTACTCCGGGTCGCCACCGCTGTCGCCGCACGTTACGTGGCCGAGGGCAAAGTGGACCGAGTGGCGGGCAAGATCGCGGGACCCGGCCAGCTGGCGGTCTCCCTGCGTCCGACGCGAGTGGTCACCAGCGGTGATCTGTCCGAACAGGACGCCTGAGCTCGGGTCAGTCCGCACCCTCGTAGGGGGTACGCGCCGTCGCTGCTGCTTTCGCCCACTCACGCCAGCTTCCCGCGGCACCGGCGGGTTCGGCCCAGGGGAGCTCGCAGCGCACCATGCGGGAGTCCTCGGCGGTGAGCCAGCGGTACACCGCCCCCAGCTCGTCCACCGGGGCGTCGCGCAGCGGGCCCGGCCCCGGCAACACCGTCTGGGCCGCGGCCTGGAGTCGGTCCACGACCGGCATGGGCGCGGTCCCGCGCGGAGCCGTTCCGGCCGAGGCCAGCCTGCCGTGCCGCACCACCGCGAACAGCCAGCCACCGGAGCCGTCCGGCCGTGCCGCCACGAGTTCCGGTATCGCCGCCAGCGCGGCCAGTCGTTGCCCGCGGTCCAGGGCCCGGACGAGCTCGACCAACCTGTCCCGATGCGTCGCCGCGTCCTCGAAGCGCTGTTCCTCGGCTAGGTCCCCGATCGTCGCCCGCAGCCGTCGCAGCGCGGAGTCGCCGCTGCCGGACAGCACCTCCCGTACCGGCACCACGTGTGCTTCGTACTCGGCCACCCCCTCGTGGCCGACGCACGGAGCCCCGCAGCGCCCCATCTCGTATGCGGCACAGGGGTGCTGCCGGGATCCCGCCACCGGAATGCGGTCGGTGCAGCCGCGCAACCGTGTGGCGTCCTGCAGTGCCTCCACCGCGTTCTTGGCCGTGTTCCTGCCGCGGAACGGACCCAGCGCGGCGGGCCTCGGTTTTCGGGTGATGGTCAGTCGTGGGAACATCTCATCGGTCAGCGAGACCCACCAGACCGCTCGTGGGAACTTGGACCGCCGGTTGTAGCGCGGCTGGTGCGCCTCCAGCAGCCGCAGCTCCCGAACCTCGGCTTCCAGCGCGTGCGCGCACTCCACGTGCTCGACCCGGTGTGCCAGCGCGACCATTTCGCGGATCCGGCCGCGTCGTTCTCCCGCCGTGAAGTACTGGCGCACTCGTCTGCGCAGGTTCGTGGCGGTGCCGATGTAGAGCACCTCCTCATTCGGGCCGCGGAAGAGGTAAACACCGGGTGTGTCCGGCAGCCCCTCGGCCAGCGTGCGGTTGCGCCGCTGCCGCGCGGTCACTTCCGGTAGGAAGTCGAGCAGGTCCTCGAGTGAGTACACGTGGTGTGTGCCGACCCGCTCCAGCAGGGCGTGCAACACGTCCACCGTGGCCCGCGCGTCGTCCAGTGCGCGGTGTCGCGGCGCGGTTCGCGCGCCGAGCACGTGGGCGAGCGTCGCGAGCTTGTGATTCGGTGTCTCCTCGCGGGAGAGCACCCGACGGGACAACCGGACCGTGCACACCACCGGTGGTTTGGGCCAGTGCAGTTCAGCGCGTTCGCACGCGGCCCGGAGGAATCCGGTGTCGAAGCTCGCGTTGTGGGCCACGAGTGTGCTTCCCGCGCAGAACTCCAGAAAGGAGGGAAGCACCGAGGTGACAGCGGGTGCCTCGGCGACCATCTCGTCGGTGATGCCCGTGATGGACACGATGCCGGGCGGGATCGGCCGCCCGGGATTGACCAGGGTGGAGAACTCGCCGACGGTTTCCCCACCACGCACCTTGACCGCCGCGATCTCGGTGATCTCGTCCGAGGAACCGCGACCGCCCGTGGTCTCCAGGTCCAGTACCACGAAACTGACGTCCCGCAGCGGCTGTCCCAGCTCCTCGAAGGACAGCTGCGGGTCCTGCGGCAACCGGCTCATCGACTACGACGGTATGCCCTCCCACGTGGGGGCCGGTGGGCAGGCCGTTCCCGGGGTTCGAGGAACGGCGTGGTTTCGAGGACCGGGAGTGGCTGAGGGTTGTGGCCGTGTTCCGTTCCCGCCGAGTGGAATCCGGAGTGCGTGCCGGGAACCTAGGCAGCAGCGGAACACGACACGGGAAACCGCCGGATGCGGGCATCCGCACGGGCAGCACTTAGCCTGGAAGAGTGATACCGCCGACATCGGGCGACAACGTCGACCCCCAAGCAGCCAACGAGGGTCCCGAGACGGCGAGCGACCTCACCGTGAGTCACGAGGAGCAGTCCGTCGACTGGGACGAGCTCCCCGGGCCGTTGCGGGGTCGGATAGCCGAGCTGGCCGCTGCCGCGCTGGGCGGCATGCGCCCCGGTGACGTCCCGATGCGGTTGCGTCCCGTCATGCGGTTCGCCGCCGCGAAACGCGCCAAACTCGGCCAGTCGGATCTGCTGGTGGCGATGCGGGACTCGTCGGTGTTCCGCGCGGCGGTACTGGACTGGTGCCGCAGGAAACAGCCCGCGGCGCTGGAACAGCAGCAGGCGGACCCGCTGGGGGCGGCCACGGCGGCCGTGCTGCTCAACAGCGTCACCGCCGCCCACTACGTCGAGCTCATCGGTCACCGCGTGGAACACGGGAAGTTGCGCGAGCAGCACGACGCCGCGGTGTCGCGCGCGGAGAGACTAGCCACCGACAACGAGCGGCTGCGTGGCGAGCTCGACGAGGCCAACCGGCTCGCGCGCTCGGCCGAACAGCACAACAGCTCCGATGCCGACCGGTTGCGCAACCGGCTGCGCCAGCAGGGCGTTCGGCTGAAGGAGCAGAAGGACGAGGTGGCGCGGCTCACCGCCGAATTGGAGCGGGTGGTCGAGGAGAAGGACCGCGAACTGGCCGACCTCGCCGCGGAACGGGACCGGGACCGGGCCAGGGCGGCCGACGAGCGTGCCAGGGCCGAGCGTTCCGACCACGAGGCCGCGACCGCACAGCAGTCCGCCCGTGAGGCCAGGCGAGGGGACGAGGTCAGGTTGTCCTTGTTGTTGGACACGTTGGAGGGATCGATCGCCGGTCTGCGGCGTGAACTGGGGCCCACCAGACGCGGGCAAGCCGGTGGCGGCCCACTGCCCGCGGAAACCGTGGGTGGGGTTCGGGCCCACACCGCCGTCACGGCGGACGTGCCGGATGCCGCCGCGCTGGACCGGTTGCTGGCGCTGCCCGCGGTGCATCTCGTCGTGGACGGTTACAACGTCACCAAGACCGGTTATCCGGACATCCCGCTGGCCGAGCAGCGTGACCGGCTGGCGCACCAGCTGGCCGTGCTGGCGGCCAGATCGGGCGCCGAGGTGACCGTCGTCTTCGACGGTGCCAACGTCGTCTCGGTCCCCAGGACGGGGCCGCGCGGGGTGCGGGTGCTGTTCAGCGAGCCCGAGGTCCAGGCCGACGACGTGATTCGCGATTTGGTCGACGCCGAACCCGCCGGGCGGCAGATCGTGGTGGCCACCTCCGATCGTGAAGTGGTCACCTCGGTGCGGAGGAGGGGGGCTTACGCCGTGGCGTCCGCCACGCTCCTGGAGCGCGTCAATCCACTCTGATACCGCATGATGGTGATTCCTTTAGCTTGGAGCGGTTCGCCGGGTGGTGAGCCGGTGCCGCTGGCATCGGCGGCGCGGCGATTTCGCGAGAAATTGACGCCGCCCGGAAGTTCAGCGACGTAAAATCTCACTCGGTCAGATGAATCGATCACATTCTGTCGTATTACGCCCCCCCGCTCTGGACTGTGCGGGCGACCTCTCGTAACCTAACCGAGACTTCGCGGCGATCAGTTGCCCAAACCGGGTGGCTCCGCGGAGTTGTCGCCTGATCGGCTCGTCGGGGGAGCCGGCCCGGGAACCCTCCCGGACGCGCCGTCGGCTCGAACGGCCCGCACCGTGGTGGTGCGCCGGTACGTCGTTCTCGCGTGCCCGCCGTCGCCGATGGATTCCAGCGTTCGCCGTGGAAGCGTTCTCCCGGAGGGCGACCGAGTGGACGAAGGAGCAATGCGCGACGTGGCCTCGCACGCACTCAAACGCTCTATGCGGGGAGCACTGACGGCCACGGCGGTTGCCACCGCCGTCACCGTGAGCTCCGCACCCGCCATGGCGGACCCCGAGCTTCCCGACAACAGTTCCGAGGCGCTCCAACAGCTGCAGGATCTCTCCCACAAGGCGGAGAAGCTCACCGAGAAGTACAAGCGGGCCAAGGACGACCACGAGGCTCGCCTCGCCGATCTGGAGAAGGCGAAGAAAAAGGCCGCCGAAGCGGAAAAGACTCTCCAGCAGGCCCACACCAAGGAGGAGCAGTTCCGCGGCAAGGTGGACGAACTGACCAAGTCCGTCTACCAGGGATCCAGGATGAACCAGATCTCGGCGCTGCTGTCGAGCGAGTCGCCGGACGCCTTCCTCGACCGCGCGTCCATCCTGGATGAACTGGCCCGCGACAAGCAGAACGCGGTCTCGGAACTCTCCGAGGCCACCCAGCAGGCCGAGGCCGCCAAGAAGAGTGCCCAGCAGGCCAAGGAACAAGCGGCCAAGGCAGAGGCCGACGCGAAGAAACTCCAGGACGAGATCGCCGAGAAGAAGGCGGCGATGGAGGATCGGATCGCCGAGGTCGAGGAGCAGCTCGCGGAGCTGACCGCCGAGGAGGAGCAGTCCTACACCGGCGGTGGGGAGACGAACTACGAGTACGCGGGTGGTGCCGGCTCGGCTTCCGGCGCCGTACAGGCGGCGCTGGGCAAGCAGGGCTCGCCCTATGTGTACGGGGCCGAGGGCCCCAGCCAGTTCGACTGCTCGGGCCTGATGTACTGGGCCTACGCTCAGGCAGGGGTGGATCTGCCGCGTTCCAGCAGCGCCCAGGCACAGGTGGGGCAGCCGATCTCCGCATCACAGCTACAGCCGGGCGATCTCATCTTCTACTACAGCCCGGTCAGCCACGTCTCCATGTACGTGGGCAACGGAAAGGCCGTGCACGCACCCACCAGCGGCCAGGTGGTCAAGGTGGTTCCCTACGGCGACATCGCTCCGATCAACCGGATGCGTCGCGTGGTGGGCTGATCCGGGCACACTCACCCGGAAGCCGCCCCTTCGGTGACGGACGAAGCGGGGCGGGGCACGTCATCGAAGTGCCCCGCCCCGCCGATCCGATCGGGAAACTTCAATCAGGAGTAGATGGCGGCTATCTCCGAGGCGTAGTTCTCGGCGACCTTGTTGCGCTTGACCTTCAGGCTCGGGGTCATCTCTCCCCGGTCCTCGGCGAAGTCCCTCGGCAGGATCCGGAACTGCTTGATCCGCTCCGCCTTGGAAACCGCCTGGTTGGCCTCGTCGACAGCCCGCTGTACCTCGGCACGCATCTCGGGGTCCTCGGCGAGGTCGCTCGCCGGGGTGTCCGTGGGACGCCCCCGCTCGGCCAGCCAGGAGGGCAGGAACTCCGGATCCAGCGTCACCAGCACACCGATGAACGGTTTCTGGTCACCCACCACCATGCACTGACTGATCAGCGGGTGGGCGCGGATGTGGTCCTCCAGCACGGCCGGTGCCACGTTCTTGCCACCCGCGGTGACGATGATCTCCTTCTTGCGGCCGGTGATGCGCAGGAAGCCGTCCTCGTCCAGTGAGCCGAGATCTCCGGTGTGGAACCAGCCGTCCTCGAGGGAGTTCTCGGTGGCCGCCTCGTTGTTCCAGTAGCGCCGGAAGACCACGTCGCCCTTGACCAGCACCTCACCGTCCTCGGCGATGCGGATCGTGGTTCCGGCGATGGGCTTGCCGACCGTGCCGATCCGGTAGTCCTCCTCCACGTTGACCGCCGCCGCCGCGGTGGTCTCGGTCAGGCCGTAGCCCTCCAGGATCGGGACTCCCACACCGAAGTAGAAGTGGGTCAGCCGCTCGCCGAGCGGGGCACCCCCCGAGACCGCGGCGACGCAGCGGCCTCCCAGTGAGGCACGCAGCTTGCTGTAGACCAGCTTGTCGAACACGAAGTGCTTGGCCCGCAGCACCAGTCCCGGACCGCCGCTGGATTCGGCCTTGGCGCGACTGTAGGCCACCGCGGTGGCCTCGGCGGCATCGAAGATCTTGCCCTTGCCCTCGCTGTGCGCCTTCTGCTTGGCAGTGTTGTAGACCTTCTCGAAGACCCGCGGCACCGCCAGCACGAAGGTAGGCCGGAACGAGCCCAGGTCGTTGACCAGATCCTTCACGTCGCTGGTGTGCCCCAGGGTCAGCCGGGCGTAGACGCTGGATATGGTGATCGCCCTGGCGAGCACGTGCGCCATCGGCAGGAACATCAACATCGAGTTCCCGGGCCGCATCAGCTGCGGGAACGCGTCGAGATCCCCACGGACCTCGGCGAGCATGTTGCGGTGCGTCAGCACGCAGCCCTTCGGCCTGCCGGTCGTGCCCGAGGTGTAGATCAGGGTGGCGGTGTCCTCGGCGCCGACCGAGCGCCTGCGTTCGTGGACTCGTTCGTCCTCGATCTCCGCGCCGGAGGAGGTGAGTTCCGCCACCGCCGTGGAACGGTCCTCCTCGACCGGCCCGTCGATCTGCCAGACGTGTTCCACGCCCGTGACGTTGCCGATGATCGTGTTCACCTCGGCGCGGTGCTCGGGCGTCTCCACGATCAGGGCGCGAGCCTCGGAATCGCCCAGGATCCACTCGATCTGGTCCGCCGAGGAGGTCTCGTAGATGGGCACGGTCACACAACCGGCCGACCAGATCGCGAAGTCGAACAGGGTCCATTCGTACCGCGTTCGTGACATCAAGCCCACTCGGTCGCCCTGTCGCAGACCCGCCGCGATGAGCCCCTTGGACACCGCGAGCACCTGCGCGGCGAACTCGGCCGTGGTCACATCCACCCAGGTGCCGTCCACCCTGCGGCGGAAGCCGACCGCGTCGCCGAATCGCTCGGCGTTGGCCCACACCATGTCGGTGAGGTTCTCCTCGGCGGCCACCGTGACAGTGGCGGGGGCGCTGAACTCTCGCACGTTACATCCTCCGAAAGCACGCCAAATTGTGATGGACAACCTAACCCCGAGCGCTACTGGGCGGTAGCCCCCCGTGCCCTCGACATTGTGCCGGGAGGCCGGAATGTGTCGTATCCCGCATTGTTGCCGCAAGCGTCGCGCCGCGCGCGTCCGGCTCCTCCCGGGTTGGTTCGTTCGAGCACACCTCGGGCGGTTAGGTTGGTCGGGTAGCGGACTCAGCGGCGAACGGAGACAACTTGCGGGTGCACGTGGTCTCGGATGTGCACGGGAACGTCGAGGACCTCAAACGGGCCGGAGAGGGTGCCGACGCGCTGATCGTACTCGGTGATCTGATCGACTTCGTGGACTATCTCGACCATGACAAGGGCATACTCGGTGCCGTGTTCGGGCGGGAGAAGGTCGGGCACTTCGCGTGGTTGCGTCGGAACAACCGGGGACCGGAGATCGGTGCTTATCTGCGTTCGTTGTGGGAGAGCCTTTCCGAGCCGGCCACCGTGGTGCGCCAAGCGGTCCGCGAGCAGTACGCCGAGCTGTTCGCCGCGATGACGGCTCCGACCTACGCCACGGCGGGAAACGTGGACGATCCGACCCTCTGGCCCGAGTTCACCGGGGACGGCGTCCGGGCGTTCGACGGCGAGAGCGTCGAGATCGGCGGGTTGCGGTTCGGATTCGCGGGCGGTGCCCTGCTGCCACCGGGCGGTACGCTGCGGCGCGATCTGCCGTGGGTGCCGAACCTGCGTACCGAGGCGGAGTTCGACGAGGTGCTGGACCGGATGGGTCCGGTCGACGTGCTCTGCACCCACGTGCCGCCGCGGATCCCCGAACTGGTTTACGACGTGGTGGCGCGCAGACCGGAGCACGGCTCCTCCGGTGCGTTGCGGCGGATCCGACACGACCGTCCCCGCTGGTCGCTGTTCGGTCACGTGCACCAGCCACTGGCCACTCGCACGCGTGTCGGGCCCACCGAGTGCGTCAACGTGGGGCACTTCAAGCAGCGGGGGCAGCCCTATGTGCTGCGGTGGTGAACCTTTCACCGCTCCCGCCAGTGCCGGTGCCCGCACGGTCGACATGTAATCTGCGCGGCATGGTCGACCAGTCCACCCAGTCCATCGTGATCGAGGCCCCGGCCACTGAGATCATGGCCGTGATCGCCGACTTCGGCGCCTACCCCGAATGGGCGGAGGCGGTCAAGGAGACCGAGGTGCTCTCACGGACGGACGAGGGGGTCGCCGAGCGGGTTCGCTTCGTGCTGGACGCCGGTGTGGTCAAGGACACCTACAAGCTCGCCTACCAGTGGAGTGCCGACGGTCTGTCGGTGAGCTGGGACCTGGTCGAGGGGCAGGTCCAGAAGGCGCAACGCGGTAGTTACACGCTGCGGCCGCTGGAGGCGGCACGTACCGAGGTGACCTACAGTCTCGCGGTGGACCTGTCCATCCCCATGATCGGGATGTTCAAGCGCAAGGCGGAAAAAATGATCATGGATACGGCGCTGAAGGAACTCAAACGTCGGGTGGAGTCCGTCGAATAGTTTTCCCGTGGGCGCGTGCCGCACGCCCGAGCTCGGTGGAGCGAGGCCCTGAGTTGCGAATTCTGATGTTCACCGGAAAAGGCGGGGTCGGCAAGACCACGCTCGCGGCGGCCACCGCCGCGCGTGCCGCCGCGCACGGACGCGAGGTTCTGGTGATCTCGACGGATCCCGCCCATTCGCTCGCCGACTGCCTGGACGCGGAACTCGACGACACACCTCGGCCACTGCGGCTGTCGGACGACTCCGACTCCGATCCGCTCCGGCTGCACGCCGCCGAGATACGAACTCGCGGACTGCTCGACCGAGCCTGGTCCGAGCTGCGGGAACATCTGCACACCGTGCTCGCCGGCGCGGGTGTTTCCGAAGTCGACGCCGCCGAACTCACCAGGCTGCCCGCGGTGGAGGAGCTGCTCGCGCTCACCGAGGTGCGGCGCATGGCCACCGACGGTCCGTGGGACACCGTCGTCGTGGACTGCGGCCCCACCGCGGACACCCTGCGCCTGTTGACCATGCCGGAAGCGCTGTCCGGGTATCTGGAGCGGTTGTTCCCCACCCACCGTCGGGTCGTGCGCGGCATGCTCGCGGGAATGGCGGGCAGTGATCTCACCGAGCGCTGGGACGCCGCCGCCGAGGCCCTCGGTGGACTCGCCGAGCGGTTGAACTCGCTGGCGGAACTGCTCGTTTCCCCGGCGACCAGTGTCCGGTTGGTCGCGACACCGGAGTCGTTGGTGGCGGCCGAGACCCGCCGTATCCTCACCTCGCTCGCACTGCAGCAGGTTCACGTCGACGGTGTGCTCGCCAACCGCGTGGTGCCGGATCCCGGCTCCGCCCGTGGCGCGGCGGCGGCGTGGCTGCGCACCCGCGCCGGGCAGCAACGTGAGGTGCTGCGTGAGCTGGCACAACTGGGGCTGCCGCTGCACACCGTCGAGCACCGCGCGACGGAGCCCCGCGGGGGCGACTCACTGCTGCGCCTGGGTGACGAGATCTACGGCGAAACCGACCCGACGTCGGGAGCCGAGCGCGCCCCGGTGATCGAGCTCGACGGGAGCGGAAGCGACTCGGAAGCTCGCTACACCCTGCGTATCGCCATGCCGCTGAGCAGACAGGCGGAGTTCGACCTCGCCCGGATCGGCGACGAACTGGCCGTGACCGTGGACGGACACCGACGGCTGATCACACTCCCCTCGGTGTTGCGGCGCTGCGTGGCGGTGGAGGCGGACGCGGGCGACGACGGTGTGACCGTGACCTTTCGGCCAGACCCGGCGCAATGGATGCGGTGATCGGTTTTGCACGAGGAACACACCGGTTCACGGACCGAGGGCGAGCACGAGCGGCTCGTCGAGGAGCTGCGTTCGTTGTTGCCCGCCCTCGCGGCGCGGGCGGAGGAGCTCCTGCTGGCGCTTTCCCGCGTTGAGAACCCCACCCGGCCGGTCGGTGGTGAGTTCGTCACGGGTGACTCCGCTGTCGGTGAGCCCGCGGCCGGGGACTCCGCGGCCGGGGACTCCGCGCGAGGGGCGGTGGGGTGTCCGTTCTGCACCCTCGCGGCGGTGCTGCGCGAGGCGAACGCGAAACGTCCGGCGGGTGGGCTGTACGAGTGGCTCCTCGTGCTGTTGACCTCGTTGCGTCAAGCGTTCACCGCCCCTGGCTGGGAAACCGGCGCGACCGACGCGGCGCACCGAGACGGAACGGGCGAGGCCGCCGAACGGCCGACGGACGAGCCGCGGGTTCGACCGATCACCGTCAACCGCGTGCGTGGCGACGTACTCGGCGGGAACTCCGCCCGTGGTCGGAACTCGGCGAGCTAGGGGCGGTGCCGGTCATCCGCTCCGGGCGGCCGTACCTGCGGACGAGCGAACCGCCCACCCAACGGTGGCGGGGCCGAACGAAGAAACCTCGGTCAGACCTGCGCCCCGTCGTCCCAGCCGGAGTCCTCGTCCTCCGGGGAGCCCTGCCGCAGCCGCAGCAGCAACCAGCCGATGCCGCAGCTGATCGCGATCAGTCCGACCGGCAGCGTCAGCGGCCCCAGCGAGCTCGCCGCGAAGGGCACGAACAGCGTCAGCAGACCCAGCACGATGAGCACGACACCACCCACGGTGCTCGCTCCGGGTTTGGGCAGCGGCGGTGGTTCCGGAGGCTCGTAGTGCCCCTCGTCCTCCTCCGCCTCGGTGGGAGCCCAGTCGCGGGGACCACTGTCCGGATCGGCTTCGGACGGTGGTTCGGTACTCGCGTCCCCCGTGGTCGCGGTGCCCCCCGAAGTCGTCGGGGAGGCGGTTCCGGACTCGCCGGGCCACTGCGGCAGTGAGGAATCGCGCTCCAACTCGGCCACGATTTCCGCGAAAGCCTTGTCGATGTCTTCGGGGCCGTCTGCGTTCTCATGGCGCGTGTTCATACGCATTCCCTGACGCGCTGGCGGTGGATGGTGGACTCGTCAGCGATCGGTACCGCCCCCGCGGTGCTCCGATCGTTCGGTGCGCCTGTGCTTGCAACGATTCGGTCGAACGCCGCACCGCCGAAGTGCGCCGCTCGCCCCCAGGGTCGCTGTTCGACGCCGAGTGGGCAAGGTCGTGTTCGGGGTGTGGCCCGAACCGACGCCGCGAATCCTCCCGGAATTCGTCCGCCCACTTCGTTCGCGTGTTCATGCACAATCACACTCTGCCATGCTCACCCGCGCGTACGTTCCGCCGTGGTGCGCCGGTTCCGTGATGTGCTCGTGTCCTCGTGTTCCCCGATCGTGAATGCCGCCCCGCGATTGTGTGGTGCATGGCGGCTCCGTACCCTGACAACGTAATCCGGCCGTGAGGGAGGCAGCGACGCGGTGCTGTACTGGGTGATGAAGTACGTTCTTCTGGGGCCCCTCATGAGGTTGTGGTGCCGTCCCAAAATCGAGGGCGCACACCATGTTCCGGAGTCCGGTGGGGCGATTCTGGTCAGCAATCACCTCGCGGTGGCCGACTCCTTCCTGATGCCGTTGATGCTGCCCCGCCGGGTGACCTTCCTCGCCAAACGCGAGTACTTCACCGGCAAGGGACTCACCGGCGCGTTGAAGCGAATCTTCTTCAGCGGCGTCGGACAGGTTCCGCTCGACCGCTCCAGTGGCGCGGCGGCCCAGGCCGCGTTGGACACCGGTATCCGCCTGCTGCGCGAGGGACAGTTGCTGGGGCTGTACCCGGAGGGCACACGTTCCCCGGACGGCCGCCTCTACAAGGGCAAGACCGGCGTGGCGCGCATGGCGTTGGAAGCCGATGTGCCCGTGATTCCGGTCGTGACCATCGGAACCGAGAAGGTCAATCCGATCGGCTCCAAGATGTGGCGCCCCTACAGCGTGCGGATCCGGGTCGGTCAGCCGCTCGACTTCTCCCGTTACGAGGGTCTGGCCGGTGACCGGTTCGCGGAGCGTTCCATCACTGACGAGATCATGTACTCGCTGATGGAACTTTCCGGGCAGGAGTACGTGGACATCTACGCCGACCG
This sequence comes from Actinopolyspora lacussalsi, assembly GCA_030803735.1. Lineage (NCBI taxonomy): Bacteria > Bacillati > Actinomycetota > Actinomycetes > Actinopolysporales > Actinopolysporaceae > Actinopolyspora > Actinopolyspora lacussalsi. The sequence goes on along the minus strand of JAURUC010000001.1, from coordinate 2,120,092 downwards.
GGCCAAGGACGACATCGCCGAGAGTGGGCGCGTGATCAGCAAGCGCGAGCGGCAGGCGGCCAAGGAAGCCGGGAAGTCCGAGAAGCGGATGCCGGACTCGAAGGCCGGTTAGACCCCGCGGACTCGCGGGGTGTCTCCACCGGCGATCCGGGGACGCATACCCTTTTCCAGTGCGGTTTTTCTATGACTGCGAGTTCATCGAGGACGGTCACACCATCGATCTGGTGTCGATCGGTGTGGTCGACGAGACGGGTAGGGAGTTCTACGCAGTCTCCACCGAGTTCGCGGCGGAACGCGCCGGGCCGTGGGTGCGCCAGCACGTGTTACCGCAGCTGCCGTCCCCGGGATCCGGTGCCTGGCGTTCCCGGGCCACCATTCGTGACGAGCTCTACGGGTTTCTGACCGCCCACAGGTCCGACATCGAACTGTGGGCCTGGTACGCCGCCTACGATCACGTCGCGTTGGCGCAGTTGTGGGGGGCGATGCCGGCGCTGCCGCCGAAGATCCCCAAGTTCACCCGGGATCTGCGCCAGCAGTGGGAGGCCGTCGGAAAGCCCAGGCTTCCCTCGCCACCGGCCAACGCCCACGACGCACTGGCCGACGCCAAGCACAATCTGCGGCGCTGGCAGGTGATCGAACAGCGAATGCGGGAACTGGGCCATCCGGCTCGGTAGCGTGACCCGCTCGAACGCGTGAGGGGGGCAGGATCCGTGGTCGGCTCCCGTGGCTCTCGTGGTGGGGCCCGCGGCGGTGATCGACGTGAACCACGCGTCGTCCGAATCGGTTCGACCCGGGTGACCCCTTGCGTCGTTACCGCTGGTTACCTGGTGCGCCCGATCGGATACTTGCTGCACCGATTTAGTCCGTGAAAGGCTCTTCCGCTGAGATCAATATCACGCCTACGGCGTGACGTGTTTCGAGGAGGCGGGATGTCGGCTGCCGAACGTATCGGGGTGCTGACCGGTGGTGGGGACTGCCCCGGTCTCAATGCTGTGATCCGTGCGGTCACCCGGAAAGGGATCGAGGTGCACGGCAAGGAGATCGTCGGTTTCCGCAGCGGCTGGCGTGGACCACTGGAAGGGCTGACCATGCCGCTCGGGCTCGAGGAGGTCGAGCGGATACTGGATCGTGGTGGCACGATTCTGGGCTCCTCCCGGACCAATCCCTACAAGGAGGCCGACGGTGTCGCCCGGATAAAGCGAACCATGGCGGAGCAGCGGATCGACGCGCTCGTCGCCATCGGCGGGGAGGACACGCTGGGCGTCGCGAACGGGCTGCACGAGGAGGGCGTCCCGGTGGTGGGGGTGCCCAAGACCATCGACAACGACCTGGACGCCACCGACTACACGTTCGGGTTCGACACCGCCGTGCACATCGCCACCGAGGCCATCGACCGGCTGCGAACCACGGCCGAGTCGCACCACCGTGCGTTGGTGGTGGAGGTCATGGGAAGGCACGCGGGGTGGATAGCCCTGCACTCCGGCCTGGCCGGGGGAGCGAACGTGATCCTCGGTCCGGAGCAGCGCTTCAGCGTCGACTGGGTCTGCGACTGGGTCACCCGGCGGTTCGAGCGGCAGTACGCCCCGATCATCGTGGTCGCGGAGGGGGCTGTTCCCGAGGACGGTGCCGAGGTGCTGCAGGGGGGCGAGCGGGACGCCTTCGGACACGTGCGGCTCGGCGGTGTCGGCACCTGGCTCGCGGAGGAGATCTCGCAGCGGACCGGTAACGAGTCGCGTGCCGTGGTACTCGGCCACACCCAGCGCGGCGGGACCCCCACAGCCTACGACCGGGTGTTGGCCACCCGGTTCGGGCTGCACGCGATGGACGCGTTGACCGAGCGGGACTTCGGCTCCATGGTCGCGCTGCGCGGTACGGAGATCGTGCGTGTTCCGCTGGCGGAGGCCACCGCCCAGCTCAAGACCGTGCCGCTGCACCGCTACACCGAGGCCCAGGCGCTGTTCGGCTGAGGAGCGGTGCCTCGGCGAGAGCCCGTGGCAGCGTGCCTCAACCGCTCGGGCGTCGCCCGGCTGGGCGACGCCCTGCGGTTGTAGCTACAGCGGTCCCGGCAAAGCGGTCCCGGCAAAGCGGTCCCGGCAAAGCGGTCCCGGCCCGGCGGTTCGGGCACCGCGGGGCGGTAGATCGCCCAGGACCACCTGTCGCCGGTGTCCGCCCGCTCGCATCGAGCGTGCCGTTCAGCACTCGGGACAGCATCACAGCATGCGGGACGGAACCGCTACGCTGGGCAACATGCCCGTTGACCCCGAAACAGCAGCTCAGGGCGCGCCTTCGGACGGTCTCAAATCCTGGACCGTCGACGTGCCGGTGGACACGCTTCCCGAACTCCCGCCGCTACCGGCCGACCTGCGTACCCGTCTCGACGATGCACTGTCCCGCCCGGCAGCTCAGCAGCCGCGGTGGCCGGACCCGGAACAAGTGCGCAACGTGCGCTCGGTACTGGAGAGCGTACCGCCGGTGACCGTCCCCTCCGAGGTCCAGCAGCTGCGCAGCAATCTGGCCGCCGTGGCGCGCGGTGAAGCGTTTCTGTTGCAGGGCGGGGACTGCGCGGAGACCTTCGCGGACAACACCGAACCGCACATCCGCGCCGGTATCCGCACCTTGTTGCAGATGGCCGTGGTGCTGACCTACGGCGCGAGCACCCCGGTCGTCAAGGTCGGCCGGATGGCAGGCCAGTACTCCAAACCTCGTTCCAAGGACACCGACTCCCTCGGGCTGCCCGCTTACCGCGGCGACATGGTCAACTCGCTGGTGGCCAACGAGCAGGCCCGTGCGCACGATCCCTCCCGGATGATCCGCGCCTACGCCAACGCGAGCGCGACGATGAATCTCTCGCGCGCGCTGACCAACGGTGGTATGGCCGCGTTGGAGCAGGTGCACGACTGGAACAAGGACTTCGTCCTCAACTCCCCGGCGGGCGAGCGCTACGAATCCATCGCCGCCGAGATCGATCGTGCGCTTCGGTTCATGTCCGCCTGCGGCGTGGACGACACCAGCCTGCACGGCGTGGACTTCTACTCCAGCCACGAGGCTCTGGTGCTGGATTACGAGCGCGCGATGCTGCGGCTGGACACCAGTGGTCCGGAGCCGAGGTTGTTCGATCTCTCCGGGCACTTCCTCTGGGTGGGGGAGCGGACCCGGCAGCCGGAGGGCGCGCACATCGCCTTCGCCGAGCTGATCGCCAATCCGATCGGCCTCAAGATCGGACCGTCGACCACGCCGGAACAGGCGGTGGAGTACGTCGAACGGCTCGATCCGCACAACGAACCCGGCAGGCTCACCCTGATCAGCAGGATGGGCAATGACAAGGTCCGCGACACGCTCGGACCCATCGTCGAGAAGGTCACCGCTTCGGGACACCAGGTCATCTGGCAGTGCGACCCGATGCACGGCAACACCCACGAGTCCAGCACCGGTTACAAGACCCGTCACTTCGACCGGGTGGTCGACGAGGTGCAGGGCTTCTTCGAGGTGCATCACCGGCTGGGAACGCATCCCGGCGGCATTCACATCGAGCACACCGGTGAGGACGTCACGGAGTGCCTCGGAGGAGCGCAGGACATCTCGGACACCGACCTGGCCGGACGTTACGAGACCGCGTGCGATCCGCGGCTCAACACCCAGCAGTCGCTGGAACTGGCGTTCTTGATCGCCGAGATGCTGCGCGACTGAGGAGGTCCGCGGGGTGCCGAGCCGTCTCGGCACCCTCCCGTGCCGTCGTAGTCGGGGGTCGACGCGGACCGGTCCCCGACCTCGAAGAACCGGGTTCGGGTCGGTTCCCGACCCGGTTCCACCGCCGGGCGAGCCCTCAGAAGGCCGTGATCTTGACCTGCGATCCGCGTTTGACGGTGCTTCCCGGGCTCGGTTGTTGCCGCACCACCCGACCGTTGTCCCTGCCGAACAACGAGTCCACCCGCAGCGTCAGTCCGGCCTCCGCCGCTTGCTGTCGCGCCTGTTCCACGGTCTTCCCCCTGAATTCGGGCACCTCGACCGCGCTGGAGAGCACCACACCGACCCGCGGTTCACCGCTCATCGGCACTTCGCTGCCCGCCGAGGGGTCGGTCCGCACCACGTGGCCGTTCGCCACTCCTTCGGCGAACTCCCGCCCGGCCTCGTAGGGGTCGAAACCGGCCTCGCCGAGTGCGGTGAACGCCTGGTCGCGGTCCATGCCCTTCACATCGGGCACGGGTTCGGGAGCGGGGCCCCTGCTGACGATGATCGTGACCGAACCGCTCGTTTTCACCCTGCTCCCCGGTTCCGGTGCGACTCCGATCACCCGCCCTTTCGGCACGCTGTCGTGGTAACGGTTGGCCGAGGAGTCCAGTTCCGGGGACAACTTCGCGTTGCGGAGCTTGCTCTGCACCTCGCTGACCCGGCTGCCCGATTCGATCTCCGGAACGGTGGGGCGCCCCCGCGAGACACGCAACTCCACCTGGTCACCGCTGCGGATCCGGGTTCCCCCCTGCGGGGCGGCACTGATCACGGTGTCTTCGGGGACCGTGTTGTGATACGACTTCGAGACGTCGGCCCCCAACTCGTTGGCGCGCAGCGCTTCCTTCGCCTCGGAGAGGGAGGAGCCGGCCAGTTCCGGTACCCGCACGTACGAGTTTCCGCCCAGCAGCCAAGCACCCCCGGCGATCAGAGCGCCCAGCAGCACCACGACTCCGACCACGGCCGCCAGGCGGCTTCGACGGCGGGAACCGTCCCGGGAATCGTCGTCGTCCGGGACCGAGGCGAACTCGTTGGTGGTTTCGGAGGCTTCCGGGGTTGGTGCGGAGGTGGGGCGTCGCAAGGCGCGGGTTCCCCGTGGCCCGGGGTCGCTCGTCGTGCCGTTGCCGACAGCGGCGGGAGGTACCGGAGGGATCTGTTCGGTGGGCGGCCCGTCGGCTTCGGACGACTCGGTGCTGCCGGGGTGCGGCACCGGTACCGGAACACCGGCCAGCCCGATCCCGTCCCGGGTCTGCCGCAACTCGCGAAGCGCGGCTGCCCCGTCCGCGGGACGCCACGCGGGGTCACGACGGGTGAACCGCAGCACCAGCTCGTCCACGGCGGGCGGTAGCTCGGGAACCAGTTCGCTCGGCGGGCGGACATCGTCGTTGACGTGTCGATACGCCACCGAGAGCGCCGTGTCACCGGTGTAGGGGGGACGTCCGGTCAGCAGTTCGTAGAGCACGATCCCCGCCGCGTACACGTCCGACCGGGTGTCCGCGGCCCCGCTGGTCACCTGCTCCGGAGCGAGATAGGCCACGGTGCCCAGAATCACGTCCCCGCTGGTCGAGCCCGCGCCCGCGGCCGCTCGCACCAGTCCGAAGTCGGCCACCTGCACCGAGCCGTCGCGGCCGATCAGCACGTTCTCCGGCTTGATGTCCCGGTGCACCATGCCCGCGTGATGCGCCGCCGAGAGAGCGGCCAGCACGGCCTCCAGCACGCTCAGCGCCACCGACAGCGGCAGTGAACCCCGAGCACGCAATAGGTCCCGCAGCGTGCCGCCCTCGACCAGCCGCATGACCAGGTAGAGCCGGTCCTCGCCCGGTATCCCCCTGTCCACACCCTGGTCGTAGACGGAGACGATGTTGGGATGGTGCAGGCGCGCCGCCGACCTCGCCTCACGCTCGAACCGTTCGGTGAACGACTGGTCACCGGCGTAGCGGGTGTCCATCACCTTCAGGGCCACCGGCCGGTCCAGCCTGGTGTCCAGTCCGCGGTAAACCGTGGACATGCCGCCGTGGGCGAGCACGTCGTCCACGCGGTAGCGTCGTTCCAACAGGTGCCCGAGCGGCCCGTTGGCCCCGTTGTGCGGATCGGCCCCGTGGTTCGGATCGACCGGGCTCATCGTCTCGCCTCCGCCCGGGCGGAGCCCGTTCGGATCGGCTCGGTCTCGGTTGCCTGGACGGAAGTCATCACGTCGCAACTCGTGCGGATCCTCCCGAACTCACCCTCCAACACGCTACCGATGGTAGGCGAGGTCGCGGTGTCGTCGTGGACGGCATACCGAGGTGGAAATCTGATCGGCGTACTGGCAAGCTGGGTGGTGTGAGTTCGGTTCCTTCCGCTCCGGATGTGCTTTCCACCGACGTGGACGTGGTTTCCATCTCCGCCGTCGCGGAGCGTCTCGGTTATCCGTTGACGAGAGTGCACCAGCTGATCCGTGACGGTCAGTTGGTCGCGATGCGCCGGGAACGTGAGTTGGTGATTCCCGAGGCGTTCCTGACGATGGGCTCCGTCGTCAAGGGGCTTCCCGGCACCATCACGTTGCTGCGGGACAACGGCTACACCGAGGACGAGATTCTCGAGTGGCTGTTCACCCCCGACGACACGCTCCCCGGCACCCCGATCGACGCGTTGCGTGGTGACCGTGGCCGTGAGGTCAAACGGCGTGCGCAGGCCATGGCATTGTGATCGACAGGCCGGTGCGAACCGGCCGTGCGGGACTTCCGCGGCGGGATGACCCGCTTCGGGAGGGGCTCCGCTTCGTGTGAGTACCGGCTCCGGGGAGAGCTCCGACCGGGGTTCGACCGCGTTCGTGCCGGCGGCTCCCATACCAGTGGTGCCCATACCGGCGGCTGCGATGTCAGCGGTTGCGGTCGGTCACCGTGATCGCGAGTTCCTTGAGCCGGGTCGCGGCCGGTTCCGCGAGTTCGTCGGTGTGCAGCGCCGACATCGCGGACTCCGTCAGCTCGTCGATGCGTCGCTCCACGGCTTCGACCGCACCGATCCGGGTCAGTGCCTCCTGGACCAGTTCCACGCGGGGCCGGGTCAGCTCTGAATCGCCCAGTGCGGAACTCAGCAGCCGTGCGGCCGCCTCGTCGTGCTGCTGCCGGGCCCGTAGCATCCCCTCGGCCACCAGCACCGTGCGCTTGCCCTCGCGCAGATCGTCACCCGCCGGTTTGCCGGTGATCTCGGGGTCGCCGAACATGCCGAGCAGGTCGTCGCGCAGTTGGAACGCGATTCCGATGTCCGCGCCGAAGCCGCGCAGCGTCGACACCGTGGCCGGGTCGGCGCCCCCCACGCGTGCTCCGAACTGCAACGGACGTTCCACCGTGTAGGAAGCGGATTTGAGCTGGTCGATCCGCAGTGCCGAATCCGGGGACTCGTCCGCGCGGGCCTGCCCGAGCATGTCCAGGTACTGACCCGCGAGTACCTCGGTACGCATCGATCGCCAGGGCTCCAGGGCTCGCTGCAGTGCGTCCTGCGCCAGCCCCGCGGCGTGCAGCATGTCATCGGCCCAACTCAGCGCCAGGTCGCCCAACAACACGGCCGCCGCGAGCCCGAAGTGCTCCGGGGTTCCCGTGTAGCCGTTCTCCCGGTGCGTCGCCGCGAACCGCACGTGCACGGTCGGGCTGCCCCGCCTGGTGGCCGAGCCGTCGATGAGGTCGTCGTGGATCAGCGCGCATGCCTGGATCAGCTCCAGCGCGCTGGCCGCGCGCAGCATGCTCGCGGCGTCCCGGTCCCGCGCCTCTCCTCCGGCGGCGCGCCAACCCCACCACGCGAAGGTGGGGCGGATCCGTTTGCCGCCGCGCAGCACGAATTCCGACACTTCCTCGGCGGCTTCGGAGATGGCGGGATCCAGCTCGGCACACTCCCGGACCCGCACGCGAAGGTAGTCGGTCAGTTCCCGGCGTACGTGCTCCGCGACATCGTGATCCACGTCCGGTGTCGTCTCGTCTCCTGCCGGCGGGTTCTCCAGGGACATGTCCCAATCCTCCGTGACGAGCGGGTATGTCCGCACTACGGGGTGCGTCCGCGTCGCACGGGCACACCGCTGCGTACCGGCTCGGCGCACGTCGCCGCTCACCAGGGCCCACCGGCCGGCAGTACCGATTCACTCGTCGGGGGAACCGGTCACACGGGCGAGCTCCGTCCCGCTACTCAGCGTCTCCCGGAGTCGGCGCGGGCGCGTTGGCGGGTGACGAGTGCCAGTACCGCCACCAGCAGTGCCGTTCCGAACGTCACGCCGCCCAGTACCAACGACCAGCCGAACAGGCCCGCGCTCCTGGCATCGGTGAACTGGAAGGTCGCCGACATCTCGGTGACCTCCCCGGGCTGGGGTCGCCAGCTCACCATCCCCGCGTTCGTCTCGCCGTTGGTGGTGGTCACCTCGCCCGGCGCGCTGATTTCCACCAGCACCTCCGAATCGGTTTCCGCCAGCGGAGTCAGATCCGCCGAGCCCCTCACCTCGACGAGCGAGCCGGACCTGGAGATCGACAGTTTGTACCGTGAATCCGACCGGTTCAGCTCGGTCGCCAGCCGTTCCACCTCGTCGAAGCTCAGTTCGTCGAACTCCAGCTTGGAACCACGGGCCTCCCCCTCCCGGTACGGACTCAGCCGGACCTTGTCGGAAAGCTCCTCCGGTACCCGCAGTCGGAAGTCGTGCCGGTCCGAAGTCGGTGGGACGGCGACCATCACCTCACCGGAAACCTCGTCCTTGCCGTTGATACTCAGTGACACGGTCGCGTTCAGACACCCCGAGACGAGGATGCCCACAAGCATGATCATCAGCGACGCGCCCCATCGGGAACGAGTCGCGTTACCGGAACACCGCACACCCCGCACCTTTGTGATCGTGCCACGTCACAGCGTTTTTCACCGGCTGCGCGCGGTGGTGTGCCGTCCGAGGTGGCGGATCCGTGTTCGGTGCCGCGGCTCGGCGAGGTAGCGTGCTGCCATGTCAACCGAGGCCCGGGGCGTGCACGAGATCAGCAACCGTTACGTGGAGGAGCTCGCGGCGCTCGATCCCATAGCCGCGACCATGCTGGGGTTTTCCGTGGGGCAGCAGGAGCTGCCCGACTACTCGCCGGACGGCCATCGTGCGCGGGGTGACCTGGCCCGGCGTGCCCTGGCGGAGATCGCGGCCGCCGAGCCCGTCGACGAGTCGGAGCGGATCGCCAAGGCGGTGTTCACCGAACGGGTCGGTCTGGACGTCGAACTGCACGAGGCCGGTGCCGACATGTCGGCGCTGAACGTCATAGCGAGCCCGGTCCAGGAGCTGCGACAGGTCTTCGACCTGATGCCGGGCGAGACCGAGGGACACTGGGACGACATCGCCAAACGGATGTCCGCCATGCCCGCGGCCGTCAAGGGGCTGACCGCTGGCCTGTCCGAAGCGGCCGCCAACGGTGACGTCGCCGCGGCACGACAGGTCAAGCGCGTCGCGGAACAGTGCGACACCTGGTCCGGCAGGACCGACGGCAAGTCCTTCTTCGGGGACATGGTCACGCGTGCCGAAAACCTTTCCCCGGGACTGCGCGACGAGCTCAACGCCGCTGCCAACGTCGCCTCGGAGGCCTACGCCGGACTCGCGGACTTCCTGCGAGGTGAGCTGTTGCCGCAGGCTCCGGCCGAGGACGCCGTGGGGGAGGAACGCTACCGTCTCTGGTCGAGGTACTTCACCGGCGCGAAGCTGGACCTGCACGAGGCTTACGAGTGGGGCTGGCAGGAGTTCGCGGCGATCGAGGCGGACATGAAACGTGTCGCCGATCGGATCAAGCCCTCGGCCACGCTCGCGGAGGCGGCCGCGGCACTGGACGCCGATCCGCGTTATCGGGTGCACGGTCAGCGGGCTCTCGCGCAGTGGATGCAGCGGTTGTCCGATCAGGCGTTGCGGGATCTGAGCCGAACGCAGTTTGACATTCCCGAGCCGTTGCTGAACCTGGAGTGCCTCATCGCCCCGCCCGGTGGTGGAACGGGTGCCTACTACACGCCGCCGAACGACGACTTCAGCAGGCCCGGTCGGATGTGGTGGTCCGTTCCACCGGACAAGGACGAGTACTCCACCTGGCGTGAGGTTTCCACCGTGTACCACGAAGGTGTGCCGGGGCATCACCTGCAGGTGGCAACGGCGGTGCACCAGGCGGACAGGCTGAACAAGTTCCAGCGATTGGGCTGCTTCGTCTCCGCTCACGGCGAGGGATGGGCGCTGTACGCCGAGCGGCTGATGCGCGAGCTGGGCTACTTCGCGGACGACGGCAATCTGCTCGGCATGCTCAACGAGCAGTTGTTCCGAGCCGCCCGCGTGATCGTGGACATCGGTATGCACCTGCGGCTCCGCATTCCGGAGGGGACCGGCTTCCACGAGGGGCGGACCTGGACCCCCGAACTCGGGCTGGAGTTCATGCTCACCCGCACCATCACCGACACCGCTCTCGTGCGGGACGAGATAGACCGTTACCTGGGGTGGCCGGGGCAGGCCCCGTCCTACAAACTCGGTGAGCGGCTTTGGCTGTCCGCGCGGGACGAGGCACGACAGCGCCACGGCGAGGACTTCGACCTCAAGCGGTTCCACCGCGACGCGCTGGAGATGGGGCCCATGGGGCTGGACACCCTGCGGGAGCAGCTCTCCTACCTGTGAGTGGTTTCCGAGGGGCTGCCACGCCGAATCCGAGGGGCAGCCCCTCGGATGTCACGCCTCCAGCGGCAGGTCGCGCCCCAGCACGGCGAACGGGCGAGGGTCACCGCTGAATCGGTAGTCGCGCAGCACGTCGACGAAACCGAGCCGGCGGTAGAGTCGCCACGCCCTGGTGGGACCTTCCGGGGTGGACAGCAGTACCTTCGCGCCCGGCGCGGACGCCAGCAGGGTGCGCAGGATGCTTTCCCCCAGTCCGTGTCCCTGTGTGTCCGGGTGGACGTGCAGCTCGGTCAGCTCGAAGTAGTCGTCCAGCCACTCGTGTGCCCGTTGTTGGGGCAGGCGTTCCAGCATCCCGCGACGCACCTGCTCGTGCCACCACTGGCCGGTGGCCCCCGAGTAGCCGTAACCGACGCCGCTCACCTCGTCCCGGTCGTTGAACGCCACCACGCAGCGCCATCCGGCGCGTGACATGTGCGCCGACCAGATCGGAATACGCTGCTGCGTGGCCCAGGTGGGATAACCCATGGCCGTGACGTATACCCGCACGGCTTCGGGCAGTCTGGCACGCAGCTCGTCGGCGGAGAGTTCCACCACTCGTTCGCAACGCGGAGACGGTGCAGCGGTCACAGCCTCGCACCCTAGAGGATTCACCGCCGACCACGCTTCCCGGTGGGGTGTTCAGCGGGACGCGACGCCGCGGTGGCGCTGTGCGCGCGGCTCGCCGCCGCTTCAATTCCGCAGGCGCAGTCCCTGCGGAGTGGGCCGGAACCCGGCCGCGACGAGGATTCCCGCCAGCTCGCCGCCGATCGCGCTTTCCCCGTCGGCACGGCGGAACACCAACTGCTCCAGTTCTCCCTCCGTCACCGCCTCGGCCAGCCGTCCCGCGGCGGCACGCAGCGGCCGTTCCCGTTCGGTGAACGACAGCAACGACTTGCCGCCCCGCTCGATGTAGAACACCGGTTCCCCGTCGACGAGCACCACCAGCGCACCGGCTTTACGCCCCGGCCGGTGCCGGGTGTTCCCGGCCACCTCCGGCCAGGGCAGCGCAGCACCGTAGGGCTGGGCCGGGTCGGTCGCGGCGAGCAGCACCGCCCGATCGGGGTCCTGCTGTCGGGTCGAGCCGTCGAAGTCGCGCAATCGGTCGATGGCCCCGGGCGCAGCGAACTGCGCGGGGCCCAACCCGGCCACCACGTAGCCGCGCCCGCAGCCGCCCGCCTCCTCCACGATCCGCAGTACCCGGTAGACGGCCGCGAACCCACCCGTGACCCGTTCGATCTCCAGTGAGCCGCGGGTGAGCACGCCGTGGCGCTGTAGGAAGGTCTCGGTGCGCGCGCTCGCGCGGCTGGTGGTCTCCTCCGAGGGCGTCGGCGCCAGTGACCAGCGGCCCGTCACGCCGGGTGGCCCGGAGCCCGCCGTGGACACCGCCCTGACCGAAGTCGGTCTGGCGTAGCGCCCCCGTGGCACGCGTCGGGGACGACGGTTGGCGCGTCGGCCGGACAGCAGGGCGCGCAGCGGCGCCAGGGTGTCGTTGGTGACCTCACCGGACCACACCAGATCCCACAGCGCCGATACCAGCGTGGCCTCGCTCGTTCCCGTCCTCCCACGTCGGTCGAGCAGTTCGGTGGCGCGGTCGGCCAGCTGTCGGAAGAACAGCGCGCCGTCCTCCAGGGACTCCCGGACGGCGTCGTGGGTGTCCGAGTTCTCGTGGCCGCTCACCCGGTCCGGTAGCACCAGCTCGGCGATGTCGGACGGCGCCAGCGCCACCCAACCGTCGTCGTGCGCCAACGCGCCGGCTCCGACCCATACCACCTCGCCGCCGGTGGTGAGTTCGTCCAGCATGGCCGGTTGATAGCCGGGAACTCGGGCGGGCAGGACCAGTGATTCCAGCGAACCAGCGGTCAGCGGGACTCCCGCCAGCTGTTCGACCACCGCGAGCACGTCGGCCGCGGAACCGTTCCGCTGGGAGCCGACACCTCGCGAGCCGACACCGTTCGAGACCACGCCCTGCCAGACCGGCAGGAACCTGCCCAGCGCCGCCGGTTCGGCCGGTTCGATCTCGGAGCGGAGCTTGGCCAGCGAAGCACGTCGTAGCCTGCGCAGCACCTCGGCGTCGCAGTACTCCGCACCGCCGTCGCCGCCTACCTCGGCCGGACGCAGTTCGCCGCGCACCAACCGTCCGGAGCCCCGCAGTCGCTCCAGTACCTCCGTGACCACCGCCGCACCGAGCCCGAACCGCTCCGCGAGCGTGTCGGCGTGGAACGGTCCACGGCACCTCGCGAACCGTGAGACCAGTTCGCCCAGCGGGTCCTCGACCCGTTCGGTGAACACCTCGGGAACACGTTCGGGCAGGGCGACGCCCAGCCCGTCCCGGACCCTGCCCGCGTCCTCGACGGCGATCCACCTCGCTTCGCCCGCGACGTGTACCAACAGCGCACGCTGCTGTCGCGCCAGGTCCGCGAGCCACTCCCGCCGGATGCCCCGTGCCGCGGCCTCGTCCTCGGTGAGGTCCCCCAGCACCCGAAGCATGTCCGCCGTGTCCTCCGGACCGCGGGCGTGCCGTCGCCGCTCCAGCCGTTGCAGCCCGTTCTCCACCTCGACGACGACCTCGGCGTCCAGCAGCTGCCGCATCTCCTCCGAGCCGAGCAGTTCGGCCAGCAGCGCGGTGTCCAGACTCAGCGCCGCCGATCTGCGTTCGGCGAGCGGAGCGTCCGACTCGTACAGGAACATCCCGGCATAGCCGAACAGCAGGCTCCGCGCGAAGGGGGACGGGCCGGTGGTGGACACCTCGACCACCCGGATGCGGTGGCGGACTATCTCCGACATCAGCTCACGCAGCCCGGCGACGTCGTAGGCGTCGCGCAGGCACTCCCGCATCGCCTCCAGCACGATCGGGAAGCGTTCGTAACGCGCGGCCACCTCCAACAGCCGGGTGGCACGTTGCCGCTGCTGCCACAGCGGAGCGCGCCGTCCCGGGTCCCTGCGGGGCAGCAGCAGCGCCCGCCCCGCGCACTCCCGGAACCGGGAGGCGAACAGTGCCGAACCGGCTATCGAGTCGGTTACCAGCTGTTCCACCTCCTCCGGGGAGAGCACGACATCCTCGGCGTTCGGCACCACCTCGGCCCCGGAGTCGTCGAGTGCGTCACTGACGCGCAGCACGATCCCCTCGTCGGCGGAAACCGGTCGGACGTCCGCGCCCCCGCGTTCGCGCAGCCGCGTGCCGAGCGCCAGTGCCCACGGCGCGTTGACCCGCTCGCCGAACGGGGAGTGCACCACTATCCGCCAGTCGCCGAGCTCGTCCCTGAATCGCTCCACCACGATCGTGTGATCGTCCGGTACGTGGCCGGTAGCCGCCCGCTGCTCCGCCAGGTAAGCCAGCAGGTTCTCCCGCGCGGGGCGGTCCAGCCCGGCCTCGTGGGTGCGCTCGCGGGCCCCTTCGGAAGTGGCGGAGGAGATCTCGCGCAGAAACCCACCAACCGCGCGCCCCAGCTCCAGGGGACGGCCCGTCGAGTCCCCCTTCCAGAACGGCATCCTCGCCGGAGTCCCCGGAGCCGGTGTCACGATCACCTGGTCGTGAGTGATCTCGGAGATCCGCCAGGAGGAGGTGCCCAGCAGAAAAGTGTCCCCGACCCGGGACTCGTGGACCATTTCCTCGTCCAGCTCGCCGACCCGTTTCCGGCCGGAACCCCTCGCCGCGTCGGAGACCCGCGTGACCACGGTGAACAGTCCCCGGTCCGGTATTGTGCCACCGGAGGTCACGGCCAGTCGCCGCGTGCCGGGACGGGGACGCAGTTCGTCGGTGGTCCTGTTCCACACGATCCTGGCTCGCAGCTCGCCGAACTCCTCGCTCGGATAGCGCCCAGCGAGCATGTCCAGCACCGACCGGAACGCCGATTCGGGCAGTGCGGCGAACGGTGCCGACCGTCGCAGCAGCGTGGCGAGCTCTTCCACCCCGCGGACATCCACGGCCACCGCGGCCACGATCTGCTGTGCCAGTACGTCCAGCGGGTTGCGAGGTATCGACAGCGCCTCGATCGCTCCCGAACGCATCCGTTCCGCCACCACCGCACATCCGACGAGGTCCCCTCGGAACTTGGGGAAAACGACTCCGCGCGAGGGCTCGCCGACCCGATGACCGCCCCGCCCGATCCGTTGCGTCCCCGAGGCGACGCTGGGTGGTGTCTCGAGCTGTACGACCAGGTCCACGGCCCCCATGTCGATGCCCAGTTCCAGCGACGAAGTCGCCACCACGCACGGCAGCTCGCCCGATTTGAGCTCCTCCTCCACCGAAGCGCGCTGCTGCTTGGACATCGAACCGTGATGCGCACGCGCCACGACCGCTGCCACACCGCTGGTGACGCCCGAGGCCCCGACCGCCTCGGCGGGAAACGACCACGGTCCGTCCCGGGGCGTCGTGCTCGCCCCGTCCGCCTCGTCCGGACCGCCCTCCGTGGCGAGCTCGTTGAGGCCGGATGTCAGCCGCTCGGCCAGCCGTCGCGAATTGGTGAACACGATCGTGGAGCGATGCCGGCGCACCAGTTCCAGGATCCGTTCCCGCAGCGCGGGCCAGACGGAGGCCGCACGTCCGCCCGTGCCGTCCCCTTCGGCGGTCCCCGACTCGGGGCGCGCCATGTCCTCCACCGGAGCCCGCACCGAAACGTCGACCTGTTTCGGATCGGGCGGGCGGACCACCCGGACCGGCCTGCCCCCTGCCAGGAACTCGCTCACCTCGTCGACGGGGCGCACCGTCGCGGAGAGCCCGATCCGCTGTGCCGGACCGGGCAACAACTCGTCCAACCTGTCCAGTGATACCGCCAGATGCGCGCCGCGCTTGTCGCCGGCCATCGCGTGCACCTCGTCCACGATGACCGTCTCCACTCCGCGCAACGCCTCCCGAGCGGTCGAGGTCAGCAGCAGGAAAAGCGATTCCGGGGTGGTGACCAGGATGTCGCTCGGACGCCGTCCGAAAGCTCGCCGTTCGTCGGTGGGGGTGTCACCGGTCCGGGTGGCCACGCCGACCTCCGTGATCTCCTCACCCAGCCGGTGGGCCTCCCGCTCGATCCCCGCGAGCGGGGTGCGCAGGTTGCGGCGCACGTCCGCGACGAGTGCTTTCATCGGCGAGACGTAGAGCACCCGGCACCGCCGTTTCGGGTCTTCCGGCACGGCGGTGTGGGTCAGCCGGTCCAGGGCGGTCAGGAACGCGGCCAGCGTCTTGCCCGAACCGGTCGGTGCGATCACCAGGGTGTGCTGCCCGGAGGTGATCTCCCGCCATGCCTCCTCCTGCGAGGGGGTGGGAGCCTCGAACGTCTCGCGGAACCACCCCCGCGTAGGCGGCGAGAACCGTTCCATTGGATCCGTCACGGTTCCATGCTGAAGTCAATGTCCGACACGCGCGCTCGATGGACAACGACTCGCTCGGTGCGCGGGCACCACTTCCGTCGTCAGCGCCCCCGCTGGTTCCACAGCCTGCGCAGCAGCAGGATCACTATGATCAGCAGCATGGCGGCCAGCGCCGCCTGCCCCCACGCCGAGGACAATCCGGTCAATTCGGCCTGCGACATGGCACCAGCCTATCCGGCGGGCGCGGATCTCCTCATCCGTGCGGTACACGTAGCCTGGTCAGGATGCGTTACACGGTTTTGCGGCGGCGAATGGCCGAGGAGTTCGGCGATGTCCGGGCCGACACGTTGGCCAGGGACCACGTACTGGCCGCGTTGGGTGAGCGCACCGTCAATCAGGCACTGGAAGCGGGTTGGGAACCCAAGCGCGTCTGGTCGGTACTCTGCGACAGCTTCGAGGTGCCCAGCGGCAGGCGCTGAGCGGGCTCGCTGTTCGAATGGGCCCGCTGTCGCACCGGAGGCACCTACTCGATGTCTCCGGACCCGCTCACCAGGCGTGCGAGAGGTCTCGCCGAGCGAGCCGCCAAACCCGATCGGAAGACTTCAATCAGCCGCCGGAGCCGGTCTCTCCCGTTCCCGTCCCGGAGGGTTTCCGTTCGTTCCGCAGCGCCTGCTGGATGTGGGCGTAGTGCTCGTAGGCGCGTTGCCGTTCCGCCCTGGCCAGGCGCAGCGCTTCCGAGCGAACCAGCTGCTCCTGCTCCGGAGTGGCGTGTCCCTCTCCCAACGCGACTTCCGCGTCGGCCAGTGGTTTCAGCTCGTCGGCCCGCTGTTCCTCCGCGCCGCGTTGTTCGGGGACCTCGCCCTCCGGCGGCTCCCGGTGTCGGTAGCGCACGAACGGATTGTCCTCGGGCAATCCGCCACTGACCCGGCCGTAGAGCCCGACGAACAACAGCAGCATGCCCGCTATCAGACTGAACACCACGTTCTGCATCTCGAACGCGAGCAGGTTCCACCCGGTTTCGAGCACAGCCAGGTTGGCCAGGCCGGACAGCAGGAACAACGCGCCGATCGTCGTGGTGACCGTCGATGCCAACGGCCCTCCGATCGCGGCCGCCGCGATCAGCAACGCCCCCACCACGACGGAGATCAGCGAAAGCAGCCCGTTGCTGGAAAGCCCCAGGATCTGCTGACCACTGGTCGAGAAGAACCCGAGGTTGTTGGTGAATCCGAGCACGCCGAAGGCGATCAGCGCGCCGCCGAAGGCGGCGGCCCCGCCCCGGTAGACCTTGCTCAACCAGTGTGTCGGCGGCAGATAACGATCGATGCGCATCCGGCCACCTCCTGACGCCCGTCGCGCGGGCCGTAGTGGTCGTTCGTCCGGCCGAGCGGGCCCGGTGCGAGCTCCTGGGGCTTGCCCGGTGGAATGGCTCCAGTGTCCCCCGGGGGAACGACAGATCGCACCTGATCAGCAGGGGAGACGCGGCGGCCGTGGCGGTGTGTCGACAAGCTCTCGAACATTAGTTCGGTTAGAATGGGTCCACAGCCGGGCAGGTTGTCCACGGATCCGTGGACCCGGAGCCGGAATGTCGGCCCTGACCCGTAGCGTCGGCCCTGAGACCACGACCTTCGAACCGACCGAGGTGGACCCCGATGGCAGCAGCATCCGACAAGGGTGGCGACAAGAGCAACGACAAGAACAAGGCTCTTGAACTGGCCATTGCCCAGATCGACAAGCAGTTCGGCAAGGGATCGGTGATGCGGCTGGGCGAGGACAACCGCCCGGCGGTGGAGGCGATCCCCAGCGGCTCGATCGCGCTGGACGTCGCGCTCGGCATCGGTGGGTTGCCGCGCGGACGCGTGGTCGAGATCTACGGCCCCGAGAGCAGTGGTAAGACCTCGGTCGCCCTGCACGCGGTGGCCAACGCCCAGCGGGGTGGCGGTACGGCCGCGTTCATCGACGCCGAGCACGCCCTGGACCCCGAGTACGCCAAGGCGATCGGTGTGGACACCGACTCGCTGCTGGTTTCCCAGCCCGACACGGGTGAGCAGGCGCTGGAGATCGCCGACATGCTGATCCGCTCCGGTGCGCTGGACATAATCGCCATCGACTCGGTCGCCGCACTGGTGCCCAAGGCCGAGATCGAGGGCGAGATGGGCGACAGTCACGTGGGCCTGCAGGCGCGGTTGATGAGTCAGGCACTGCGCAAGCTGACCTCCGCGCTGTACACCTCGCAGACCACAGCGGTGTTCATCAACCAGCTCCGCGAGAAGGTCGGCGTCATGTTCGGCTCGCCGGAGACCACCACCGGTGGCAAGGCGCTGAAGTTCTACGCCTCGGTGCGGCTGGACGTGCGGCGCATCGAGACGCTCAAGGACGGTTCCGACGCGGTCGGGAACCGCACCAGGGTCAAGGTGGTCAAGAACAAGGTCAGCCCGCCGTTCAAGCAGGCCGAGTTCGACATCATCTACGGGCACGGCATCAGCCGCGAGGGCTCGTTGATCGACATGGGAGTCGAGCACGGCTTCGTACGCAAGTCCGGCGCCTGGTACACCTACGAGGGCGACCAGCTCGGCCAGGGCAAGGAGAACGCGCGCAAGTTCCTGCGGGACAACCCGGACGTGGCGAACGAGATCGAGAAGCGGATCAAGGAGAAGATGGGCATCGGCTCCGGTGCCGGTGCGGACACCGCCGAGCAGCAGAGCGAACCCGCGCCCGTCGAGTTCTGATCGGAGGAGTGACTTCCTTGGCCGAGACCGAATCCGTCGCGGACGACACCGCGCCTCGCCCCGAGGAGGTGTCGACTTCGGATCCGACTTCGTCCGCCGAGATCCCCGAAGCGGTGCCGGGCGACACCGCGGCGGACTCGGGCGACACCGCCGGCAAGTCCGCTGACGAGCGGACGGCACGCGAGACCGTCTATCGGTTGCTCGCGGTCCGGGCGCGCAGCCGTGCGGAGCTGCTGCGTGCCCTGCTGCGTGGCGGGGTTGCCCCGGAAACGGCCGAGGACGTGCTCGACAAGTTCGTGGCGGCCGGGTTGGTCGACGACGCCGCCTTCGCCGCGGAGTGGGTACGCGGCCGCCACCGGCAGCGGGGCCTGGGGCGCGGTGCGCTCCGGGAGGAACTCCGGGACAAGGGGATCGAGGAGGAGACCGCCGCCGAGGCGCTGCACGAGGTGGACACCGATTCCGAGGTGGAACGTGCCCGCGAGCTGGTGCGGCGCAAATCGCGCGGTATGAGCGGTGTCGAGCCGCGAGCCAGGATGCGTCGCCTGCTGGGAATGCTCGCGCGGAAGGGGTACGGTCAGGCGTTGGCCTTCCGAGTGGTGCGGGAGGAAATGGAGGCGATCGAGGCGGGAGAGTCCGTATCGGACGACGAGCCGTGGTTCGAGCCGGATGACTGATCCGGCCGCACGGGGTCGATCGTCGGTCCGGAGTCGTCGTTCCGCGGCGGGATCGTTGGTGCTGTTCAGCCTGGCGCGCGAGCTTTCCGGGATCGGTTGTTCCGGATGGATCGGTCCAATTTCCAAGTGTTCCGGTTTTCGGGAAAAAACTTCGCGTTCTCTCACGCGTTTGTGGGAAGGGTAGTACCCTTTCAGGGTATGCACGAATTGGCTCGGGTTTTGTTAATGTCTTTTCGTGTGAGGGTGGGCGGTCGCTGGGGTTCTGCGGTTCGGGGTGACTCGGTGACCACTCCGAATTTCTTTCGTGAGGAGATCGGCGTTGCGTTCCAAATTCTTCGTTTCAGCTTTTCTGGCCGCGGCGATGGTGGGTGGTTCCCTGGCTGCTTCCGTTCCTTCCTGGGGTGATTCCTCGGAGAGTGAGGCCACGGCGAAAGCCTGCCGACTAACAGTGTGGGAACCTTCGCAGAACGGTGCCTGGGTCGGTGGTAGAGGAGGAAGATCCGGTTGCGGAAATGTCGTCGGCTGGCTGGAGGTCCAAGTGTGGAAGGACGTCAACAACGGGTTCGACGAAAAGATAGGTTCTACTAGGTACAGCAATCATCACAACGGTAGTTTCGTGGCTAAGGGAAAGTGTCGTGGAGCTTCCGCTTACTACACGGTAGTGGTGACTTCCAAGGGCTACCGCAAGGAATCCGCACATCCCGCGATGTGCTGAAGTGGTGACTTGGTGACTCCGTTGTCACGGTTCCGGGCTATCACGATTCCGGAGTCACCACGGTGCATCCGTGGTGCTTCCGGCACGACTGAAACAGCGGCTATGAAATTCATTTCCGGCCAGAGGTGATTCGTCACGGGTCTTCGGGCGGTTCTGGGCTCCGATCGTCTCGGCGGTGATCTTCGTCGTGACACTGGCTGTCACCTGGTCATGCTCCACTGGCCTCATCCGAACTGGGCACTGACCTCGGCGCAGTTCCACCAGCGGTTCACTCCGGCCGGGCCCACGGCTGGAGTGTCTCCACCCGCTGTGCCGCGCTGCTGTCGCGACGACTCGTCAGATCCGTCGCCGCATGCGAGATCGGGCGCGAGGAACTGCCGAACCGCCAACGCTTCGCGGCGAGGACTTCGGCGCACGAACGCAGTCGGTGGACAACGATAGGATCCGCCGGTGAGCGTATCGAGTGAGCGGCCGCCGACGCGGCACATCGTCTGGGACTGGAACGGCACACTGCTCGCGGACAACGAGGCCGTGGTGGCCTCGGTCAACGCGGTGTGCGCGGCCTATGACGCCGAACCGGTCGATCTCCCCGGTTGGCGCGCCGTTTTCGGCAGGCCGTTGCGCGACTCCTACGAGCGAGTGCTCGGACGCGAGATCGACCAACGGGACTGGCGTGCCATCGATCGCATCTACCACGACGCCTACCGGCGGTTGCTGCACACCTGCGAACTCGATCCCGAGGCGCCGCACGCGCTGCGGGAATGGCGGGAGCGGGGTGGCAGCCAGTCGTTGTTGTCCATGTTCTTCCACGACGAGCTGGTGCCGCTGGTGGAGCGTTTCGGGCTGAGTTCGATGTTCGGTCGGATCGACGGGCTGCGCGATTCCGAGGTCGGCGGTTCCAAGGCCGCGTATCTGGACGCGCACCTGCGTTCGCTGCGACTGGAACCCTCCGAGGCGGTGGTCATCGGCGACGTCACCGACGACGCCCGTGCCGCGGCGGAGGTCGGGGCGGAGTGCGTGTTGGTGAGTACCGGCGTCATGTCGCGCGCGGCGCTGGAAAGCACGGGGCGTCCCGTGGCGGACTCGCTGCGTGTCGCTGTGTCCCGAATCACTCCGGCGATGGTGCGGTGAGTCCGCTCGCCGGGGTGGGGCGGTCTTGAACCGGGCATTTCGTTTTGTTTAGGCTAACCTAAACATCGACTCCGGTAGTTGAGGTACGCAATGCCACGCGACAAGTTCGGCCCCATCCGCTCCGAGATCAGCCGCAGAGGTCTGCTCGGTGGTGCGGGATTGTTACTGCTCACGGCCTGTGCTCCCGGCAACGGCGGCGGTTCCGGACCGGGCTCCGGTTCCGGTTCGGGTGCCTTCCCGGTAAGCGTCGAACACAAGCACGGCACCACCGAGATCACCAAGCGCCCCGAGCGTGTCGTCACGGTGGGACTGACCGATCAGGACACCGTTCTCGCGCTCGGTACCGCCCCGGTGGCCACCCGTGAGTGGTTCGGTGGACAGGACGGCGCGCTGTGGCCCTGGGCCCGGGAGAAACTGGGCGATCGCGAGATGCCCGAGGTGCTGGCGCGACAGGAGCTGGAGTTCGAACGGATCGCGGCACTGGAACCGGACGTGATCATCGGGGTCAACTCCGGACTGAAGAAGCAGGAGTACGACAAGCTCTCCGCGATCGCTCCCACGGTCGCCCAGCCCGGTGAGTACGCCGATTACGGTGTGCCCTGGCAGGACATGACCAAGATCATCGGTAAGGCTCTCGGCGAGAGCCGGAAGGCCGATCAACTCGTTACCGACATCGAGGGTGAGTTCGAAGCGGCCCGTTCGCGTAATCCGGCGTTCGACGGTGCCACCGGGCTGCTGGCCACATCGATCAGCGGGCAGGCATGGGTCTACGCCGAAGGTCCCGCCCCCAGGCTGTTGCGTTCCCTGGGGCTCCGGCTTCCCTCCGCCACCGAGAAACTGTTCTCCGGTGAGAACCGGGAGCCCAAGCAGCTCAGCAAGGAGCGCCTCGGACTGCTCGAAGCCGACGTGCTGCTGCTGGGTGTTTACGGTGCCCCGGAGGACAGCATCGCTCGTAAGCAGGTCTACAAGCAGCTCGACGTCGTCAAGCAGGGCCGGGATATCACCATGCAGCGTCAGACCACGCTCAACGGGGCGGTCTCCTTCTCCAGTCCGCTCAGCCTGCCCATAGCGCTCGACGGTCTGGTGCCGCGCATGGCGGCGGCGATCGACGGCGATCCGAGCACCAAGGTGCAGCCGGTGAAGTGATCCCGGTCCGCTCGGGCTCGGAACGGACACGGCCGGTGCGTGCGGTGACGCCTCGGAAAGCACCCGCCCACGCACCGGCGTACATTTCGCGAGAAATCGACGCCTCCCGCACCGAGCTCTCGGTCAGCCCAGCGCGACCGCCTGACGTGCCAACGCCTCGATGTGGCCCCAGTCGCCCTTGGCCAGTGCCTCCTTCGGGGCGAGCCAGGAGCCACCGACACAGCGCACATTGGGCAGCGCCAGGTAACGCCCGGCGTTGTCCGGGGTGATTCCTCCGGTCGGGCAGAAGGACAGCTCGGGCAGCGGGCTGCTCAGCGACTTGAGGTACGGCACCCCGCCCGCGGGCTCGGCCGGGAAGAACTTCAGCGCCCGCATGCCGCGTTCGGCCAGTCGCAGCGCTTCCGAGACGGTGCTTACTCCCGGCAGCGCGGGCAGTTCGGTGTCGGCCACCTCGTCCAGCAGCCGGTCGGTGGTACCCGGTGTCACCAGGTAACCCGCTCCCGCCCGGGCCGCCTCCTTGGCCTGTCCCGGCTGGGTGATCGTCCCGGCCCCGACCGTGATGCCCTCGACCTCGTCGTTGATCCGCTCGATCGCCTCCAGCGCGACCGGGGTGCGGAGGGTGACTTCGATGGTGCGGATACCGCCCCGCTGCAGCGCTTGGGCGAGTGGGGCGGCGTGGGTCGCGTCGTCGAGTACGACGACCGGGATGACCGGGCTGATATCGAGGATGTCGGTTGCGGCTCGCATCGTGGAATCCGTTCGTACTGGCTCAGGCGGAGATTTCGTCGCGGGACTGCTGTTGTGCCTGCGTCTGCTGTTCCGGTGTGGGGAAGACGCTGGCACCCTGGTCGGCCCTGCCGACCGCCTGCCGGAAGGTGGCGAACAGTTCGCGTCCCGTGCCGAACTGGTGCAGTGCCGCCGGTGCGGCGGGCTCCCGTGCGGCGAGCTCGTCGTCGGGAACGAGCGCCTCCAGGGTGCCCTGCTCGCCGTCGACCCGGAGCACGTCACCGTCGCGGAGTCTCGCCAGCCGGCCCCCCGCACTGGCCTCGGGAGTCACCTGGATCGCGGAGGGAATCTTGCCGGATGCTCCGGACATGCGCCCGTCGGTGACCAGCGCCACCTGGTAACCCCGGTCCTGCAGCACACCGAGGCCGGGACTGAGCCCGTGCAGCTCGGGCATCCCGTTGGCCTGCGGCCCCTGGTTGCGCACGACCACCACGACGTCGCGGTTGAGTTCGTCGGCCTGGAACGCGGCCTTGAACTGCTCCTGGTCGTCGAATATCCGAGCCTGGGCCGTCACGGAACGGTGCTGCTGCTTGACCGCCGAGACCTTCATGACCGAACGTCCCAGGTTGCCCTCCAGCACTCGCAGGCCGCCCTCGGTGTCGAACGGCTCGGAGACACCGCGCAACACGCTGGTGTCCAGGCTCCGGGCGGGGCCTTCCCGCCAGACCAGTTCGCCGTCCTCAAGGAAGGGCTGTTGGCGGTAGCGCTCCAACCCGTCACCGGCGACGGTTCGCACGTCCGGGTGCACCAGCCCCGCCTCGAGCAGTTCGGAGACCAGGGTCTGTACCCCGCCCGCGGCGGTGAAGTGGTTGATGTCGGCGGAACCGTTGGGGTAGACGCTGCCGAGCAGCGGCACCACCGAGGAAAGGTCGGAGAAGTCGTCCCAGGTCAGCTGGATCCCCGCGGCCGATGCCACCGCGGGCAGGTGCATCGTGTGGTTGGTGGAACCGCCGGTGGCCAGCAGCGCGACGACACCGTTGACGATGGCGCGTTCGTCGATGATCTCCCCGATCGAGGGGGCTTCCTCGGACTTCGCGGCCCGTACCGCGTTTCGGCCCGCCTCCTCGGTCAGTGCCCTGCGCAGCGGTGTTCCCGGCGGCACGAAGGTGGAGCCCGGCAGGTGCAGCCCCATCATCTCCACGACGAGCTGGTTGGAGTTCGCCGTGCCGTAGAACGTGCAGGTGCCGGGGGAGTGGTAGGAGGCGGACTCGGCCTCCAGCAGTTCCTCCCGAGTGGCCTTGCCCTCGGCGAACAGCTGCCTGATCCGGCTCTTCTCCCCGTTGGGGAGTCCGGAGGGCATCGGACCTGCCGGTACCAGTGTGATCGGCAGGTGCCCGAAGGTCAGTCCGCCGATCAGCAAGCCGGGTACGATCTTGTCGCAGATCCCCAGCAGCAGCGCGGAGTCGAACATCTCGTGCGACAGCGCCACACCGGTCGCCATCGCGATCACGTCCCGGGAGAACATGGAGAGTTCCATCCCGTCACGTCCCTGCGTGATGCCGTCGCACATGGCGGGAACGCCGCCCGCGAACTGCGCGACGCCGCCCTCGTGGCGGGCGGCCTCCTTGATCCAGTCCGGGAACTCCGCGTAGGGCTTGTGTGCGGAGAGCATGTCGTTGTACGCCGAAACGATCGCCACGCCCGGACGCACGAGTCCCTTCACGGACTCGCGATCGGTACCGCTGATGGCGGCGAAACCGTGGGCGAGGTTGCTGCAGGCCATGTTCGCCCTGGCCGGTTCGGTGCGTTTCGCGGCGCGAACCCGTTCCAGGTATTCGCGGCGCGTCGCGGAGCTGCGCTCGGCGATACGTTCGGTAATTTCGCGGACTACTGGATGCACGCTTGTCGGTGTCACTCATCGCCTCCCGGTGCGTACGGGGGTGCGGTACGGACGGGCGACGACATTGGCGCCTCGATTGGTATGAACCGGTTGCGGACCCTATCCGGTGTTAACCGTGTATCACAACCGATCCAGTCGGCCACGAGCCTACAGCAATGTTCTCCGAGGCAGGTGGACACCGAGTGACGAGCGGGACGATGATTACGTGCATGTGGCTACGAGCGGTACCCCGTGCGGTGCTCGGACTGGTTCTCGTGTCGCTGCTCTCGGCCTGTGCGGCCACCGACGGTGAGCGGGGAGCGGCGGTGCTCCCGCCCGAGCAACGCAGTGCCGAGCCGTCCGCCGGGACCGGGACCTCGGCGACGACGCCGACCGGGGGCGCGCGGCTGCCGGGCTCGCCCGCCCTCTCCGAGATCCGGCGACGCGGCGAACTGCTCGTGGGCGTGCCCAACGACTCAGCGGACTTCCTGCGCCGGACCGACGGGGAATACCGCGGTTTCGACGTCCGGCTGGCCGGTCTGCTGGCCGAGGGAGTGGGGCTGGATTCCGCGTCCGACGTCGCGTTCCGCAGACTGCCCGCCTCGCTGCGGAGCGGAGCCCTCGCACGCGGCAGCGTGGATGTGCTGCTCGGCGGGTTCGACCGGAAGGCGGACGGAGTGACCGTGGTGGCCCCCTACGTCGTCACCGGCCCCGAGTCACGGCCCGCGGAACGGCTGGTCGGAATCGCCGAGGGCGACGCGAGGTTCCGCGATCGGTTGCGTGCGGTCCTCGACGCCGCGATCGCCGACGGGCGCTGGGCCGAGGCGGCGGACGAGACGCTGCGCGAGAGGCGCCCCGAAGCGCGGGCCCCCGAGCTCTCCGGCTGAAACGTTCGTCGGCGGTCTCCCGCCCCGTGGTTCTTCCGGGGCGGGAGACCGGGCGTATTCCGCCACCTCGCCGGTGCCGCGGAGCGATTGTCGACGGTGGGGCACGTTCGCGGCCGTCGCGACGTGCCCCACCGGTCCTCCGCCCGGAATCGGCTCAGTCCCCGGTGGTGGCGGCGCTTTCCGGCTCCGCGGTCGCCGATGACTTGCGACCACGGCTCAACCTGCGCTCGGTGTACACCGCGAGCTTGCTCAGCGTGTAGTTGATGACGATGAAGATCAACGCGATGAACAGGTACAGCTGGATGGGATTGCCAAGGTTCTCGATGGCCGTCTCGCCCCGCTGCACGAACTCGGGATAGCTGATCGTGAAACCGAGCGAGGTGTCCTTGAGAACCACCACCAGCTGGCTGATCAACGCGGGCAGCATGGCCCGGAACGCCTGCGGCAGCAGCACGTTGAACATGACCTGGCCGCGGCGCATCCCCACGGCGTAGGCCGCCTCGCTCTGCCCCTTGGGCAGCGAGTCGATCCCCGCACGCACGATCTCGGCGATGATCACGCAGTTGTACGCGGTCAGCCCGATGACCAGTGACCACATCACCGGCAGGTCCAGGCCCATCACCGGCAGTGCCTGGTAGGCGAAGAAGATCAGCACGACCACCGGGGTGCCGCGCAGCAGCTCGATCACCCCGACCACGGCCCAGCGGTACCAAGCCGCTGCCGTAACCCTGGTCAGCGCGAGGATCGTGCCGATCACCAGTGAGAACAGGATGGACCAACCGGCCGCCAGCAGGGTGTTGCCCAACCCCTTGCCGAGCAGCGTCCACAGTGGGGTGAAGCTCTCGTTGGTGGGGTCGATCAGCGGACCCCACTTCTCGTAGGTGAACTCACCGC
Organism: Actinopolyspora lacussalsi; assembly: GCA_030803735.1. Lineage (NCBI taxonomy): Bacteria > Bacillati > Actinomycetota > Actinomycetes > Actinopolysporales > Actinopolysporaceae > Actinopolyspora > Actinopolyspora lacussalsi. The sequence goes on along the minus strand of JAURUC010000001.1, from coordinate 2,093,617 downwards.
CCTGAGCCAGTCGGTAGATCACCCAGCCGAAGACGGCGAGCAGCACGAGACCGGTGATCACGCTCGCGTATCGGGCGCGGAGCCTGGCACGCGGTCCGGGAGCCTCGTAGAGCACGGAGTCGCTCATCGTGCGATCGCCACCTTCCGTTCCACGTAACCCAGCAGTAGTCCGGCCGGGATGGTGATGATCAGATAGCCCAGCGCCACACCCAGCAACACCGGGATGATCTCCTCACCCTGAGCGGAGGACTGCCGGATCCCCACCGCGTAGAGATCGCCACCGATTCCGAACGCCCCAGCGATCGCGGAGTTCTTGATCATCGCGATCATCACGCTGCCCAGCGGGGGGATGATGCTGCGCACCGCCTGCGGCAGGATCACCAGCCGCAGGGTCTGCCCGAAGCCGAGTCCCACGGATCGAGCGGCCTCCGCCTGGCCCGGTGAGACGGCGTTGATACCGCTGCGGATCGCCTCGCAGACGAATGCCGAGGTGTACAGCGCGAGTCCGATGGTGCCGAACACGAAGTACGAGGCGTTGATCCCCAGCGCCGGGATGCCGAACGCCATGAAGAACAGCACCACGGCCAGCGGACAGTTCCGGAACACCGTCACCCAGGCGGTGCCGAACGCACGCAGCGGGGTGAGCGGGGCGACGCGGCAACCCGCGATGAACGTGCCCACCACCAGGGTCAGCAGTCCCGCGTAGAGGCAGATCTGCAGCGTCGTGCCCAGCCCCCGCAGATACAGATGATAGTTGTCGATAAGGACTTGCACGTTTCACTCCAGCGAGCTGAAAGGGGGCACCGGGATCGCCGGTGCCCCCTCACACAGACGGATGAGGCTCAGCCGCAGGACTGCAGCTCGGGCAGTTCCGGTGTCTTATCCGAAACCTGGCCCGCGCTGGAGTTCCAGGCCTCCTGGTAGGTGTCGTTCTCGGCGGCGGTCCGCAGGCTGTCGTTGATGAACTGGCAGAAGTCCACGTCGCCCTTGACGATCCCGACGCCGTAGGGCTCCTCGCTGAAGGTGTTGCCGACCACCTTGAACTGGTTCTCGTTCTCGCTGACCAGGCCCATCAGGATCGAGTTGTCCGTGGTGACCGCCTGCGCCTGGCCGTTGCGCAGCGCGTCCGCGCACTTCGAGTAGGTGTCGAACAACACCAGCCGGGAGGAGTCGACGTACTCGCGGATCCGCTCGGAAGGCGTGGAGCCCCTGGCCGAGCACACCTTGGCGTCGCTGTCGCGCAGCGACTCCGGACCGGTGATCGAGTTGTTGTCCTGCTTGACCATCAGGTCCTGACCGGCCTCGTAGTACGGCCCGGCGAAGGTGACCCGCTCGGCGCGTTTGTCGTTGATCGTGTAAGTGGCCACGACCATGTCGACCTTGCCCTGTTCGAGATACAGCTCGCGGTTCTTGCTCGGGGTTTCCTTCCAGTTGATCTTGTCAGCCGGAATGCCGAGCTTGCCCGCGATGATCTCGCCGATGGCGACGTCGAAACCCTGCATCTCGCCGTTGAGGTTCTCCAGCCCGAACAACGGCTGGTCCTTCTTGGTCCCGATGGTGATCTCGCCGGAGTCGGCGTATTCGGCCATCGTGGTGCCCTGCTCGAACGAGGGGTTCTCGGCGACGGGAGCGGAGAAGCCCTCTTCGGAGCTCGAACCGCTGCCACAGGCGCTGAGCAGCAGGCCCGTCGCCGCCGCGATCGCCGCGGCGGTCAGCTTGCCGTTACGCATGGGTGTCCCTTCCAGTGGTGGTCGTGGAACCGATCGACGTCCGGGTGCGAACCGGATCTAGTGAGTGAGGATCTTGCCCAGGAAGTCCTTGGCGCGTTCCGACTCGGGCGAGTCGAAGAAGGTCTCGGGGGAGGTGTCCTCGACGACCTCACCGTCGGCCATGAACAGCACCCGGTGTGCGGCGCGGCGGGCGAATCCCATCTCGTGACTGACCACCAGCATCGTCATGCCCTCTTCGGCGAGCCCCGCCATCACCTCGAGCACCTCGTTGACCATCTCCGGGTCCAGTGCCGAGGTCGGCTCGTCGAAGAGCATCACCTTGGGCCGCATGGCCAGTGCCCGTGCGATCGCCGCGCGCTGTTGTTGCCCGCCGGAGAGCTGCGCGGGGTACTTCTCCGCCTGGTCGGCGATCCCCACCCGGCGCAGCAGCCGCATGCCCTCTTCGCGTGCCTCGTCCTTGCCGAGCTTTCGGACCTTGATCGGTCCCAGCGTGACGTTGTCGATGATGCTCTTGTGCGCGAACAGGTTGAACTGCTGAAACACCATTCCGACATCCGCCCTGAGCTCGGCGAGCGCGCGCCCCTCCTCGGGGAGCGGCACTCCGTCGACGGCGACGGCGCCCGAATCGATCGTTTCCAGCCGGTTGAGTACTCGGCAGAGGGTGGACTTGCCCGAACCGGAGGGTCCGAGAACCACCACGACCTGACCACGGGGGATTTCAAGGTTGATGTCCTTGAGCACGTGCAGTGACCCGAAGTACTTGTCGACCGCGGACACCCGGATCATCGGCGTATCCGTGGAAACTTCGGTCATTCGATCTCCAGATCGGTCGGAAACGGCGGACACGATGAAGGCAACCTAAGGCGCATGAAGCCGCTGAGTCCAGCACCGATCGGTCGACTGATGTTGCGACTCGATTACATTCACCGTTTTCGGGGTGTTGTGCGGGCGTCGAACGCGTCGACGGCTCGACCCGCCACGGACTGTGTCCGAGCCTCGTGGCCGGCAGGTGGCCGGTCCGGCACCGTACGAGGTTCACCCGATGGGTTCGATGCCGGCCGGTTCCAGCCGCCGTGCCGCTTCACCGGCACCGCTTCACCGGTGCCGATACGGCTGTCGGTCGCGGGCCGCGGTTGTTCCTGCCGACCGGGGCAGAGCGCGTTTCCGAGCTCGCCACCACTGTCCGACGAGTCCGACGAGCAGGACAGCGGACCCGGTGACCTGGACCGTGACCTCGGCTCGCCCCGGTCGACGCCCTCGGTTCCCGTACCACGAATGAGTGCTTTCCACCAGGGGATATGGTGGGAGCGTGACGGACAAGCGGGTGCCTCAGTCATTCGAAGTGCGCACGTATGGCTGCCAGATGAACGTGCACGACTCCGAGCGGTTGTCCGGGGTGCTGGAAGAGGCCGGTTACGTGCGAGAGGCGGGCGACGACACCGCCGACCTGGTCGTGTTCAACACGTGCGCGGTGCGGGAGAACGCCGACAATCGGCTCTACGGAAACCTCGGGCGGTTGCGTGCCGCCAAGCGGGAGAACCCCGGTATGCAGATCGCGGTGGGGGGTTGCCTGGCGCAGAAGGATCGCGGCGAGATCGTTCGGCGTGCGCCCTGGGTGGACGTCGTCTTCGGCACGCACAACCTGGGATCGCTGCCGACGTTGCTCGAACGTGCCAGGCACAACCAGGAAGCCGAAGTGGAGATCCTGGAATCGCTGGACCAGTTCCCCTCCACGCTGCCCGCGCGTCGCGAGTCCGCCTACTCCGGGTGGGTCTCGGTCTCGGTCGGCTGTAACAACACCTGCACCTTCTGCATCGTTCCCTCGCTGCGCGGCAAGGAGAAGGACCGTCGTCCCGGCGACGTGCTGGCCGAGGTGGGCGCGCTCGCCTCCGAGGGGGTTCTCGAGGTCACCCTGCTCGGGCAGAACGTCAACGCCTACGGCGTCGAGTTCGGTGACCGCTACGCCTTCGGGAAACTGCTGCGCTCCTGCGGCGACATCGAGGGGCTGGAGCGGGTGCGTTTCACCTCACCGCACCCCCGGGACTTCACCGACGACGTCATCGACGCGATGGCCGAGACCCCCAACGTGTGCCCCCAGCTGCACATGCCGCTGCAGTCCGGCTCCGACCGCATGCTCAAGGCGATGCGTCGCTCCTATCGCGCCGAGCGCTTCCTCAACATCGTGCACAAGGTGCGCGAGGCCATGCCGCACGCGGCGATCACCACCGACATAATCGTCGGTTTCCCCGGGGAGACCGAGGAGGACTTCGAAGCGACGCTCGACGTGGTGCGCAGGGCACGATTCGCCAGCGCCTTCACCTTCCAGTACTCCAAGCGTCCCGGCACTCCCGCCGCCGAGATGGACGGACAGCTGCCCAAGGAGGTCGTGCAGCAGCGCTACGACCGATTGATCGAGCTGCAGAACGAGATCTCGCTGGAGGCCAACCAGCAACTGGTGGGAAGCGAGGTCGAGCTGCTGGTCGCCGAGGGCGAGGGGCGCAAGAACGCGCACACCGAGCGTCGCTCGGGCCGCGCCAGGGACGGGCGGCTGGTGCACTTCACGCCCGAGGGGGAGACGGACGGGGAGCTCCGTCCCGGTGATCTCGTGCACACCACGATCAGCAGGGCAGCGCCCCACCATCTGCTCGCGGACGGTGGCGTGCACCGACACCGTCGCACCGTGGCCGGTGATCGCTGGGAGGCCGGACAACGTCCCAAGACCTCGGGAGTCGGTCTCGGCCTGCCCTCGTTCGGCGCTCCGAGCGACGCGAGCACCGAGAGCACCGCCGAGCAGGGGTGCGGATGTTGAGCGAGAATTCCGGTGCCGGGCGACCGCTTTCGGATGGAGACGAACAAGTGGACCAGGGCGACCAGCAGCGGTTCCGTACCGATTTGTCCCGTGCCGAGCGGGACATCGGTCGTGTGATCGATCCGGGGGTGCGGGCGCTGGTCATCACCGGGATCATGCTGGTTCTCGTGTTGACCGCGGTGCTGCCGTGGGTCGGCGGTGCTCCGGGGTGGCAGGTCCTGGCCGGGCAGGCGGATCCGGCGCTGGGTATCGGGCTGCTGCCCCGGCTGTTCTCCATCAACTCCGCCATAGCGGGAGTGCTGCTCGGGGCCCTGGCCCTGGTCACGCGTCGGTGGGCGATCGCGTGGCTGGCGGCGATGCTCTGCTGCGTGGTCACGGTGGAGGGAGTCATCGCCATCTGGTCCAGGCAGACGGCTGAGGCCGGAGAGCCTGGTCCCGCGTTCGGACTGTTCATCGCGGTGATCGCGATGGGGGTACTGGCTGGTCAGTGGCTGCGGATCGTCTGGTCCCGCGCCTGACCGAGCCGTTCGGAGCGCGGGTGCCGCGGTGATCGCTCGGCGGCACCGATCGGCGGGCACCGGCGTCGTCCGCTTCCCGGTTCGGGAGCGGTCGACCAGCTGCGCCCGCCGATCGGTTCACCCGACGCTCAGCGGTCCGTCAGGGCGTTCTGCGCGGCGGTGAGCCACTCCTGCCACTGCCGCGCCTGTTGCTCGGCCTCCTTGGCACGTTTCTCGTTGCCCGCAGAGCGTGCCTTGGCGGCCTGCTGCTCGTACTGCTCCACCCGCTCGCGGAACTGTTCGACCCTGGCCTGGGCCTCCGGGTCGGTGCGACGCCACTCGTGCTGGGCCGCCGAGCGCACCCGATCGTTGACCGCACGCAGCCTGCCCTCGAGCTCGCGGATGCGTTCCCGGGGGACCTTGCCGATCTCGTCCCAGCGTCGCTGAATGCGCTGCAACTGCGCCTGGGCCGCGTTCGGGTCCGTGTCGGCGTCGATTCGCTCCGCCTCCGCCAACAGCTCCTCCTTGAGCCTGGCGTTCTCGGCGAACTCGGCGTCGCGCTCGGCGAACGCCTCGGAACGGCGGGAGAAGAACTTGTCCTGCGCGGCACGGAAGCGCTTCCACAACGCTTCGTCGCTGTCCTTGGGCGCGCGCCCCACCGACTTCCACTCGCTCATCAACTGCTTGTAGCGGTCCGCGGTGGGACCCCAGTCGGTGGATTCGGTCAGCGATTCGGCCTCGTCGACCAGCTCCTGTTTGCGTTCCTTGGCGGCGTTGCGCTGCCGGTCCAGTTCCGCGAAGTGCGACCCCCGGCGGCGGTTGAAAGCGTCACGGGCCTTGGTGAACCGCTTCCAGAGCTGCTCGTCGGTCTTTCGGTCGACGCCCCGGACGCTCTTCCACTCCTCGAAGATGGCACGCAGCCTGTCTCCCGCGGCTTTCCAGTTGGTGGCTTCCGCCCCGATCTGTTCCGCCTCTTCGACCAGCGCTTCCTTGCGCGCCACCGCATCGGCGCGTGCCTTCTCCCGCTCGGCCTTGGCCTGCTCCACCGCGTGCTCGGCGCGCGTCACGATGTGTTCCAGCCGTGTGGCCAGCGAGTCGACATCGCCGACCACGGAGGCCTCGGGGAGCCCGTCACGCAGATGTTTGGCGCTGGACAACGCCTGTTTCGGATCTCCCGAACCCGAGGAGAGCCGCGTCTCCAGCAGCTCGGCCTCGGTGCGGAGATCGTCGAACCTCCGAGCGAAATGAGCCAGTCCTTCGTCGGCGTCTCCCGCCTGCCACGATCCGACGAACCGTTCTCCCTCGGAGGTTCGTACGTAAACCTCCCCCTCGGAGTCGACCCGGCCCCAGCGCGCCGGATCGCCGGAAGCGATCGGTACCGCGGGCGCGGCGCCACGTCCCGAACCGCTCGTTGTCGAGTCCGCGGCCGCCGACGCGTCGGCGGTGTTCGGCGTCGTGTCCTGGTCTGTCATGGCCGGCTTCCTCCTTCTGCCCGCTCAGTGCTCGTGCGGAGCACGAGCGCCCCGTCGTCGGACGGGGCCGAAGCACCCGGCGACACCTCGTCGGATGTGTCGCCGTCGGCGCATTCAAACAGCCCGGGCGCGTGTCGACCAGCCCGAGACGGCCGAAACTCCCGGTTCCCGGTGCCGACACTGCCGGTGCGGACCGGGTGGAATGCACACCGGTCGTAGAAACCCCTGGTCCGCACGGGCCGACAGCGCCCGCTGGCAGCTTCCGTCATGAATGTGCCTCTACCACGATATTGGACGGCACCACCCTGTTGGCGGTAGGAAGGCTTTTTCGTGACTACCGCGTGTCGGCCGCGCGTGCGCGGTAGGCGGGTCGGGTGTGCCGCTGCTCCGGCCGTGAAACACACCCTAGGCTGGAGGGATGCCCGCCACCACGCCACGCCCGGTGGCCGTTCTCGGTCCCACCGCCACGGGCAAGTCCGAACTGGCGCTGCGACTGGCCGAACGGCTGGGCGGCGAGATAGTCAACGTCGACGCGATGCAGCTGTACCGCGGGATGGACATCGGCACCGCCAAGCTCCCACCGGAGCGGCGACGCGGCGTACCGCACCATCAGCTCGACGTCCTCGAGGTCACCGAGACGGCCTCGGTAGCCGCTTATCAGCGGCACGCCAGATCCGATGTGGAACGGCTGCTGGACTCCGGGGTCCCGCCGATCCTGGTCGGCGGTTCCGGGCTCTACGCACAGGCGGTGCTGGACGAGCTGAACTTCCCCGGAACCGACCCGGTCGTACGGCAGCGCTGGCGACAGCGGCTGAACCTGATCGGCCCCGAAGCGCTGCACCGCGAACTCGCCGAGCTCGATCCGCCCGCGGCGGAGTCGATATCGCCGTCCAACGGCAGGCGAGTGGTTAGAGCGATGGAGGTGATCGAGATCACCGGACGTCGGTTCTCCGCCAATCTCCCCGAACCCGGCCCGCCTCGTTACGGCACCCTGCTCGTGGGGCTTGACCGTTCCGTGCCCGAACTCGACACCAGGGTCAACGCGCGAGTCGCCGAGATGTTCGACGAGGGACTGGTCGAAGAGGTTCGTGCGTTGGAGGATCGCGGGCTGCGGCAGGGCCGCACAGCTTCCAGAGCGCTGGGATACCAGCAGGTGCTGGCCGAGCTGGACGAGGCGGCGGACATGACGGCCGCCGCCGCCGAGACCGCGCGAGCCACCCGACGGTTCGTGCGGCGACAGCGTTCCTGGTTCCGCAGGGACAAGCGCATCCACTGGTTCGACGCGGCGCGGACCGACACCGTGCAGGAGGTCTTCCGGCTCCTGGGCCGCGCCGGTGCGGAATGAGTGACCGTTGGCGTGCCGTTTCGCCGACGAACGAGGTTCGGATTCCGCGGTGTGTCCCGGATGGGTGCGTACCCGGCGGCTAGACTGTGGCGGTGCAGTCTTACGCGGGACCGGAATTTCTCAAGGGGCACGGAACCGAGAACGACTTCGTCGTGTTGCCCGACCCCCGGGGCGAACTCGACCTGACGGCGGCACGGGTACGCGCGTTGTGCGACCGCAGGATCGGCCTGGGCGCCGACGGCGTGCTGCGGGTCGTTCCGGGCGGTCTGCTGGGCGAGGAACTCCCCTCCGACGTCCCCACCGACGCGTGGTTCATGGACTACCGCAACGCCGATGGTTCCGTGGCCGAGATGTGCGGCAACGGGGTGCGCGTCTTCGCGCGTTACCTGCTCGAATCGGGGCTCGCCGCGTCGGGGAACGTTCCGGTGGGCACGCGTGCGGGGCTGCGTGGAGTCCTCGTCGGCGAGGACGGACGCGTGACCGTTGACATGGGCGGTGCTGCCGTCACCGGGCACTCCAGCGTCACCGTCGCGGGTTACGCGATGTCCGCGCTGGCGGTGGACCTGGGCAATCCGCACCTGGTCTGCGTCACGTCCGGAATCGGTGACCTCGACCTGTCGGTACAGCCCGGTTACGACCCGGAGCTGTTCCCCCACGGCGTGAACATCGAACTGGTGGAGCCGCTCGACGAGCGGGAGCTGCGGATGCGGGTGTACGAGCGAGGCGTTGGTGAAACCCGTTCGTGTGGCACCGGGACCGTAGCCGCCGCCGTGGCCGCGCTGCGCGCCGACGGCGGTGAGAACGGTGTCCGTCTGGTGCACGTTCCGGGGGGAACGGTGGAGGTCGAGGTCACTCCGGAGACCACTACGCTGACCGGGCCGGCGGAACTCCTCGCCCGGGGTGAGCTCGACGCCGACTGGTGGCGGCGTATCGGCGAGCCCGTACTGGTCACTTCGGGTACGAACCGGTGAAAACCAGTGGACGGTCGTGCCATAATACAGGGTGGCAGGACCGAACCGACCACCCCCGAGGGGCGACCCCGAGTGGCGCCTCCCGAGAGCGGGGCCGACCGGGTCAGGGCCGCCCGCGGTTTCGCCGTGGGCCTTGCCCAGCCGCGGTTCGTTCGGAGCGGTCGGGCCACAACCGGATACCCCACTAGTGACTGAGTAAGGATTACTTGAGAAGCCGTTATCACACCGATGAGCGCCCCGAAGCGGCCGAGTGGAACACCGGCGCGGACGGCGCTGACGTACGGACGGCCGGTGAACACCTGAGCACGGACTCCCGGGAGCCCTCCATCGGCGAGATGGAGCGCGCGGAGCGTGCTTCGCTGCGCCGCGTTTCCGGTCTTTCCACCGAGCTGTCCGACATTACCGAGGTCGAGTACCGCCAGTTGCGACTCGAACGGGTCGTACTGGTCGGCGTATGGACGGAAGGTACCGCCGTACAGGCGGAGAGTTCACTCGCCGAACTCGGCAGACTGGCCGAAACCGCAGGCTCGGAAGTGCTGGACGGTGTGGTCCAACGCAGGGACCGCCCGGACCCCGCGACCTACGTCGGCCCGGGCAAGGTGCGCGAACTGCGGGACATGGCACTGGCGGCCGGAGCCGACACCGTCATCTGCGACGGTGAGCTCGCACCGGGTCAGCTCAGGCAGCTGGAGGAGAAACTCAAGATCAAGGTCGTGGACCGCACGGCCCTGATCCTGGACATCTTCGCCCAGCACGCCAGTTCCAAGGAGGGCAAGGCCCAGGTCGAGCTCGCCCAGTTGCAGTACTACCTGCCACGGCTGCGTGGTTGGGGTGACAAGATGTCCCGGCAGGCCGGTGGGCGCGCCGGTGGCGGCAACGGTGGTGTGGGTACCCGTGGTCCCGGTGAGACCAAGATGGAGACGGACCGTCGGCGGATCCACAAGCGCATCAGCAAGCTCCGCAAGGAGCTCGCCTCGATGAGCACCATCCGTGAGACCAAGCGCTCGCGCCGTGTCGCCAACGCCGTTCCCGGGGTGACCATCGCGGGTTACACCAACGCGGGCAAGTCCAGTCTGCTCAACGCACTCACGGGCAACGGGCTGCTGGTGGAGGACTCGCTGTTCGCGACGCTCGATCCGGCCACCCGCAGTGCCCGTACGCCGGACGGCAGGCCCTACACCCTCAGCGACACCGTGGGGTTCGTGCGGCACCTGCCGCACCAACTGGTCGAGGCGTTCCGTTCCACGCTGGAAGAGGTAACCAGGGCTGATCTGCTGTTGCACGTGGTGGACGGCACCGATCCCGCGCCACAGGAGCAGGTCAGCGCGGTGCGTGAGGTCGTCACCGAGATCAGTGCCGAGCAGGGCGGTACGGTCCCACCGGAGCTGGTCGTGGTGAACAAGGCCGACGCCATGGACAACACGAAGGTCGTCGAGCTACGCAGGCTACTTCCCGAGGCGATCTTCGTCTCGGCCCGTTCCGGAACGGGAGTCGAGGAGCTCAAGCGCGCTGTCGCCGACTGGATGCCCCAACCGGATGTCTACGTGGACGCGCTGGTGCCCTACACCAGGGGTGAGCTCGTTTCCCGCGTGCACACCGAGGGTGAGCTCGTCGCACGTGAGCACACCGCGGAGGGAACCAGAGTGCGTGCCAAGGTCCGGACGGATCTGGCCAACGCGCTCGAACCGTTCGCCACGACGGGATGAGCCGGTCCCGGCGCGTCGCCGCGTACTGCCGGTGACCGCCGGCCGGCTCCGCGTTGACCGGTGGGTACGCCTCCGGGCAGCCGAGCATCGGTGCGCCACCCGCGCCACGGGTTCGGTGCACGCCCGGGCAGGAGCGGCTCGCCGAGTTGTCGAGACCGGCGGTCGGGGACCGGAACTGGTTCGCCGTGGGAGACGCTGGTAGTCGGGTGCGCGTCTACGAACTCGACTCGTCTGACTGCTCGGTGGTCCGCTTCCACTCCGTCGAGACGGATACCTACGACGTGGTGAATCTCGGACGGCGGGCCGACGGCACGCTGTGGCTGGCCGACACCGGGGACAACAGCTCGCGCAGGGACACTGTGGCGCTGCACGTGATCGATCCCTCCGGCGCGACCGAGCTCTACCGGATGAAGTGCCCGGATGGCCCGCACGACGCCGAGGCGCTGCTGTTGGGCAGGGAGGGAAATGTCCACCTCGTCACCAAGAACCCGCTGGGTGCCGTCCCCGCCCCGGCTCGGGAGACCTCTTCCTCACGACTTCAGCGGCCCCCACCACCTCACTCTCCGAGTGGCGGTCCCCGCCAGGGCGGCGCGTCCTGCTCGGCCTCGGGGGAACAGTCCTCGTGCTGCTGCTCGTCGTGAGGGGCGATCCGGTATCTGGGCAGCCATCCAGCGGTTCCGATTGAGCGGGGGAGTCGTCACCACTGATGGTGACAGCGGCGATCACCAGATCAGCCGACTTTCCATGACCGCTGTTTACAGCCGCTCAGCTGACCGGGGTCCTGTATCCCGCTTCTTCCGTCGGTGTCGCGGCTGCGTGCTGCCGCACTCGTGGTGTCAACGAGAAGGCGACGAGCATCAGTGCCGCCCCTACGAAGGGAACGTAGCTGGCTCCCAGGGTGCCGACGACGACACCACCGATGGCGCCGCCCACACCGGTACCCAGGTACAGCCCCGATATGTTCAGAGCCATCGCCGTCATGCCGGCCTGTGGCGCCGCCGCGAGCACACTTCCCTGCATGGGCGGGTTGAGACTCCAGGCGAAAGTGGACCACAGTGCCACCAGGATTCCCAGCACAATCGCGCTCGTCACGCCGGAGACGCCGAACAGCCCGGCCAGGAGCAGCGCGGCCAGGTGGCCTCCGACCACCAGTTTCAGCGTGCGGTGGGGGCCGAGGGCGTCACTGACCCTGCCACCGAACAGCGCTCCCACGAGACCGAGCAGTCCCACGATGAGCAACATTCCCGCGCGCAGATCAGCACCGCCACCCACTGTCGCGGTGGTGAACGGACCGATGTAGTTGTAGAACATCAGACCGCCTGTTCCGCACAAGAACGTCACGGTCACCAGCCGTGCCACCGGTAGGCTGCGCAGTGGACTGAGCCGTTCGGCCAGCGGTGCGGCGGGACTGCCCGCGATCCTGGGAGCGGTGGCGAAAACACCGAGCGCCGAGAGTGCTCCCACGGCCGCGATGAGCCAGAACGTGGCGCGCCACCCGTAGAGCCCGCCGAGTAGCGTTCCCAGCGGAACACCGGTGAAAAGTGCCACGGTCATCCCCGCGGTGACCACGGACAGATAACTGCCCTGTCGACCTTCGGGTGCGCCGGAAGCCGCTGTGGCGAAAGCGGCCGAGGTGACGCTCGCCGCTGCCAGCGCGGCGACGATGCGAGAAGCCATCAGCGTCCAGTACTCGGGCGCGAGAGCGGCGGCAGCGTTGGCCACCGTGAAGACCGCGAGCCCTCCGCCCAGGACGAGTCGTCGCGGCAGCCTGTCGAGCACGACGGCCAGCGTGGGTGCTCCCAGGGCGTAGACCACTGCGAAAGCGGTCACCAGTTGCCCGGCCACACTCACGGTGACATCCAGGCTTTCGGCCACTTCGGGGAGAACCCCCGCGATGACGAACTCGTCGGTGCCCGTTGCCAGCAGCGCCGCAAACAGCACCAGCAACCAGGGCGGTATCCGGTGGGACACGGCGAACCTCCTTGCGTATCGCTCGTTAAGTCGAAGCTGGTGTCATGACGAGTGGCTGTGGGGGCCACCCCGGCACTTCGATCAGCTGTATTCGTCGAACGTCGGGTTCGAGTACTGTCATTCGCTGCTGCGTCAGGTGTTCGTGGTGCCTGACGAATTCCGTTCGTTGCCAGTCGGGGAGCACCGTTTTCGCGTTCGGACCCGATTCGGTTCGTCGGTCGCGATCCCGGTATTCCGTGTGGTCGTCGCGGGCACGGTCGCCGCGCGAGACGGCCGGGCCCGCGCGTGATCCCCGGACGGTTCGAGTCGTGCGAAGTGTTCGAAGGGCGCTCCTCCTCCGTCGTGCCGCTCGCGAAGTCCGGTCGAACCTTGCTCCGACATTAAAAAACCAACTGTCCCGTTTTGTCAAAGCGGATATATCGTGGTCCGAGTTACTCTTCGTGTTGGGTATCGATGACAGTATGTCGTTTTCGGAGGCCATGAGACAGCTGGGTGTTCGCGCTGGAACTGGGAGTTTTTCCGAGTTTTACCTGATGGTCCCGATGTTGGTCGTGGCTTGCGGGGTGAGCCGATCGTCATGTGTTCGGGGGTCGAACAGCTTGGCAACTAAGAGGGTAAATGGTCGGTTTTTGTCGCCGTAGGGGCGGTGGAACGGAGGAGGACATCCGAGCGGAGGGGAGATTCGAACGGAGAGTACGGACCGCCCTCGTCGAACAGGCCGTTCCGCGATGGTCACTCGCGGGGGATGTTCGTCCGCGTCCCTGGGGAATGGCGGAGCCGGGATCTCGTCCTACTGCCGAAGTTCGTGGCGGGCCCGCGGGAACGGCGTCTCCCGGGAGACGGAGGTAGGGCTCGGGTGATTCGAGCGGAGGAAGTAGTGGTGCCCGCTGTCGCGGGCAGGGGCATTGTCGCGGGCAGGGGCATTACGGATGGGGCTGCTACGGATGGGGCCGCTGCACCTTGAGTCGGGAAATCCGAGCGCCCCGGGAAATACGAGCGCCCCGGGAAATACGAGCGGAACTCGTCAACTGGTCCGACAGCGGGTACTTGAGCCAGCGCTGTTGTCGCTTTCCCGCCCCGATGAAACGGCTTCCGTGTCGAAGCGCTACGGCCGGGCCAGGCGCTACGATTCTCCGCCGAAGAGTCACATCTTGCGCAGCACAGCGACCACCTTGCCGAGCACGGTGGCCTGATCGGCGATGATCGGCTCGTACTCGTCGTTGTGCGGTATCAGCCACAGGTGTTCCGCCGTACGTTTGAAGGTCTTCACCGTGGCTTCCCCGTCGAGCATCGCGGCCACGACGTCGCCGTTCTCCGCGTCGGGCTGTTGCCGGACCGCCACCCAGTCACCATCCGTGATGGCCAGGTCCACCATGGAGTCGCCCACCACGCTCAGCAGGAACAGGGAACCCTCTCCGACGACCTCCCGCGGCAGCGGGAACACCTCGTCCACGGACTGCTCGGCGAGGATGGGCTCGCCCGCCGCGATACGTCCCACCACCGGCACGTAAGCGGGGTTCGATCCGTCGGGGAAAGTCGGGGATTCCGAGTCGTCATTGGTGACCACGCCGACCGTGCGGGGGCGATGCGGATCACGCTTCAGGTACCCGCGTCCTTCGAGTACACGCAGCTGGTATGCCACCGAGGAAGTGGACGTCAACCCCACGGTGTCGCCGATCTCGCGCACACTGGGCGGATAGCCGTAGTCCCGCATCCACTGTCGGATCGTGTCCAGCACGCTTCGCTGGCGCGAAGTGAGCTCGTCGTTCGGCTCCGAGGCGGTCTCGCCGTTGTTCTCGGAGTCGGTCGCCCGGGGTGTCGTGTCGGCTTCGCCGGACGTCCCGCCGTCGAACCGGTCGGAAGCGTAGCCGTCCACCACGCCCTCCTGTTCATCGCCGCTCGCGCGTGCACGCACATCTCCAGATTAGACGGCGCGCGGACTCGGATCAAACACTAGTTCGAGTGAATTCGTCGTGTTCTCGCCTCGAAAACGCGGTCGATCGGGCGGTTCCTCGGCCGCCGCGACCACGTGCGGGTGGATGGAGCCGTCAGGTGTGGCCGAGGCGCGCGAGGGCGTCCCAGCCCTCCAGCTCTCGCTGTTGCCGGAGGCGAGCGGGCCCGCCGGTGTCGATCACGGTGAACCTCTCGCGCTCGGACCGATTTGGTGCTAGACCGTTCGTACAGCAGTTCGATCGAACTCGTGTTCGATCGCGCTCGGATGTGTTGCGGACGGGTCGGTCGTCCCAGCGGGGAAGGCGTGCGGTTCCCGGTGATGGGGCTCCTGTGCCGGGCCGTGGATACCGAAGATTCGTACGGGGAGTCGCGATGCCGGTGTTTCGTGTTGCCAGGAGGCTCGAGGACCGCGAGTGCCGGACGGTGGTGGGACGCCGCGCTGCTTATGATCGCGGGGCGCGGTATCTTGCCGCTGCGTCCTCGCGCGCTCCCGCGGGCCCGCGCGCGTCGAGTACTGGGCCGCCAAGCGGCCACGAGAGTTGTCGTGGTGACTCGCGATGCTCGGTTGCCCGCTTCGAAGCGTCGTGCTCCGTTGTCGGGTGCCGGGGCGGCGCGCCCGGTGGTGAGTCGCTCTCCGGTCCGCCGCGCTCGCCTGTCGTCGAGATCGCCTTGCTCGTCGCGGCGGCCCTGGGGGCGGGTGCGTTCGTCTTGCTCGTGGGAGTGGCGCTTTCGCTCGGGTGAGGCGGGAGCCGGCGTGCTCCGTGGCGGCGTCCGTCCCCGAGCAGCCGGAGCGGCGTTGTGATCGCTGTCCGGGGGGTGGTCGACATCCTGCTTCCCGAGTTGCTTATGATTCGGGCCAGGATTAGGCTCAACCACAACATCTAGTAGTTGCATCGTTGTGATTAATCCATAGCTTGGGTGTGGCCGTCTTGTCGACGGCTGCTCACCCCCAGCGGTGTCAACCGTCCGCGAGGTACCGGGCGTCGCGTCGTGCGCGCCCTTGGACCATTGGGCTGTGTCGAGGGGATGACTGGCGATTGCGCTGTCCGTTCTGTCGAGGTGACGATTCGCGTGTCGTCGACTCCCGTGAGGTGGAGGAAGGGCAGTCGATCCGGCGCAGGCGGTCGTGTGCGGGCTGTGGACGCAGGTTCACCACTGTCGAGGAGCTGGTGCTCACGGTGGTGAAACGTTCGGGGGTGACCGAGCCCTTCAGCAGGGACAAGGTCGTGCGTGGGGTTCGCCGCGCGTGTCAGGGGCGCCCTGTGGCGGAGGACGACCTGCAGCAGCTCGCCCATCGAGTCGAGGAGACGATCAGGTCGCTCGGTGTTCCGGAGGTGCCCAGCCACGAGGTGGGGCTGGGGATCCTCGGCCCGCTGCGTGAGTTGGACGAGGTCGCCTACCTGCGGTTCGCCAGTGTCTATCGTTCGTTCACCTCGGTGGAGGACTTTGAACGTGAGATAGCCGAACTGCGCAGGGCGGAGGGGCCGGATCCGGAGAACTCCGGAGCCGGGGAGACCCCCGCGGACGGCGAGGAGAACGAATCCGCCGGTCAACAGGACGAGGCGAGTGCGAATGCCTAAACCGGGCAAGGGGGCGGCGCGCCGCCGAAAGGGCGGTGCGGAACGCGAGCGGGGCGCCCGTTCGGGCGATAACTCGCAGCGTGAGAAACCACCGGGACGGACGGGGAGCCCGGACGGTGGAAGTAGGAGAGCGAGCGACAAGGGAGAGGCCCGAATCATGACAGAAACCGTCGGTAACCCGACCGCCGTAGGGGAGTCGGAGTCGGGTAGCCGTGAGGCGGGCATCCGGGTGGAGCGTGTCTACACGACCGAGGGTGTGCATCCCTACGACGAGGTGAACTGGGAACGACGCGACGTCGTCATGACCAACTGGCGTGACGGCTCGGTCAACTTCGAGCAGCGTGACGTCGAGTTCCCCGACTTCTGGTCGCTGAACGCGGTCAACATCGTCACCAGCAAGTACTTCCGCGGCGCGCTCGGCACCCCGGAGCGGGAGAGCAGCCTGCGGGAACTGATCGACCGAGTGGTCAAGACCTACGCACGCAACGGTGCCGAGCACGGCTACTTCGCCACCGAGCTGGATGCCGAGGTTTTCGAGCACGAGCTGACCTACATGCTGCTGCACCAGGTGTTCAGCTTCAACTCGCCGGTCTGGTTCAACGTGGGGACCACCTCGAAGCAGCAGGTGTCGGCCTGTTTCATTCTTTCGGTGGACGACACGATGGAGTCGATCCTCGACTGGTACAAGGAGGAGGGGCTCATCTTCAAGGGAGGCTCGGGCGCGGGACTGAACCTCTCGCGTATCCGCTCCTCCAAGGAGCTGCTCTCCTCCGGCGGCACCGCGTCCGGGCCGGTGTCGTTCATGCGGGGAGCCGACGCCTCGGCCGGGACCATAAAGTCCGGCGGTGCCACTCGCCGTGCCGCGAAGATGGTCGTGCTCGACGTCGATCACCCCGACGTCGAGGAGTTCGTCGAGACCAAGTCCAAGGAGGAGCACAAGATCCGCGCGTTGCGTGACGCGGGATTCGACGTGGACCTCGGCGGCTCCGACATGGTCTCGGTGCAGTACCAGAACGCGAACAACTCGGTGCGGGTGAGCGACGAGTTCATGCGTGCCGTCGAAAGCGACGGCCAGTTCGGGCTGCGGGCCCGTACCGACGGCTCGACCACCGACAGTGTGCAGGCCAGGGATCTGTTCAACCGGATGGCTAGGGCCGCCTGGGAGTGCGCGGACCCGGGAATCCAGTACGACGACACGATCAACGACTGGCACACCAGCCCGGAGTCGGGCCGTATCACTGCCTCGAACCCGTGCTCGGAGTACCTGCACCTGGACAACTCCAGCTGCAACCTGGCCTCGCTGAACCTCATGAAGTTCCTCCGCGAGGACCTCACCTTCGACGCGGACCTGTTCCGGCGCACGGTCGAGCTCGTGATCACCGCCATGGACATCTCGATCAGCTTCGCCGATTTCCCCACGGAATCGATCGGGCGGACCACCCGTGACTTCCGGCAGCTCGGCATCGGTTACGCCAACCTGGGCGCGTTGCTGATGGCCACCGGACACGCCTACGACTCCGACGGTGGGCGGGCGCTGGCCGCCTCGATCACCTCGTTGATGACCGGTACCGCTTACAAACGTTCCGCCGAGCTGGCCGGAGCGGTCGGACCGTACGCGGGCTACGCCCGCAACGCCGAGTCACACCAGCGTGTGATGCGTAAGCACGCGGCCGCCAACGATCTGGTGCGGACGTACCACCACAACGACGTCGCCGTGCACGACCTGGCGACCCAGGTCTGGCAGCGCGGGCTGGAGATCGGCGGGCGCAACGGCTGGCGCAACGCCCAGGCGTCCGTGCTGGCACCCACCGGGACCATCGGTCTGATGATGGATTGCGACACCACCGGTGTCGAACCGGATCTGGCGCTGGTCAAGTTCAAGAAGCTGGTCGGCGGCGGCTCCATGCAGATCGTCAACCGGACCGTGCCCCGCGCGTTGCGTGCGCTGGGATATCCGGACGAGCAGGCCGAGGCGATCATCGAGTACATCTCCGAGCACGGTCACGTCGTCGACGCTCCCGGGCTGCGCCCGGAGCACTACGACGTATTCGACTGCGCGATGGGCCAGCGCTCCATCGCCCCGATGGGGCACGTGCGCATGATGGCCGCCGTGCAGCCGTTCCTGTCCGGATCGATCTCCAAGACCGTCAACATGCCGGAGCACGCCACGGTCGAGGACGTGCAGGAGATCTACTTCGAAGGATGGCGACTGGGACTGAAGGCCCTGGCCATCTACCGGGACAACTGCAAGGTCGGCCAGCCGCTGTCCGCGGGCAGCGGCGGCAAGGGCCAGAACGAGGACAAGGAGCAGGCCGAGAAACGGGTCGAGAAGGAGATCGAGTACCGGCCGGTCCGCAAGCGGCTGCCCAAGAAACGTCCCAGCCAGACCGTGTCGTTCACGGTCGGCGGGGCCGAGGGTTACCTGCACGCCGGGTCCTACCCGGACGACGGTCTCGGTGAGATCTTCATCAAGCTCGGCAAGCAGGGCTCCACGCTCGCCGGTGTGATGGACGCGTTCGCGATGTCCATCTCGGTCGGCCTGCAGTACGGGATTCCGCTGGAGTTCTACGTATCCAAGTTCCAGAACGTGCGTTTCGAGCCCGCGGGGATGACCGACGATCCGGACGTGCGGATGGCCAGCAGCGTGCTCGACTACCTGTTCCGTAGGCTGGCGCTGGATCACCTGTCCTACGAGAAGCGGGCGCAGCTGGGCATCTTCACCGCTCAGGAGCGCACCGAGCAGGTCAACGGCGCGGCGGAGGCGGAGACCACCAACCAGGTGGAGTCGATGCGCGAATCGGTCGACTACTCCCAGCAGCCCACCCCGTTGGTGCAGAATCACTCCGACGATTCCGAAGCGGGAAGTTCCACCGAGCTGTTGGAACTGAAGCTGGGCAAGGCGGCCGACGCTCCACTGTGCATGACGTGCGGCACCAAGATGCGGCCGTCGGGCTCCTGCTACCTCTGCGAGGGGTGCGGCGCCACCTCGGGATGCAGCTGACAGCCGCTCAGCGCCAGTAGGATTTCGTCGACTCGGGGTGAGTTCGGGGAGCCGGTCCGCCGACCGGCTCCCGATTCCTCGTTCGAACTCCGGGGCGGGACGGAGGTCGGGAAAACCGGTGGCGGCGACCGTGGTGCGGGCGTCACGCTTGATCGGTGACCGAGGAAACGAATTGTCTTGCCCTGCGAGTGATCGTTCCCGATCCGCCGGAGGTCGGAGCGACGGTCGAGGTGCGGCCATTGGTCGACGGCACGGACGTCGTCGCCACTGGGCTGCCCGGCGAACCGGCCGAACCCCCGTTCCGGTTGTTGGCGCCCGAGACTCCGCTGCTCGCGAGCAGCGAACCGCACGAGGTGCGGTTGGCCGAGGCTGTCTGCACCGAGGAGTGCTGCGGCGCGCTGTACGTGACGATCCGCCGCGACGGTGACCAGGTCGTCTGGTACGGCTGGCGCGATCCGGACAGTTCGGACCCCGAGCTGCCCGACTTCCGGTTCGACGCGCGGCAGTACCGGGCGGAGATCGATCGGGCCCGCTCCGATCGAAGCTGGGAGTGGACCGCGTACACCGTGGCTCGGCTGTTGTGGCGAGACCTCGAGCAGCGGCCGCAACCGTTCGAACGATGGAGCTGCCTACTCAGCGGAGCACATTCCTACCCCTGGGAGAGGGATCGGATCAACATCTTCTTCATGTATCCGTGTCGACCCTCTTCCGCCGAGCCGTGGCTGCAGTTCAGGATCGTGTGGCCCGTTACCGAGACCGACCCGTTGACCCAGGCGGCCGAGTTCGCCGAGCGAATTCGCACCGCGGATCCACGGGAGCTCGGTGAGATCTGCGGTGGATCTCCAGAGAACGCGAGGCAGCTAGGGTACTCCTGGCCCCGCTGACGCCGGTGCCGCGGACTCCCGCTCGGGAGGATGCCCCGTTTTCGCGCGGCCGGGAGAAAGCACTCCGATTCCTCGGCTACACATTGGCGCAAATCCGCCGCGCTTCGTGATTGACATTCCATCGGTGGGTGGCAAGCTGCTGGTTGACCTTGCAACCTGATCGTGGAGTTCGCATGTGGCGAGCGCGAGCGGCCGTTGTCTCCGCCCTGGTGGTCCTGCCGTTGACCGGTGCCCCCGCGAGCGCGGGAGAGGTCACACGACCACCGGAGCCAGTGATCGAGGACGGCGCGGCGCAACCGGTGTTCGACGCCTCGAACGCCGTGCGTGAGGACCTGTTCGTAACGGCCGATGTGGACAGTGACGGCGACGGGCGTGACGACCGGGTACACGTGCAGGTCGTCCGTCCGGAGGAGACCGAGCACGGGATGCGTGCTCCGGTTGTCTACCGGGCCAGCCCCTACTTCGCGGGCGGCAACCCGGTCACCAACCACGACGTCGATCGTGAGCTCTACGTTCCGGATCGGGCCGCGGCACGCGCCGCGGGAGTCGGAGCCTCCTCCGCCAGATCCGCATCCGCCGAGATCGACTGGGCTTACCAGGATTTCCTGCTGGAACGGGGATACGCGGTCGTCTACGCCGAGTCACTGGGAAGCGGGGCCTCCGAAGGGTGCCCGACCTCCGGTGGACGCAACGAGACCATCGGCGCCAAGTCGGTCATCGACTGGCTGAACGGGCGGGCCCCCGCGCACGATTCCTCCGGCGAGCAGGTTACGGCCGACTGGTCCACCGGGCAGGTCGCCATGATGGGTGTCTCCTACAACGGAACACTGCCCAACGCGGTGGCCACGACCGGTGTGGAGGGCCTGGAGACGATCGTGCCGATCGGCGCGATATCCAGCTGGTACGACTACTACCGCGCGGACGGGGCGGTGGTGGCGCCCGGCGGTTACCAGGGTGAGGACACCGATGTGCTCGCCGAGTACGTGCACACCAACGACCGGGACTGCTCGGCAGCCATCGACCGGTTGCGCGGAGAGCAGGACCGGCTGACCGGTGACTACAACGAGTTCTGGAACGAACGCGACTATCTCGACGGGGTCTCGAACATCGACGCCTCCGTGCTGACGGTGCACGGTCTCAACGACTGGAACGTCAAGACCAAGCAGGCGGCACAGTGGTACGAGGCGCTGCGTGAGAACGGCGTCGAGCACCGGATCTGGTGGCACCGGGGTGGGCATCTCGACCCCATCGGAGTACGCCGGGACGAGTGGCTGCGTACGCTGAACCACTGGTTCACGCACTATCTGCACGGTGTGAACAACGGAGTTCGCTTCGAACCCCGGGCGACCATCCAGCGCGCCGACGGCAGCTGGCATCGCGAGTGGGAGTGGCCCGCTCCCGCCGCCCGCGAGATCTCGCTGAGCCCGACTCCCGGTGGTTCCGAGCGCGGTGGTCTGCGGTTGTTCCGCCACGGTTCGACGGACGTCGTCGAGAGTCTGCGCGACGACGCGGGCGAGACGGCCGAGGAACTCGCGAGTGTGGAGAGCTCACCGCACCGGCTGGCCTACTTCACGCGTGACCTACCGCGCGGTGTCCGGATCAGCGGCACGGCGCGGGCCGAACTCGCGCTGTCGTTCGACCGTCCCGCCGCCAACGTCACGGCCGTGCTCGTCGATCGTGCTCCCGACGGCACCGTCACCCCCATCACCCGTGGCTGGACCGATCCGCAGAATCGTCGTTCCGTGGCGAGGACAACCCCGATCGAACCGGGTGAGCAGTACCGGATCGAGGTGAGCATGATGCCCGACGACTACGTCCTCCGGCGGGGGCACAGCCTCGGAATGGTCGTGCTCTCCAGCGATCACGACTACACGCTGCGCCCGTCCGCCGGAACCGGGCTGCGCCTGGACCTGTCGGACAGCGAGCTCCGTGTTCCCGTGGTGGTCGCTCGTGGTGAGCGCGATCGTTTCTTCTGAACCCGCGTAGCGGCACCGCTCGGTGCGGCTCGGTGACGCCACCACCGGGCTACACCGGGCGGCCTGCCGTCCGCTAGCCGTCCACATCTCCTCGAACCCTGCACAAGCAGCGGAATCCGGGTTTTCGCGTCAGCTCCGTGACGTCGACTTTGGAGGTATGGGTTCTACCGCGAAGCAACGCACTGTCCGACTCTCGGCCCCGGCGGAGTACCTGGCTGCGATTCCGCACCTGCTCGGCTTCTACCCGAGGGATTCACTGGTACTGACCACGCTGCACGGCGGTCCGGAGGTGGCGAGGCTGGGGATGACCGCCCGGGTGGATCTCCCCGAACCGAGCTGCCGTCGTGAACTGGCGGCGGAACTGGTGCGGGGGCCGGTTTCGCACGACGCTCCCGACGGTCTGCTGGCCGCCGTCGTCGCGACCCCGGCCGCCGATTCCGCCCCGGAGACCGATCCGGCCCCGGACATCGATCCGGCCCCGGACATCGATCCGGCCCCGGACATCGATCCGGCGGAGTCCGGAAGCGACGTTCCCGCAACCGTACGGCCGCCGGATCCCGTCACGGGGGATCCACCGCACTCCGGACTGGTGGAGTCACTGCGGCACGAGCTGCGCACGGCCGACATACCGCTCGTCCGAGCACTCTGGACGCCCGAGATCCGACCGGACGGGATCTGGCGGTGCTACGGCGAGCGTTGGGACGGAACGGTATCCGATCCGAGGTCCTCCCCGCTGGCGGCCGAGCTGGCCGTGGCGGGGGCGATCACGTTCTCCAGCAGGGAGGAACTCGCGGCGAGTATCGGTCCGGAGTCCCCGGAGACCACGGCCAGGTGGTCGGCACGGCTGAACCTGATGCAGGACGAGGCGGAGCCGCACCGGGGTGACGCGACGATGTGCGCCGCCGACACCGAGGCGGTGTTCGCCGCGATCCGCCGTACCGCGCGGGGCAGTCCGCTGACCGAGGAGGACCTGTTGCGAGTGCTGGTGGCGTTGTCCGATTACCGGGTGCGGGACCTGGCCATGGGAATCGCGCTGACCGTCTGGTCCCGTGCCGCCGAACAGCTGTGGTTCGCGCTGGTCAGAAAAGCGCCCGAACCCGAGGTCGCCGATGTGGCCGCACTGCTGGCGTTCTCCGCGTATCTGCGGGGTGACGGTGCCCTCGCGAGCGTGGCGCTGGACCGGGTCGAACGGACCAGGCCCGCGCACCGTCTCGGTGAGCTGTTGCGGCGAGCGCTGGACAGCGGGATAGGTCCGGAGGAACTCGCCGTCGTGGTGCGCGACACCGCGGTGGACGCGCGGTTGATGATCGAACAGGAGGAAACCTGAGTCCGGCCACCGGACTGTCCCCGGGCGGTGAACTCGAATGTGGGTGAGTTCCGCCGTACGAGCTTCGTTGAACGCAGGACACTTCCGCACACACGTGACCCGAGTGGGGCGTGCTCCCGGGAGCGACGAGGGAGCGGCTGGTCCGACATGTTGGGTCGTCACGTCGGCACGGTGTCTGCAGCGACCGTATGCTTACTCGTATCACGGCTCGATACGGCGAATTTCCCCTCATCGGCTGTCACTACCGCGACACCACACGATTCGGACGGGAAAAGCATCATGTCAAGTTTGATGGTGGACTTCATCGTTTCGCTCGACGGTTATGCGTCCGCGGACGGGTGGCCGGGTTACTGGGGCATGGCGGGACCCGAATACCTCGCCTGGATAGCGGAAGGAGCCGAACAAGAGCACACCGTGCTCATGGGTGCGACCACGTACAGGCTGATGTCCGATTTCGCGCCCGAGATTCCTGATGATCCCGGCATAGCCGCATTGACCGCGATGCCCAAAGTGGTGTTCTCCTCCACCTTGGAGACACCACTGTCATGGGCCAATACCGAGTTGGCCGAAGGGGACGCCGTTGAAGCCGTGCGGAACATGAAGCGGCGCGGTTCGCTGCCCATGCGCACCATCGGCAGCCTCAACCTGAGCAGGTCATTACTCGAAGCCGGTGTGGTGGACCGTTTCCGTCTCGTTGTTTTCCCGGTCATCACGGGCGCTACCGGGAAGGAGCGTATCTTCGACGGGTACCCCGATCTCGCCCTCGACCTGGTCGAAAGCCGTACGTTCGACGGTCGGATCCAGTTGCTCGAGTACGTTCCCACTGTGCTCGACGGCCCGCTCGGCGTTGGTGGCTGAGTGCGGCGTTCCGGGTGGAGCCGCTGCCGGGTGTCGTTCTCGGCTTATCGACCGAACCGGGGCCGCGTCCTTCACCATGGAGCGAACCGTTCCGAAGGGTAAGCACCGGACCATCGTCGAGTGGAAAAGCTCGGTCCGGTCCGCTGCCGTACTCGGTCAGTTCCTGTCGTCGCGGACGAAGTCCCACGCGTCGCGTACGATCTCCTCGATCTCGCGGCGCTGTGGGTACCAGCCCAACTCCTGCTGGGCCCGCTCGCTCGAGGCCACCAGCGTGGCGGGATCCCCCGGACGCCGTTCCGCCACTTCCGCGGGAATCTCCCTGCCGGTCACCGCACGGCACGCGTCGATGACCTGCTTGACCGAGAAGCCCGTGCCGTTACCGAGGTTGTAGATCCGGTGGTTGCCCGGCAGCGATTTCTCCAGGGCCAGTACGTGCGCTTCCGCCAGGTCCCGCACGTGGATGTAGTCCCGCAGACAGGTGCCGTCCGGCGTGGGCCAGTCGTCCCCGGCGATGTGGACGCGGTCGCGCAGACCGCGTGCCACTTCGAGAACGATCGGAATCAGGTGCGTCTCCACCGTGTGCCGCTCTCCCAGCCCCCCGTGGGCACCGGCCACGTTGAAGTACCGCAGGCTCGTGGCCGCGATGCCGTACGCGGTCGCGTAGGAGGTGATGGCGTGATCGATGGCCAGCTTGGTGGCCCCGTAGGGGTTGGTGGGCCGAGTCGGGGCCTCTTCGGTGATCGGAACCGAGTCGGGCTGCCCGTAGACCGCCGCGGTCGAGGAGAACACGATTCGCTCGACAGCGTGCTCGCGCATCGCGTCCAACAGTCGTACGGAGGTCAGCACGTTGCCGTGCCAGTAACGCGCCGGATCCTTAGTCGATTCCGCCACCAGCGACTTGGCGGCGAAGTGCAGCACCCCGTCGAAACCCTCCGCGAGAACCTCCGAGGCGTGTTCGGCGACGTCGCCCGTCACCAGCCGACAACCCTCGGGAACGGAGTCCGCGTGCCCGGTGGACAGATCGTCGAGTACCACCACCTGATGCCCCGCTTCGAGTAGCCGGGCGGCACAGACGCTACCCACATATCCGGCGCCTCCGGTTACCAGCAGTTTCACGTTGCATTACCTCCCGACAGTATCGATTCACAGCGTGGGCCGATCCCGGGCGCGCTCCACGATGAACCTCCGAGCGGCCATCCGCTCGTGCCACGGCGAGTGCGCCGGCCCTCGACGCGACTAGCGATCCCGTGCCGCTCCGGTGGAGGGAACGGCGGTGAACAGCCGAGGCGAGGCGAAACCGTGCCGCTCGAACGCTTCGGTGACGGCCTGCTCCGTCCGGGGACGCAGCTCGGTGGAGACCAATGCGATCGCCGACCCTCCGAAACCACCGCCGGTCATCCGGGCACCCGAGGCGCCCGATTCCAGCGCCGCCTCGACGGCGACGTCGAGCTCCGCGCAGGAGACCCGGTAGTCGTCGCGCAGGCTCGTGTGCGAGGCGGTCAACAGCTCACCGACCTCGGCGAGTTCGTCGCGCCGCAGCCGCCGCAACGTTTCCAGCACCCTGTCGTTCTCGGTCACCACGTGCCGAACCAGTGGACGCAACTCCTCGGGCAGCCGTCGCAGCGCATCGTCCAGCTCCGCCGCCGAGATGTCCCGCAGCGCGGAGAGCCCGAGCAGTTCGGCCGCCTGTTCGCACCCCTTCCGCCGGTCCCCGTAGCCGGACTCGCTGTGCGAGTGGTTCGCGCGGGTATCGACGACCAGCACTTCCAGCCCACTGCCCGCGGCGTCGAACGGGATCTGCTCGGTCTCTCCCGAGCGTACGTCGAAGAACAACGCGTGAGCCCGTTCGCAGCGCAACGAGGCCGTCTGGTCCAGCAGTCCAGTCGGGGCCCCGACGAACTCGTTCTCGGCCCGACGGGTCCAGTGCGCGACGTCCATGACGTCCGGTGCGTTCGGACCGTCCAGCGCTCGCCCCGCCGCGTCCAGCAGCGCCAACGCGGTGGCGCACTCCAGCGCGGCGGAAGAGGAGAGCCCCGCGCCGGTGGGCACCTCGCCGGAGATGACCAGATCCGCGCCGGGCAGCGAGATACCGGACTCCCGGAGAGCCCAGGCGGCTCCCGCCGGGTAGCTCGCCCAGCCGCTCGGCTCGCCCGCTTCGAGGTCGTCGATCCGGAACGTTCCGGCGCGCTGCAGCGTGTTGTCCGAACCGTGCGTGGCCAACGACAGCAAACCGTCGTCCCGCCGCCGCACGGCGACCGCGGTGCGGTGCGGCAACGCGAACGGAAAGACGTAGCCGTCGTTGTAGTCGGTGTGCTCGCCGATGAGGTTGACCCTGCCGGGTGCGGACCAGACCGAATCCGGTTCCACCTCGTGTTCCGCCACGAAAGCCTTCGTGGCTCGCTCCGCCGCCCCGCTCAACGCGGCCGAACCAGGACGGCGTGTGCGACGGACGGGGGCAGTTGGGTCGCACCGGAGCTTCCCCGCACGTCGATCGGCTTGTTGCTGCCGACCACGGAAACTATCTCGATGTCGTTACCCGGGACCACGTCCACCGTTTTCAGCGAGTTCATCAGCTCCGGGTCGAGTTGTACGTGTTCGGCGATCCTGCACACCAACGCGCGGCCACCACCGTTGCGGGCGATCTCGTCCACACGTTGCAGTTCGGTGTCCACCTCGGGAGCACCGTCGCCGACCCCCAGATCGTCCAGTCCGGGGATCGGATTTCCGTACGGCGAAGTGCTGGGGGTGCCGAGCAGGTTGACGAGCTTGCGCTCCACGGCCTCGCTCATCACGTGCTCCCAACGGCACGCCTCGCTGTGCACGTGCTCCCATTCCAGACCGATGACGTCGACCAGCAGTCGCTCGGCCAAGCGGTGCTTGCGCATCACACCGATGGCCCGTTCCCGGCCTGCCCTGGTCAGTTCCAGGTGCCGATCCTCGGCGACCGACAGCAGCCCGTCCCGCTCCATGCGGGCGACGGTCTGGCTGACGGTCGGCCCGCTCTGTTCCAACCGTTCCGCGATGCGGGCTCGGAGCGGGACGAGCCCTTCTTCCTCAAGCTCGTAGATCGTCTTGAGATACATCTCGGTGGTGTCGATGAGATCGTTCACGCCAGCTCCCCATTCGGTCCACCATCAATGCTAGCCCGAACGCGAGCCCCTGACTGGTGCCCGGTCGGAGTCTCGTTTCTCCGCCCGTTCCCTGCCGGGAGGGGCGGGCGGTCGCCCGGGAGCCAACGGCCTTCGGGAGAGGGGCGGACCGGTCCGTGACGATGTCGATACGGTGCTCCGACAGCCGCTGCCGAAGCGGCTGCGCTGCCGGTGGCTCGGCTTCCGAGCTGGGCTCGAGTCCTGCTCCGGCCGGATCACCGGGCCGCGGTGACGTTCGGCGGGCACGCAGTCGAACATCGGCACGTTCAACGTGATGAAGTCACCCGGACCGAGACCGGAGGTCGCGATGAGTCCGCTGATCAACCCCCGACAACTCGAGTCCGCGCTCGGCGGTACCGAGCCGCCCGTAGTGCTGGACGTTCGTTGGAATCTGCTCGGGCCTCCCGGGGAGCGGGAGTACGCCGAGGGGCACCTGCCCGGGGCGGTGTTCGTCGACACCGAGACCGAGCTGGCCGCCCCACCAGCCGGGGAGGCCGGTGGTAGGCATCCGCTGCCGGATCCCGAGGTGCTGCAGCGAGCGCTTCGTCGTGCCGGCGTGAACTCCGACCGGCGAGTGGTCGTCTACGACTCCGCGGACGGTTCGGTGGCCGCGCGCGCCTGGTGGTTGCTGCGTTGGGCGGGACACCCCGATGTCCACGTGCTCGACGGCGGATTCGCCGCGTGGTCCGCCGCCGGGTTGCCCGTCACCAGGGAGGTGCCGCGACCGGAACCGGGGGAATTCGTGGTCTCTCCCGGGAACATGCCGGTTACCGACGCGGAGGGGGCGCGGCGACTGGCTCGCACCGGGATTCTGCTGGATGCCAGGGCGGGCCAGCGGTACCGGGGTGAGACCGAACCCGTGGATCCGCGAGCCGGACACATTCCGGGGGCCTACAACGCTCCCGCCGGGGAACACGTCACCGCTGCCGGCACCTGGCGTTCTCCGACCGAACTGTCGACGCGGTTCACCGAGTTCGGCCTCACCGCGACGGGGGTCGCAGGAGCCTACTGCGGTTCCGGGATCAATGCCTGTTCGGTGGTTCTCGCGTTGGAGCACGCCGGGCTGCGCACTCCGGAGAACCCGGCGGTGCTCTACCCGGGGTCCTGGTCCGAGTGGTCCGCCGATCCCCACCGACCCACTGCCACCGGTGCCTGGCCGGGATGAGTCAACGGGTGTGTCACGTCCCTCCTGGCGGGTAGCTTCCCACCATGAGCAACGAGTGCGCCGTTGTCTGGGACGAGTCACTGCTCTCCTACGACCTGGGCGGTAACCATCCGCTGCACCCCGTTCGGCTGGACCTGACGATGCGACTGGCGCGCTCGTTGGGGGTACTCGACGGGGTGGTTCCACTGGTCCCCGGACAGGCGGCCGACGCCGAACTCGAACGGGTTCACACGCCCGGGTATCTGGCGGCCGTTCGAGCCGCTCCAACGGAGGGCCCCGACGTGGGACACGGGCTGGGCACCGATGACAACCCGATATTCGACCGAATGCACGAGTCGGCCTCGCTCGTCGCGGGAGGCTCCCTTACCGCGGCCGAACAGATCGTGTCCGGTCGTGCCAATCGTGCCGTCAACCTGGCGGGCGGCCTGCACCACGCGATGGCGGACAACGCGGCCGGATTCTGCGTCTACAACGACTGCGCGGTCGCCATCGCCTGGATGTTGGCCAACGGGATCGACCGGATCGCCTACCTGGACATCGATGTGCATCACGGTGACGGGGTGCAGACGGCGTTCCGGGAGGATCCCCGGGTGATGACGATCTCGCTGCACCAGCACCCCCACACCCTGTGGCCGGGTACCGGTTTCCCCACCGAGGTCGGCGAGGGTGCCGCGAAGGGCGAGTCGGTGAACGTGGCACTGCCCCCGGGGACGGGGGACGCGGGGTGGCTCCGGGCGCTGCACGCCGTGGTCCCCTCGTTGCTGGATACGTTCGCCCCGCAGGTGCTGGTTACCCAGTGCGGTGCTGATCCGCACCGGGAGGACCCGTTGGCCGACCTCGCGCTGTCCGTGGACGGGCAACGCGCCGCCCACCGTTCGTTGCGGAGCTTCGCCGATCGTTACGCGATGGGGAACTGGTTGATCCTCGGCGGGGGTGGTTACGCGCTGCACAGGGTCGTCCCCCGCGCCTGGACCCATCTGCTGGCCACGGCGCTCGATCGGGACGTCGCGGCCGAGCGCAACGTTCCCGCCGACTGGATCGCCCACGCGAGCAAGGTAGCGGGCAACGTGGCCCTGCCGACGTCGATGACCGACGGAGGTGAGACGGCATTCACTCCCTGGGACGGCACGGTCGAGTACGCGGTGGATCCGGCGATCCGGGACACCAGGAACGCGGTTTTTCCGCTGCACGGTCTGGAACCGCTGGACGGCCGCGACTGATCGAAGCCATCCGGTCGGTGGTGCCGCGCGGGGAACACCACCACTTGCGGGCGACAACACGACCGGGAAAGCTCTACGAGTTCCTTCGGTCGATAGTTCGGACAAGCGCACGGCAGTCGCTGAGAGGTTCACGGTGGACGATTCCGCGAGCGAACAGCAGCAGTGGGAACCGGAAGCCCACTACCCGCGCCACTGGGAGGCCGACGTCGTCCTCTCGGACGGCGGCACGGTTCATCTGCGGCCGATCCTGCCCGCCGACGCCGATCAACTCGTGGCATTCCACGGCAGGCTCAGCGATCGCACCCGTTACTACCGCTACTTCTCGCCCTATCCGCGGATGCCGCAGCGCGACGTCGACCGCTTCAGCCGTGTGGACTACGTCAACCGGGTGGCGCTGGTGGCGCTGCTCGGTGACGACATAGTCGCGGTGGGGCGTTTCGATCGGCTGCGTGAACCGGAGGAGTCGGCCGAGGTGGCGTTCGTGGTGCAGGACGGGCACCAGGGCAGAGGGCTCGGATCGATCCTGCTCGAACACCTCGCGGCCGCGGCGCGGGAGTGCGGCCTCAGCCGGTTCGTCGCCGAGGTCCTCGCCGAGAACTCCCAGATGGTCCGCGTTTTCCGTGACGCCGGTTACGAGGTCAAACGGGCCATGGAGGAGGGACTGGTCCACCTGGAGTTCCCGCTCGACCCGACCGAGGAGTCACTGGCGGTCGCACGCGCCAGGGAACAGGCCGCCGAAGCCCGCAGCGTGCACAACCTGCTGCACCCGCGTTCGGTAGCGGTGATCGGCGCCTCCATCGCCCCGGACAAGATCGGCCACACCGTGCTGGCTAACCTGCTCGGGGCCGATTCCGCCGCACCGATATACCCGGTCAATCCGGAGCACCGGGCGGTCCGGGGAGTGCGTTCCTACGCCTCGGTGCTCGACATCCCCGACGACATAGACCTGGCTGTGATCGCCATCCCCGCGGGCGGTGTCGCCGAGGTGCTGGACGCCTGCCTGACCAAGGGCGTCAAAGCGCTGCTGATCGTCAGCTCGGGTTTCAGCGAGGTCGGTCCCAGCGGTCGGGAGGCCGAGAGCAGCATGGTGCACCAGGCGCGGGTCTACGGCATGCGCGTGGTCGGCCCCAACGCGTTGGGTGTGGTCAACACCGACCCGGCTCAGCGGCTGAACGCCAGTCTGGCCCCGCGCCTGCCCGGACGCGGCAGGACCGGGTTCTTCTGCCAGTCCGGGGCGCTGGGAGTGGCGATCCTGGCCGCGGCCACCGAGCGCGGCCTCGGGGTCTCCACATTCGTCTCCGCGGGCAACCGTGCCGACCTTTCCGGCAACGACCTGCTGCAGTACTGGCAGACCGACACCGCCACCGACGTGGTGCTGCTGTACCTGGAGTCGTTCGGCAATCCGCGCAAGTTCGCTCGCCTGGCACGACGCCTGGGGCGCAGCAAACCGATAATCGCGGTCAAGTCGGGACGTCACGCCGTGCGTCCGGGACTGGCCGCCACTTCGGTACGGATCGACGAGACCAGTGTGCAGGCGCTGTTCGATCAGGCGGGCGTCATTCGGGTCGAGTCCGTGGCGCAGATGTTCGACGCCGCGCTGTTGTTGGCACACCAGCCACTGCCCGGCGGTGAGCGGGTGGCGATCGTTGGTAATTCGAGCGCACTGGGGATGCTGGCCGCCGACGCCGCCCTGGAGCAGGGGCTGCGTCCGGTTGTGGACCCGGTGGACGTCGGGGCCGCCGCCGGCCCCGAGGAGTTCGCCGCGGCGGTACGCTCCGCTGCCGAGAACAGCGAGGTGGACGCGTTGGTCACGGTGTTCGCCCCGCCCGTGGCCGTTCCGGGCACGGCTTACGCCAGGCAGCTGCGCACCGCGCTGCACGAGGCGGGAACGCTGCGAACCAAACCGGTGGTGAGCACCTTCCTCGCAGCCGAAGGAGTGCCCGACGAACTGGCGGTTCCGGGGCCGGACGGAACTCCCGGCCCCGGCTCGGTGCCCTCCTATCCCAGCCCGGAGCGGGCGGTGCTGGCGCTGGCCCGTGCGGTGCGGTACGCGAACTGGCGTGCCGCGCCGCAGGGTGAGTTCGTCCGTCCGGAAGGAGTCGACGTCGAACGGGCACGCCGGTTGGTCGAGGAATGGACAGGAACGGGGATCGGCAGGCTGTCCGACGAGCAGATGGTGCTGCTGCTGGAGTGCTACGGGATCGACGTGGTGGCGTTCCGACTGGTCACCGATGCCGATTCGGCGGTGGCAGCCGCCGAGGAGGTCGGGTTTCCCGTGGCGTTGAAGTCGGCCAGCGAACGACTTCGGCATCGTACGGATCTGGCCGGGGTGCGTCTCGACCTCGGTGGGCCCGACGCGGTGCGAACCGCTTACCGGGACCTGTACGACCTTTCCGGAACGGCCGAGCTCTACGTGCAGCGGATGGCCCCCAAGGGAACGTCGTGCGTGATACGGCTGATGGACGATCCCTCCTTCGGTACCCTCGTTTCCTTCGGCCTGGCCGGTCCCGCCAACGACCTCATCGGTGATCGTGCCTATCGGGCGGTGCCGCTGACCGACACCGATGTGGCGGAGCTGATCAGGGAGCCGCGCGCCGCGCCGATGCTCACCGGCTATCGCGGGGGCCAGGCGGCGGATCTCGACTCGATGGCGGACCTCGTGCTGCGGGTGGCCAGCCTGGCCGAGGATCTGCCCGAAGTGCGTGAGCTGGTGCTGGAGCCGGTGTTGGCCGCCCCGTCGGGTGCCTGGGTCACGGGTGCGGTGCTCGGGTTGGGGCCGACACCCGATTCTCCCGACTCCGGACCGCGCAGGCTCCGGTGAACTCCGCGCGGCGGTTCGGTGTGTCGCGTTGTCGCCAATCCGACACGCGGCGCAACCGGCGAATGGGGTGGCCACGTCCAGGTGGTATGAGACGACTGCCAACCCTGCTGGGTGCCGGTGTGATGCTGTTCGCGTTGACCGCCTGTGGTGAAGGGCGGTCCGATGTCGGGTTCGGTGCCCAGCCACCACCGCCGCCCTCCGAACAACAGCGGTCCAGGATCGCGCCCGACGACGGTGACGCGGGACCCCCAGGGCGAAAGCCGAAGGGCACCGAGGTTCCCGCCGAGCAGGTCGATGCCTCCGCGTTGCCCGAGGGCTACCCCAGTGAGCTCTGGACCAGGAATTCGGGCAGGAAACTCGTCGCGATCGGCCAGGAGGGAGGATGTGGCAGCGTGCGCGCCCAGGTGACCGGTCAGAGTGCCGAACGGGTGGAGTTGGTTCTCGTCGAGGAGAACCCGAATCCGTCCGGTCCGTGCACCATGGATCTGCGTTATCCACCCGTGGTCGCCCCGATCGACGAACCCCTCGGTGACCGGACCGTGGTTCTCACCGAGCGGGAGGTCGACGTCCCGAGCGACCAGTAGCGCTCGCGGGAGCCGCACCGAATACGAGGGCATCGCGCTCCGCTTCGCCGGATCACTCGTTCGCAGGGAATACGTGAGTCTTCGTAGGGGACACGCGAGTCCCGGCAGGGGAGACCCGAGTCACTGCGACGGGACTTCGTGTCTTCTCGGGACGAGCGAAGCCTTCAGGCTTGCCGGAGAACCTGCGATCCTGTCCATGATTACGTGCGCGGAAGGCTTCCGCGCACGGCTTGGAGGGAAAGGGCGCATTCCAATGGCAGAGCGGAGCGACGGTGTTCCGAACGGACTGGTCAACTTTCGGGATCTGGGGGGACTGCCCGTCGAGGACGGGGTGACCACCAGTCCCGGTGTGCTGTTACGCAGTGATGCGCCTTATCACGGGGACCAGGATCCCCCGGAGACTCCCCACTGGCCGCCCCGAGCGGTGATAGACCTTCGCGACACCGGTACGGAATCCGACGCGGTGCACCCGTTGGAAAACGTCAGCACGGTTCACCGGATCCCGCTGCTCGAAGGGCTGCGCGGGGAGTCGGGGCATGACCCCTGGCTGACGTTGCCGGAGCTGTACGGCTACATCCTGGACTTCGCCGCGAAACCGCTGCTGGAGGTCTTCCGGATCGCGGTGGAAACCGACGGTCCGGTGCTGGTGCACTGTGCCGCGGGCAAGGACCGTACCGGTGTGGCCTGCGCGATGCTGTTGCGTACGGCGGGAGTTCGCTACGACGCGGTGGTGGCCGACTACGTGCACACCGACCGCAACATGCGTCAGGTGCTGCGGCGGCTCCGGATAGAACCCGAGCTACCACCGGGAGTCGACGAATCCGATGTCGACGAGTTCGTTTCCGCGCCGGCGCACGCCATCGAACACGCGCTCGAACGCCTGGAGTCGCACGAGGAGGGGGTGGCCGGCTGGCTGATGCGGCACGGTGCCGCTCCCGAGGACGTCCGACGCTGGCGAGAGCGTCTGCTGGGCCCGCGGTGACCTTCTCCACCTGAAGGCCCCGTTCCACCTGAAGGACTCGCTCCACGTGGAGTGTTTCCCGCGAGGCCTTCGTGTCGCCGGGGTGAACGGGTTCACCCCGGCGACACGGCGTGCGAGTTCCGGCTCAGCTCGCGTAGGAGCGCAGCTTGTTCGCCCGGTCACCCTGCCGCAGCTTCGACATGACCTCACGCTCGATCTGGCGAACACGTTCCCGGGAGAGACCGAACGCCTTGCCGATCTGGTCCAGCGTGCGTGGCTGGCCGTCGTCCAGGCCGTAACGCATGCGGATCACCTGCTGCTCCCGACCTTCCAACGTGTCCAGCACGCGACGCAGATCGTCCTGCAGGAACCCGGAGATCACGGCGTTCTCGGCATCGGCGTTCTCGGAGTCCTCGATGAAGTCCCCGAGCGGGGCGTCCTCCTCCGACCCGACCGGCATGTCCAGGCTGACCGGATCCTTGGAGTGATCCATGAGGTCGATCACCTTTTCCACCGACATGTCCGCCTCGCCGGCGATCTCCTCCTCGGTGGCCTCCCTGCCGAGCTTCTGGTGCAGGTCCCGCTTGATCCGGGCGAGCTTGTTGACCTGCTCCACCAGGTGGACGGGTAGGCGGATCGTACGGCTCTGATCGGCCATTCCCCGTGTGATCGCCTGTCGGATCCACCAGGTGGCGTAGGTGGAGAACTTGTAGCCCTTGGTGTAGTCGAACTTCTCGACCGCACGGATCAGGCCCAGGTTTCCCTCCTGGATCAGGTCCAGCAGTGGCATTCCCCGCCCGGTGTAGCGCTTGGCCAGGCTCACCACCAGCCGCAGGTTGGCTTCCATCAGGTGGTTCTTCGCGTCACGGCCGTCGCGCACGACCGTCTTGAGGTCGCTACGACGCTCCCTGGTCATGTCCTCCGAAGTGTCCAGCAGGTGCTTGGCGAACACTCCGGCCTCGATTCGCTTGGCGAGGTCCACCTCGTCCTGGGCGCTGAGCAGTGCGGTACGCCCGATACCATTGAGGTAGACCCGCACCAGATCGGCCGATGGCCCCTGGTTGTCGAGGTCGGCCTCGTTGGTGACGTCCGGGGCTGTGGTCTGCGGGACGGTCATAGAGCTACCTCCCTGACGGGCTGGTTGTCGGGTGCCGGGGTACCGGCACGCCACCGCGCCACACGAAGGACGGGTACGCTCGGTGTGGTGGTAATGATTCGTCCTTCTTCGGTATCGTCGGTGGCGGATGGTGCCGGTGGTTGAGTCGGTTCGGTTCTGGTTCCTCGTCGGATCGACCGTGGGGTCGGATCGGCGGTACGAGATGTGGGGCTTCTCGTCTGGCTGATCGGAAGCGGCTGTTTCACGGCCTGTGGCATCTCGGTCGGCTGGTTCGCCGCCCTCCCGGCGGGTCCAACCTCCACCTGGGCGGTGGTTCGAGGGACGGCCGGTGACCGGCTGTGGAACCGGTGCTCGGGCGTTGTGTTGTGGTTTGGTTACCTGGAAAACGCACACGTTGCCGAAATCGTTCCCGAAATCGTCGGATGAGCGACGTCAGCGTCGTCACACTCGACGTGGCCGATGCCCGTGTGGGAGAAGATGCCAGGGGAGAGGCGGAAGCCGCGAGCGCGGTGTTCCGAGCGAGCTCCCCTCGGCGTTCGAACGAGCCGTGCGCTCAGCACGCGGCGCCGAACCAGGTGGGCAGCCGCTCGACCAGCTCCGGTTGGTCGTCGCCGACCCAGGCCACGTGGCCGTCCGGCCGCAGCAGCATCGCGGGCACGTCCGGTTCCTCGAAGTCGTCCACCACGTGTTCCACCCGGTCCGCCCAGCCCGCCACCGAGAGCCGACCGGTTCGGTCGAGCAACAGCCCGCGACCGTGGTGCATCAGTTCGTAGAGCCGTCCCCGTCCCAGCTTCACGTCCCGCATCCGACGGCCGAGCAGCTCGTGGCCCCCGCCGAAGTCGTAGCGGATCCCGGTAGCGGTGATCTTCTCGATCAGATACCGGTTGACCTCCTCGAAGTCCATCAGTTCCGACACCAGCTCGCGTACCGAGCGGGGGCCCGGCCCGGCGGACAGCAATTCCATCTGCGCGCGAGTGCTGTTCAGCACATCCACGGCCACGGGGTGCCGCTCGGTTTGGTAGCTGTCCAGCAGCCCCTCCGGCGCCCAGCCGTTGATCTCGGCCGCGAGCTTCCAGCCGAGGTTGAACGCGTCCTGGATGCCGAGGTTGAGTCCCTGCCCGCCGGTGGGCGGGTGCACGTGCGCCGCATCGCCCGCCAGCAGCGCCCTGCCGACCCGGTAGCGCTCGGCGAGCCGTGTGGCGTCGCCGAAGCGGGAGAGCCAGCGCGGTGAGTGCGCGCCGAAGTCGGTGCCCGCGAAGGTCCGCAACCGCTGCTTGAACTCCTCGAGGGTTGGTGGGACAGAGCGGTCCTCGGATACCCCCGCCGCGGGGACGACGACGCGGTACACCCCGTCCTCAAGGGGCCCGAGGCCGAACCGCGGTTGGGTCTTGCGGACTTCCGCGACGGTTGCGGCAACCGTCGCCGCATCCTCGGTCACTTCCATCTCACCCAACAGCGTCTCGGTGCTGGCGGGTTCACCGGGGAAGCCGACGCCGAGCAGTTTGCGCACCGTGCTTCGCCCGCCGTCGCAGCCGACGAGGTAGCGCGAGCGCAGCAGCGTGCCGTCCGCCACTTCGGCGGTGATCCCCGCTTCGTCCTGCTCCACCCCCACCAGTTCGCGGCCACGGGCGAGTTCGGCGCCCATCTCGGTGGCGTGCTCGGTGAGTAGGCGGTCGGTGATCGGCTGCGGGATTCCGAGGACGTACGGATGTGCGGTGTCCAACCGCTCCGGTGACGGTTTGCTGAGGCCCGCGAAGAAGCCGCCGACCGGATACTGCCTGCCGTGCCTCAGGAACCGCTCCAACAGACCGCGCTGGTCCATCACCTCCACGCTGCGCGCGTGCAGACCGAGTGCGCGGACCACCGGGGTCGGCTCCACCTCCCGTTCCAGCACGATCACGCGCAGGCCGTGCAACCGCAGCTCACCTGCCAGCATCAGGCCGGTCGGCCCGCCACCCGCGATGATCACGTCGATCACTGAAATCCCCCGTCTCCGTAGGCTCGGCGGACAAGCCTGCGCCACGACCCGGGTCTTGCCACAAGTCCCCGGGCGCGCTATACGTTGAGAACGGCGGGGTGGACGCTCTACCTACTCGATGTCTCCGGAACCGCTCACGAGCCGTGCGAGAGGTTCCGCCGAGCGGAGCGACCCACCGACCCGACCGGAAAACTTCAATCAGGTCTCCACGAGCAGTGTGAACGGGCCGTCGTTGGTGCTCTCCACCGCCATTTCCGCTCCGAACACTCCTGTCGACACCCGTGCGCCGCGGTCGCGCAGCCGCTCGACCACCGACTCCACCAGCGGTTCGGCCTGTTCGGGCGCCGCCGCGGCGCTCCAGGACGGTCGCCGCCCCTTCCGAGTGCTCCCGTAGAGGGTGAACTGGCTGATCACCAACAACGGTGCGTCAGCGGTGGCACAGGACCGCTCGTCCCGCAGCGCCCGCAGCTCGTGAAGCTTGCGCGCCATGACCTCCGCCTGTTCGGACGTGTCCGAGTGGGTCGCCGCCACCAGCACCAGCAGCCCCGGCTCGGTGATGCTTCCCACCACCTCGCCGTCCACGCGCACCGCCGCTTCCGAGACTCGCGTCACCACCGCTCTCATCGCTGTGCTCCCCACTCGGCGGGAAGCAGCATGCCGTGCCGGATCAACTCACGCAGCACCGGTTCGGCCGAACGGGCCAGCTCGGCGGAATCGGCCCCGTGTCCGGCGGCAAGCAGCTCCAGCAGTTCGTCGGTGGCGAGCGCGCCCTGGCAACCCGCGATCAGGTTGGCCCCGATCTCGTCGACCTCGTGCTGCCAGCCGGGTCCGTCGGTTCGGTGCAGCCGGTGTACGAAGGTGCTCCAGCCGTCCTGCTCGTGCGAGCTGACCTGCTCCAGCACCAGCCCCGGTGCGGTCACCAACGGACTGCGCAGCAGCTCCTCCCGGGTCGGGCGCTGCCGCAGCCACTCGATCCTGCGCAGCCACTCGTCGGCCTCGGCGCCGAGTGGGTCGTCGAAAGCCTGCCTGAGGTCCTCGCACACCACCTCACCTGGCTGTTGCCCCGGATTGCGGCGCAGCGTGACGAAGCCGAAACCGACGGCCGTGACACCGTTTGTCTCGAACCACTCCAGCCATTCGGCCGATTTGGTCCTGCCGGTTTCCGACTTCGGGTCGATCCCGGCGTCGCGCAGCCACGTGCCGACGTACAACTCCGGCTCGGCCACGTCGCGCTGCACGAACCAGGCGTCCACGTCGCTGTGGCGCAACCAGCCGGCGACCCGTTCCCGCCAGTCCTCGTCCTCCAGGTGCAACCACGAGGCGAGCACGTGTGCGGTGCCGCCCTCGTTGAGCAGTTCCGGAACCCTGCCCACCACGAGAGCGCTCGCGTCGTCGCCGGACAGTCCGGAGTCGCGATAGACGAAATCGGTTCGTGCGGGGCCGACCACGAACGGCGGGTTGCACACCACCTGGTCGAAGCGTCGTCCTGCCACGGGGTCGAACCAGTCGCCGTGGAGCGCCTCCACATCGATGCGGTTCAGTCGGAACGTGGCCTTCGCGAGCGACAGCGCCCGCTCGGAGACGTCGGTGACTGTCACCCGTTCCGCGTGCGTGCCGGCGTGCAGCGCCTGCACGCCGCATCCCGTCCCCAGGTCGAGCAACGATCCCACCTGCCTGGTCGGGGTGGCGCGTATCAGACTCAGCGAGGCGTGGCCGACTCCGAGCACGTGCTCGCGGGAAACCGGCAGGTTCGAGGGACGCGTGTCCGCGTCCAGGTCGGAGATGATCCACCACGAGTTGCCCGTGGCGGCGTGCGGTCGGATGTCCAGTCCCGCACGTACCGAGTCACCGTCGTGCACGAGGACGCCTGCCGCGACGGCCTCTTCCACGGTCAGCGGGTGCAGTGCCTGTTCCGCCGCGGCTTGGTCGACCGGGTGCCCGAGCAGGAATACGCGGATGAGCGTGTTGAGCGCGCCCGCTTCGGAAGTGGCCCGAATCGCCGGTTCGGGTTCCCCTCTTCCCAGGGCGGCGTGGGCCTGCGGCCCCAACGTGTCGAGCACGCCGTCGGCCGTGTAGTTCGCCGCGAGCAACGCCTCGCGCAGCCGGTCGATGCGATCGTGCGATAGTTCGGGAGTCACGTCCTCGATCCTCACACGTCGGTGTCCTCCGGATTCGGGCACACCCGTGATCCGGCGGCGTCGTCCGGGGTCGCCGGTACCGCGCGCTCGCCAGCGTCCTCCGGGACGAATCACGCCGGGGATGTGCGGTGGGACGGTCGAGTGGGACGATGTGAGTGTGGAGGTGGTGTCGTGAGTGGCTCCCAGCGTAGTGACGACACCCCGGTGCTCATCACCGAGGCAGAGCCGTCGTACGACGATCAGCAAGCGGCCAGGCGCAAGAAGTACGCGCTGATGATGTCCTTGCGCATCCCCTGTCTGGTGGCGGCCGTCATGGTTTACCCGATCTGGTGGCTGTCCCTGATCATCATCGCCGTCTCCATCCCGTTGCCCTGGATAGCGGTGTTGGTGGCCAATGACCGGCCTCCTCGTAAGAGCGAGCACGTCAACCGGTACCACCGCGATTCCCGGAAGCGTGAGCTGGAGGACACGGAGCACCGGGTGATCGACGGGGAATGACGGTCGTGGCCCTTCCGGGGCGGTTCCTCGGCTCGGCCGCTACCGGACGGCGTCGCGGTCCCACGTGGTGGGGCATCATGGTGTTATGACTACGACTACTCTTCCGGAGACCGATACCCGGCCGGAGAACACCGAGCAGACCAGTGACGACCGGCCCGAGGTTTTTCACTACGTCCAGAAGGACAAGATCGCCGAGAGTGCCGTGATGGGGAGCCACGTGGTCGCCCTGTGCGGCGAGGTGTTCCCGGTCACCAAATCGGCCAAGCCCGGCTCCCCGGTGTGCCCGGAGTGCAAGGAGATCTTCGAGGGGCTCCCGCCCGGTGGTGGCGACGACGAGTAGGGCCGATCTCGTTCCGTGCCTCATTCCGAATTCGGTTCGGTCGGCGGTCGCCCGCGGTGCGGAGGTTCGGTACCCGGTCCCGCGCCGGGTGAATCCGGCCCGCGGGCACCGTCGGAGTCCCCGGTTGTGGGAGCGGAATTCGTCGTGGCGCCGCAGTCCTCGGACGTGGTGTCGTGCTCCCGGTCCTGCGCTGTCCTGTCGTGCTCTGTCCTGTCCCGCCCTGTCCGCTCGTACTCCGTCCTGTCGTGCCCCGTACCGCCACGCCAGGCTTCGTAGCCACGTTCGGTGCGCAACCGCTGGGCGGCACGTTGCATCTCCAGGCGCCGCCAGCGCCGCCGTTCCCGTCGCGTCATCCCGGCGGGCCAGGTGCGTTGAATCGCGTTGTTGAACTGCGCTCCGCCCACCACCGCGAATCCGATGAAGAAGGCGAACAGCAGGAAGGCTATCGGAGTGGCCAACGCACCGTAGGTGTATCCGGTGCTGGTCACCCAGGTGATGTAGAGGCGCAGCCCCACGCTGGAGCACAGGAACACCACCATCGCCAGCAGCGCGCCGGGCAACCCGCGATGCCAGGGAAGCTTGCGGGGCAGCGCGAGTTTGTACAGCGTCGCCAGCGCCAGTACCAGCAGTACCCCGGTGACCGGGAAGTACAACAGCCGGATGAGCACGGTCACGTCCGCACGGAGCCACTCGGGCAGCACGTCGAGCAGCCAGCGCGGCCCCAGCGCGGTCAGCGGCAGGATGAGCATCGCGGCGACCAGGCTGACCAGGTACAGCAACAGTGCCAGTACCCGTTGCCAGATCGCGTTACGCACCATGTACTGGTCGTAGGCCAGCGTGATCGAGTCGATCAACGAGGCCAGGGCCGAGGAACCGGCCCACAGCGACAGCAGGAACGCCACCGAGACGACCCTCGTCCGCCCGCTGGTCAGGATGTCGGCGACCGTGGGATGGATGATCTGGTCGACGACGTTGTCGCTGAAGATCGTTCCGGCGAATCCCACGACTCTGCGCTGCATGGTCTCGACCACTTCGGGGCCCAGCCACTCACCCACGAACCCCAGGCTGCCCAGCAGTCCCAGCAGCAGCGGCGGCAGGGAGAGCGTTTGCCAGAACGCGGCGGCCGCCGACTCCGAGAAGATGTCGTCGTTCCACGACTTGCGCAGGGTTTGGACCACCAGGCGTCTCGGTCCGCTCGCTCGGCTGCGGGAGCGTTCCCGCCCGTCGCGGTTCGAACTCGGATTCATACCACCTCCAGTATGTCGTCGCCGGTGTCCGTAGTGCGCCCGGTAGTCGTCGCGGGGTTTCATTCTCCGGCGCCCCCGCCCCTGCGGGCTCGTTGGCGAGTGGTCGAGCGGTAGGCTCCCGGAGGTTCTTGGTGCCGCGCGGAAGTATCGTTGCCGAGGGTTTCGGCCGATCGGAGGCGGATGACTCCGGCCGCGGGTGTTGATCGGAAAGGAGTGGCAGACGAGCGTGTCCGAGGCGCAAGTTGACCAATCCGTTCGTTCGGTGCTCAGCGACCCGTCACAGGCCAACGAGAAGCCGCTGCGTGCGTGGCAGCGCAGAGCGTTGACGAGGTACCTGGCGAGCAAACCACGCGACTTCATGGCGGTGGCGACGCCGGGAGCGGGTAAGACCACTTTCGGGCTGCGCGTCGCCGCCGAGTTGTTGGCCGACCGGACGGTGGAGGCTGTGACGGTGGTTACCCCCACCGAGCACCTCAAGCATCAGTGGGCGCTCGCCGCGGGCGGCGCCGGGATCCCGATCGACTCCGAGTTCAGCAACTCCGACGGTACGACCTCCCGTGACTATCGTGGTGTCGCGCTCACTTACGCACAGGTCGCCTCGCATCCCAATCTGCACCGGGTGCGAACCGAGCGCAGAAAAACCCTGGTGATTCTGGACGAGGTCCACCACGCGGGCGATGCCAAATCCTGGGGCGACGCGGTTCGGGAGGCATTCACCCCCGCAGAGCGCAGGCTCAGCCTCACCGGTACACCGTTCCGTTCCGACGACAACCCCATCCCGTTCATCACCTACGAGCCCGACTCCGACGGGGCGCAGCGCAGCAAGGCCGATCATCTGTACGGCTATTCCGACGCGCTGCGGGACGGTGTGGTCCGGCCGGTCATTTTCCTCGCCTACTCGGGCGAGGCCCGCTGGCGCACCAGCGCCGGTGACGAGTTCACCGCCAGGTTGGGCGAGCCCATGACCGCCGAGCAGACCGCGCGCGCCTGGCGCACCGCGCTCGATCCCGGTGGGGAATGGATTCCCTCCGTCCTGCAGGCCGCCGACACCAGACTCACCCACCTCCGCCGCGACGGGATGCCGGACGCGGGCGGGTTGGTGATCGCCTCGGACCAGAAGAGCGCCCGTTCCTACGCCAAGACGCTGCGACG
The DNA here is from genome assembly GCA_030803735.1 of Actinopolyspora lacussalsi. Classification (NCBI taxonomy): domain Bacteria; kingdom Bacillati; phylum Actinomycetota; class Actinomycetes; order Actinopolysporales; family Actinopolysporaceae; genus Actinopolyspora; species Actinopolyspora lacussalsi. Next base: position 2,051,167 of record JAURUC010000001.1, on the reverse strand, counting down.
CATCAGTGGAACGGAACCGGTCGTGGTGGTTTCCGACGATCCGCAGGCCTCCGAGCGAATCGCCGCCTTCGCCGAGTCCGACGACCGTTGGATGGTGGCGGTGCGCATGGTCAGCGAGGGAGTGGACGTGCCGCGGCTCGCGGTGGGGGTCTACGCCACGAGTGCCTCCACCCCGCTGTTCTTCGCACAGGTCATCGGCCGGTTCGTACGTGCCCGCCGCTCCGGCGAGACCGCCAGTATTTTCCTGCCCAGCGTGCCCGTGCTGCTCGAACTCGCCAGCCAGCTGGAGGCCGATCGCGACCACGTGCTCGGCAAGCCGCACCGGGAGAAGGAGGGCTGGAACGACGAGGAACTGGTCGAGGCCAACCGGCAGCGCGACGAGCCGGGGGAGAACGAGCAGCCCTACACCTCGCTGGGTGCCGAGGCCGAGCTGGACCAGGTGATTTACGACGGCTCCTCGTTCGGTACCGCTGCCTTCGCCACCACCGAGGAGGAGCAGGACTACATCGGGTTGCCCGGTCTGCTGGAGCCGGACCAGGTGCGAGCGCTGTTGCAGCAGCGCCAGCAGGATCAGCTGCGCGAGGTTGACAAGCGCGAGAAGCAGTACAAGGCGGAGCAGGCCACGCCACCGAGGGGCGCTTCGCAGCAGGGTGGATCGTCCGGTGACGGGCAGTCCGGCGCCGACAAGCAGCGTTCGCAGAGTGTCCAGGAGCGCCTCAAGGAGCTGCGCAAGGAACTCAACAAGGTGGTTTCACTGCATCACCAGCGGACCGGCAAGCCCTACGGGGCGATTCACAAGGAGTTGCGTCGCGTCTGTGGCGGGCCGGCCACCGCCAGCGCCAGCATCGAACAGCTGGAGGAGCGCATCGCCACCCTTCGTTCCTGGTGACGTGCTCGGGCTTCCGGTTACGTGCCCGGGTTCCTGACGACGTCTCGGCATCCGGGCCGGTATCGGGGTGGCCGCCGGTGCCTCCCGCCGCTTCCGGTCCGGAGCCGTCCGGCTCCGGTGGGGCAAGGCCAGTGGGGCAAGGGCAGTGGGGCAGGGGAGCCAGCGGGGTGAGAAGGAACGAAACACGAAGTGCCCGGCCGGAGGAATCCGACCGGGCACTCGTTGTGGTTCCATCCCCGGAACCGGCTCCGGAGTTCGCCGGGTGGCCGGATTCACCGACTGCTCGGCTCGTCCGGCGTCCCGAGGGTCCGGTAACCGTGATCTCAGAGTTCGATCTGTTCGTCTTCCTGCAGATCCGCCTCGATCTCGCTGAGTCCCGACTTGAACTCACGGGCGTGGTGTCCGCAGAACAGCAGTTCTCCGCCGGACTGGAGAACTGCCCTGAGCTTTGCGGCGGCCCCGCAGCGGTCACAGCGGTCGGCGGCGGTCAACTCGGGGCGGGTGAGTGTGTCAGGCATCGGAATCTCCCTCCGTCCCGGCGTCGGGGGTACCCGACGCCTCGATCCTGCTGCAACCACCGGTAGCCCGCTGGCGACGGGGCCGGTGTCGCAAGTTCCACTCTTACAGACACTTGGGCTCGCGTCACTGTTCCAACCTCGATCAGCGACTTGCGTCACCCGGAAATGCCCGAATGGCGGAGTGAGCGGGAGCACACTGTAGCCCTGCCTGCCATTGGCATGCTGACCAGCGAAAACAATACTGTTGGTCGATCACGATCTGTGATGTGAATCAAAAAGCAATAGCTCTTCAGTATGTTTTTCGGCATATTTTCGCTTGCTGCGACGCCAAGGGTTCCGCTGTGGGCGAACGGGCTGAGTCGTCCTGTTCCCGACCTGTGGCACGAAAAATGTGTCCCCGATCACTTTTCGCGAGGGGTGTATCGCTCGGAGGCCTCTCCGGAACGGGTGGACGGACCGAACGACCCGGCCGAGGCCATTCACGATCAGGCTCCCGGCCTCGTGGCCGCGGTGTGGCCGCGGCGAGTGGCGCCCCGCCGTCCGTCACCCATGGGCGAGCGGCGGGACTTCGCTTCGGGCGGGTTCGGAGCCGACACGAAAAAGCGCCCGGCCCCGTTCGGGGCGGGCGCGGTTCCGGGGCTGCCGGAGTGAGTGTGATTTCGGGTGTTGGAACACGTTCACCCGGCCGCACGATCCCATTGGCCAGCCCCGTTCGGAAGACGGTGAACCGGAAGTACTGCCGGGCCGCGGGGCACACGGTGTGGTTCCCACGAAGTGCCCCGCCACGCCTGGCGGGAACCGCCCCACCCGGGAGAACCCCGAGCGGGCACGGGCCCGTAACGGATCACTCAGTCCAGGTAGTCGCGCAGTACCTGGGACCGCGAAGGGTGCCGGAGTTTCGACATCGTCTTGGACTCGATCTGGCGAATGCGTTCCCTGGTGACGCCGTAAACCTGTCCGATCTCGTCCAGCGTGCGTGGCTGTCCGTCGGTGAGTCCGAACCGGAGGCGGACCACACCGGCCTCCCGTTCCGAGAGCGTTTGCAGCACCGACTGCAGCTGGTCCTGCAACAGGGTGAACGAGACCGCGTCCACGGCCACCACGGCTTCGGAGTCCTCGATGAAGTCACCGAGCTGGCTGTCGCCCTCGTCACCGATGGTCTGGTCGAGCGAGATGGGTTCCCTGGCGTACTGCTGGATCTCCAGTACCTTCTCGGGGGAGATGTCCATCTCCTTGGCGAGCTCTTCCGGAGTGGGCTCGCGCCCCAGATCCTGCAGCAGTTCACGCTGGATACGGCCGAGTTTGTTGATGACCTCGACCATGTGGACCGGAATACGGATCGTGCGGGCCTGGTCCGCCATGGCGCGTGTGATCGCCTGTCGGATCCACCAGGTGGCGTAGGTGGAGAACTTGTAGCCCTTGGTGTAGTCGAACTTCTCGACCGCACGGATCAGGCCCAGGTTTCCCTCCTGGATCAGGTCCAGAAAGGCCATTCCCCGCCCGGTGTAGCGCTTGGCCAGGCTCACCACCAACCGCAGGTTGGCTTCCAGCAGGTGGCTCTTCGCACGCTCACCGTCGCGCACGATCCAGCGCAGGTCCCGCCGCAGCTGCAAGGGGGGCATCTCGCCCGCTTCCTCCGCCTGCCGCAGTCGCTCGGCGGCGTAGAGGCCCGCCTCGATTCGCTTGGCGAGTTCGACCTCCTCCTCCGCGTTGAGCAGCGCGACCTTGCCGATCTGCTTGAGATAGGCACGCACTGAGTCGGCCGAAGCTGTCAGCTCGGCATCCTTGCGGGCCTGCCGGAGAGCTTCGGACTCCTCCTCGTCCCAGACGAAGTCCGGGTCGGTCTTGCCTTCCTCGTCCTCGACGACCTCCGGCTCCTCGGGGATGTCGACCTCGATGTCGTCGAGCTCGCCGTCTCCGATGTTGGCCGAACTCAGATCGGTCTCGATCGGTTCGTCGATCTCCAGGTTCTCGCCGTTGGCCTGGTCCGGAGTCGACTCGCCCGTCGATTGGGACGCGGTGTCGTCACCGGCCGACTTGGCCGTCTTCTTCGTCGTCGACTTCGCCGACGACTTGGAAGCGCTCTTGCGGCCGGTCGATTTCGTCCCGCTCGACTTGGTTCCGCTCGACTTTGTCGTGGTCGATCCCTTGGAGCTCTTCTTGCCGGTGGACGAGGATTTCGGTGCTTCGTCGGTCTCGGCCTCGGGAGCCGTGTCCGCGTTCGAAGCGGTCTTCGTCTTGTTGGGCTCGGACCGGGCCCCGCCTGATGCTGCAGCGGAGCCGGAGCGTCGGGTTGCGGTTTCTGCGGCTGCCACGTACGCCCTTTCGCGACGGTCTGTCAGGGCTGGCCGGGGGCGCGAAACCTCGGCCGCCAGGGGTCGGGGACAACCCACCGTTCGAGCCCTACGAGGCGTGCCGGAAGGCCGTGAATTCGGTGGGACGTGTTCCATTGTAACTGCGTCAGGTGAGTGTGGTTCCGCTGCAAGGCTGATCAGAACACCGTGTCGTGTGCACGGGTCTCCGACGCCCCGAGTTCGTCGCGCTCGGAAGCCACATTCCCCATTCGGCGCACCAACCCCCGGGCCCGCGCCGCACGCTCCCGTCGCGGGAACGCCCGGTGCACGGCTCGGGAAGTCGCGGTGCGGTTGTCTTCGCACCGTAGCCGGATACTACGCGCGTCGCGCGGCGGCTGATGCCGCACCGACTATACCCGCGTCGTTCTTCAGCGACGCCGCCACGATCGGAGTTCTGTTCTGCAGCAGCGGCAGCCACTTGTGCGACTTCTTGCTGACACCACCCCCTGCGATGATCAGATCCGGCCACAGGAACTTCTCCAGACCCTGGATGTACCTGCTCACCCTGGGAGCCCACTCCTCGTAGCTGAGTCCGAGGTTGTCCTTGACCGAGGCCGCTGCCTCAGCCTCGGCGTCCTTCCCGGCGACCTCGATGTGCCCGAGTTCGGTGTTGGGCAGCAGACGCCCGTCCAGGAACGCCGAGCTGCCTATGCCGGTGCCGAATGTGAGGACGACTACGAGACCGGATTCGCGCTCCACTCCGGCGCCGAAGCGCATCTCGGCCAGCCCCGCGGCGTCGGCGTCGTTGAGCATTACGATTTGCTCACGAGCTCGCCCGAGCCGCTTGGCGAACAGCCCCTGAGCGTCTGTATCGATCCAGTCTTCGTCGATGTTGGCGGCCGTCAACGCCGTGCCGTTCTTGATCACGCACGGTAGTGTGATGCCCACCGGGCCGTCCCAGCCGAACTTGCCGACGATCTCGGCGACCACATCGGCCACGGCTTCCGGGGTGGAGGGGTGGGGAGTCGAGATGCGCAGCCGTTCGTCGGCCAGGACTCCACCCTCGACATCGACCGGGCATCCCTTGATGCCGGAGCCGCCGATGTCAATGCCGAATCCGCGGGCAGTGCCCATGCCTGATCCTTCCTATTCGATTCAGGACGAGGTGTGCAGACTTTAACCGCGCTGTGTTGCGATGTGAACGTGGGTTTGACACATCAGTATGACGCCGTGGGGCTGCGGGACACTTCGGTGCTCGTCGCGCGGGAGGCCGCCGACCTGGCGATGACCATGCGGAACGAGATCGTCACCACGGGTGCGGTGGACACGAAGAGTACCGAGACGGACGTGGTGACGGCCGCGGACCGGGCGGTAGAGAAGCTGATCAGGCGGCGACTCGCCGAACTCCGGCCTGGCGAGTCGGTACTCGGCGAGGAGGAGGGGGGTGAGGCCGAACAGGCGGGGCTGCGTTGGGTGGTCGATCCCATCGACGGAACCGTCAACTATCTCTACGGCTACCCCGCGTACGCCGTTTCGATCGCCGCGCAGCTGGACGGCGTCTCGTTGGCGGGTGCCGTGGTGGAACCCCCGTCGGGGCGTGTCTGGAGCGCCGCGGTGGGCCACGGTGCCGAGCTCGACGGTGAGCCCCTCCGGGTCGCCGATTCACATCGCCTCGACCTGGCGTTGCTCGGTACCGGATTCAGTTATCTCCGGCAACGTCGTGTCCGACAGGCTTCGCTGTTGTTGGAGCTGGCCGGTGAGATACGCGACATCAGGCGCGGTGGTGCGGCTTCCCTCGAACTGTGTGCTGTCGCCGCCGGATGGCTGGACGGTTACTACGAACACGGCCTGTCGCGATGGGACTGGGCCGCCGGTTCGCTGATAGCCGCGGAGGCGGGCGCGCGGCTGCGACTGCCCGCCACGGGAACCACCGACGGTCTGGGGGACGAGGCCATCGTCTGCGCTGCGCCCGGGATCGTCGACGGGCTCACCGGCAAGTTGTTCGAGCACGGGGCCGCCGATATCTGAGAACTTCGCGTGCCGCGCCATTCGCCCGGAGCCCGGGCGTGAACCGAGTCCGACGCCGTACCCGTGTCGCGGCCGATACGGGACCGGGAACATCCCCGGTCCCGTGTGGGGCCCGGGGAAGGGCAACGGTTAGCAGTGCACGTCACGGGCGGCGTCGAGCAGTTCCTCGGAGACGTTCGGTTGGTCCACCCGCTGCTGGTCGGCTCCGCTCCGGCGGTTCTCCTTGGCCCAGTTCTTGAGTTGTTGCAGTACCTGGTGTGCCTGCTGGGTGGCGCGCACCCCGTCGAACTCCGATCCCAGCGCCAGATCCACCGTCGTGCCGGGGCGTTGGTCACGGACCAACTGCGCGCAGGGGGCGATCAGACTCAGCGTGCGGGCGGCTCCGGCACCCGCACGGCCGTAGCGTATCTGGCCGTGGCATTTCAGGTTCAGATCCGTGTAGACCGGATCGTTGGCCGGGTCGCCCCCCTTGGCGAATCCGAGATTGTTCAGCTCCTCGGTGACCAGAGTGGCCTGATTGGCCTCACCGTTGGCGTTGAACACGTGCACCGAGACGTCCTGTGGGGGGCTCGGCGTGGTGTCGTCCAACGCGTCGCGGGACAGCATCGTGCCCGCCGGCGTCTTCGTAGGAGGTTCGCCGGGCTTCGTCGCCGAGGCGCCGGCTTCCGGCAAGTTGCAGCGAGTCGCCATTTCCACCGACTCGGTCGATTCGAACACCCTGGTCCAGACGAAACCCGACAACAGGGCGAGTACGGCGAGCAGGATCAACGCGGGCAATGGACGCCGGCGCCGATACCGCGGACCCCGCAGCCCTTTTCCTGTGCTCGCGGTGGACACGTTCTGCCACCCTCCCCTGATCGAGCCGTCATTCGTCCCGGTGAGTTAGATCGAAACGGTTTCATGCCGAATCGACTGTCCGCCCCAATCAGCTTAGGTGTTGATACGCGACTACGCGGCCTCGTGCGGACAGTCGTGTCGAAGTTGTTGCCCGGTGTGTCTTCGTCGTTGCCAGGTGTGCCGTTACGTCGCTGGGACAGATCGTGACAACGGTGGAGCGCCCCACCGTCTCCGCGGCCGACCGATGTCGTTCTTCGTGCCCGTTCGACCGTGTCCACCCTGCCATGTCGTTGCCCGGGTCACAGGATTCACCGGCGGCAGGGTGAAGCACATACCACACCTATGGGTGACCCGGTGCGTATCACGCTCCGGGATGAGCTACCCTTCCCGCGCTCCACGCTGTGAGGTTGAGGTCGGTCGCTCGTTTCGGGGGAACTTGGAGCGCAGGACAAACGGAGACCTCCGCCACTCTCGCGTGCGGGCACAAATTGGAGCCCTGGAACGTTGACCAGCGGCACACCATTGCAAATCTCCACAAATGCAGGGGTGAAACGAGATGGCCACCGACTACGACGCTCCGCGGCGCAACGAGTCCGAGGATCTTCCCGAGGACTCGCTGGAAGAGCTCAAGGCCAAACGCAACGATGCTCAGTCCGGGTCCGTGGACACGGACGAGGGTGAGATCGCGGACAATTTCGAGCTTCCGGGTGCTGACCTCTCCGGTGAGGAGATGACCGTCAAGGTGCTCCCGAAGCAGGCCGACGAGTTCACCTGCTCCAGCTGTTTCCTAGTGCACCACCGCAATCGACTGGCGGGGGAGCGGAACGGGAAATACGTCTGCCGCGACTGCGCGGCCTGAAACGCGTGGGTCGAGGACCCGATGGCGGGCTGGATGTGATGAATCGCACGTCCAGTCCGCTGTTCACGTTCGACGCGTGCCGCGGCGGACGCATCGCTCTCACCGTGGCGCACTTCTCGCCGGCCCGTTCGGCGCCGAGCCGATCCACTATCGCCACGGGCTGTCCGGATGCGGTGCGCGTACCCCGAGCACGTGTCCCCGGGCTACTCCTCTCGTAGGTCTCCGCCGGACTGCCGTTCGCCACGCCGCAGCACCTCGGCCAGTCGTTCCGGGTGCCGCGTGCTGATCACCCAGTAGGGGGTCGGGTCGTCGGGATCGTCCAACCAGATTCGTGCGGCGGTTGGTGCCCAGGGGCTGTGCATCATGAAAGCCGCCGGATCCAGCTCCGGGCCGAGCGCTCGTCGTTTCCGTTCCCGTGGGATCACCTCGACGTCGGAGACGAATCGCAGCGGTAGCCGCGCGTTGCCCGCCCGTAGTTCCCGCTCGGTGACCACGAGGCGCGTTCGGCTCAGCCAGACCGGCAGGGCTATCGACAACGGCAACAGCACCGCGTAGGGCAGCCACGCCCGAATACCCGGATACCCCATGTGCACCTCGGCGGCCAGCAGAGCGGCCGCTACGAGCGGCAACGGCCAACTCCACCAGGAGACGTGCAGCCGTTCCCGATAGCGGATTTCTCCGGTCGTGTCATTCAACCCGGTTGTGGGACCGCTTTCGGGGGCCGCTTCTGAACTATCCGACACGTCCTCAGGGTAGTCTTGCGCCCCGTGCCAAGCGTGAAGGTCCTGCTTACTCGTGTCGATCCCGAAATACAACCCCCGTCCTACGCCCGGACCGGTGATGCCGGTGCGGATCTCGTCACAGCGGAGGACCTGGTGCTCCATCCCGGGCGTCGTGCTGTGGTCGGAACCGGGATCGCCATAGCTCTCCCGGAGGGGTTCGCCGGTTTCGTGCACCCGCGTTCCGGGATGGCCGCCCGGTCGGGGCTCAGCGTGGTCAACGCCCCGGGAACCGTTGACGCGGGCTACCGGGGTGAGATCAAAGTGTGCTTGATCAATCATGATCCGGACCGGGAGATCGTACTGCGGCGCGGGGACCGAATAGCCCAGTTGGTGGTGCAGCGTGTCGAACACGCCGTTTTCGAGGAGGTCGTCCAACTGCCGGAGTCGGTACGCGGTTCCGACGGTTATGGTTCGACCGGAGTTCACAGTGCGTTGACGGGTTCGGCCGAGGTTGGCGACACAGGCAATACGACCGGTAGTACGGAGGTCTGACGGGATGTTCGGATGGCGCCGTCGCGACGGACGCGAGAATGACGCGGATGGTTCCGACGTCAGCGAGGACTATCACGACGGGGCGGATTCCGCGCCCGACGGCGGACCCTATGACAAGCACGAGGCGCCGCATGACGAGGTCGAACGGCTCGATCTCGGATCGGTGCGGTTGCCTGTGCCGGAGAACAGCCAGTTGCAGGTGGAGGTCGATCCCGAGGGGCCGGTGCGGGCCGTGCACCTGCTCACTCCCTCCGGGCGGCTCACCGTCAGCGCGTTCGCCGCTCCGCGAACCGGTGACCTCTGGCAGGAGGTGCGCCAGGAACTGATCGAGCAGTTGCGTTCCGACGGGGCCGACGTGCGTCACGAGCAGGGAATCTGGGACACCGAACTCGTGGCCGACACGGACAGGACCTCGTTGCGGTTCGTCGGCGTGGACGGGCCTCGTTGGTTGCTGCGCGGTGTGGCGGCCAGCCCGTCCGAGGACCTCGATGCGTGCACGAAGCTACTGTACGCGGTCATCGACGAGACGGTCGTCGATCGCGGTTCGGATCCCATGCCGGTCCGCACTCCGTTGCCGATCGAGCTTCCCGAGGAGATCGCACAGCACATTCAGCAGCAGCAGGAGCAGGCGGGAGCCTGAGAACGCTCGTACTCCGGCTGTGGTTCGAAGCCGGAAGTCGTTCGCTCGAACCGTCGTTACCCTCACGAGGCTGGACTACGAGACTAGGCTGAACTCGCACGGGTGAGAACCCGCGCGGGCACACTGGCCCACTGCGCACAGGAGCGCGAGATGAGCAACACCGGAGACGGCTACCTCCGCCGCCTCGTACGTCGCCTCACCAGCGACGTCGCCGAACTCGACGCCGACGACCTCTCCGAGAGGTCGCGGGCGAGCGGAGCCAGGCGGGCGTGCGACTGCAAGTGCGGTGAACAAGCGGAGGTGCTGGGCCGAGTCCGCTGCGTCGGTATGGCGCCCAAGGCTTCGGTCCCCACGTTGGAAGCCGAGCTGTACGACGGCACCGACGGGGTGACATTGGTTTGGCTCGGCAGGCGTCAGATCACCGGTATCGAACCCGGCAGAACTATAAAGGCCCGCGGTCGGATTGCCGATCGTGATGGTCACAAGGTTCTTTACAATCCCTACTACGAGTTGCAGAACATCGCATGACTGAATCCAGTTCATCCACTCCGGACGGGGCCGACCCCGTCCGGAGTTACGACGAGGCGTCCGACGGCGGGTCCGACGGGTCCGCCGGTTCGCCCAAGGCGCCGTTCGGGATGCGTGGTGCCCCCGCCGAGGGGGCAGACGGGGCCGAGCAGACACTGCTGCAGCAGATGGGCGGTGTCAGCGGTCTCGCCTATTCCGCAGTTCCCATCGTCGTGTTCGTCGTCGTCAACTCGTTGGTCGGGATGGTTCCGGCCATTTGGATCGCCATCGCGAGCTCCCTCGTGCTCGCCCTGGTGCGGATCGTCCGCAGGGAACCCCTGCAACCGGCTGTCTCGGGTGTGCTCGGGGTGGCGATTTGTTCCTTCATCGCCTACCGCACTGGGGATGCCAAGGGGTTCTTTCTGCTCGGGATCTGGACCAGCCTGATCTATGGTGGCGTCTTCCTCGTTTCGATGCTCGTGCGCTGGCCGCTGATCGGCGTCGCCTGGTCCGTGCTCAACGGGCACGGGTTCCGGTGGCGAGAGCAGCGAAAGGCCTTGACCGGTTACGATCTGGCTACGCTTGCCTGGACGATCGTTTTCGTCGCCAAGTTCGTGGTGCAGCAGTGGCTTTACGCCGCTGACGAGACGGGCTGGCTGGCCGTGGCGCGTATCGCCATGGGGTATCCGCTCACCGCGTTGGCACTGCTGGTGACGGTCTGGGCCATTCGACGCGCGGGCAAGGTCGCCGAACAGGCGCGCGAAGCCGATTCCGGGGGCTCCGACGGTGGTGCCGGTACCGGCGAGGTGACTCCGGCGCGTCCCCGGCACGAAATGGGATGACTCCGGAAATGGAATGACTCCGGCTGCCGGGAGGGCGGCCCCGCCGCGTGTTCCTCCCGGCCGTTCCTCCCGGCCGTTCCGCTCGGAGCTCCGACCGCTACGGGAGTGTCCCGCTCGCGGCCGGCACATCTCAGTCCAGGCCCGGCGGGTCGTGCACCAGTTCGCTGATCCGCCGTTCCACGTCGCCCGAGGCGACGAAGAGCATCTCGTCACCCACCTCCAGCGGGTCGTCGGACTGCGGAACGATGACCCGTCCTCCGCGAAGGATCGTGACCAGTGCGGCGTCTGCCGGGAGCGTCAGGTCACGGACCCTGCGGCCCGCCAGCGGAGCCCCTTCGGGCAGGGTCATCTCCACCAGGTTGGCCTGGCCCTGACGCAGTGTCATGAGTCGGACGATGTCACCGACACTGACCGCTTCCTCCACCATCGCGGCCAGCATGCGTGGGGTCGACACCGCCACATCGACTCCCCACGCCTCGTTGAACAACCACTCGTTGTGCGGATCGTTCACCCGTGCCGCGACTCGCCTGACCGCGAACTCCGTCTTGGTCAGCAGCGAGACCACCAGGTTGACCTTGTCGTCACCGGTGGCCGCTATCACCACGTCGCAGGTCTCGATGCCGGTCTCCTCCAGCGAGGAGAGCTCGCAGGCGTCCGCGTGCACCCACTGGGCTCCCGGAATGGCCCTGGGCTGGTAGTTCTGCGCCGAGCGCTCGATGAGCATGACCTGGTGCCCGCCGTCGAGGAGTTCGCCGGCTATGGACTGCCCGACCGCGCCTGCTCCGGCTATGGCGATGCGCATCACTGGGTCTCCTCGGGTGGGCGCTGCGCCGTCGCGGTTATCTCGGTGATCGTTCCCGACAGGGCCGCCACGTAGACGGTGTCGTCGGCCTGCACCACCGTGTCCGACTTCGGCAGCACACCGTTGCCGAACCGCATGATGAACGCGACCCGGCATCCGGTCGCGGTTTCCAAGTCACGGGTGCGCCTGCCCACCCAGCTCTCGTGCAACGGCAGGCGCAGCACGGCCACGCTCCCGGACGGATCCCGCCAATCCGTCGCGACCCCCTCCGGGAGCAGCATCCGCAGGAACCGGTCGGTGGTCCACGGCACCGTGGCCACCGTCGGAATCCCCAACCGCTGGTAGACCTCGGCCCGTTTCGGGTCGTAGATCCGTGCCACCACGTGATCCACCCCGAAGGTCTCCCGGGCCACCCGTGCCGAGACGATGTTGGAGTTGTCCCCGTTGGACACGGCGGCGAAGGAGCCGGCCCGTTCTATCCCGGCTTCGATCAGTACGTCCCGGTCGAAACCGTTCCCGGTCACACACTGGCCGTGGAACTGCTTGCTCAACCGGTGGAAGGACTCACCGTTCTTGTCCACGACTGCCACGGTGTGATCGAGCCGTTGCAGTGCGGCCGCGAGGGAAGCCCCCACTCGGCCACAGCCCATGATCACGACATGCACGACCGGTTTCCTCGCTCTCGGCTGGTTGCCGGACCCACTGTGTCGGGATCCGTGACCCTTCCCACAGCTCTGACAGTACCCGTCGGTGTGCCGAGTCTCCGTGTCTCGAAAGGGCCCGATCCGGTGAGGACGACGGAGCGGATCGACACGACGCGCTGAGTCGACGCGGGCCGGTGCACCGTATCGAGTGAGGCAGGGGTCGCTCATCCAGGGGGCCCATTGCGAACCCGGTGTTCGGTTTCCCGTGCGCAACGAGTTCGTGGTCACCGGTTCCGGCCCGGAGATCCCGGTAACGCCGCCGTCGCCGAGGGGCCATCGGCGGGTGCCGCGACGACCCGTCCCGGTGCGGGATGCGGTTCGGGCACGCGATCCCGCGGAAGCGGTTCGTGGGCGGCCTCCTACGCTCTTGGCCGTGTCCAAGCTCGCGACCGTGACCAAGCGTCTGCTGGTGGGCCGACCGTTCCGCAGTGACCGGTTGTCGCACACGCTGCTGCCCAAGCGCATCGCCCTACCGGTGTTCGCGTCGGACCCGATGTCCAGCGTGGCCTACGCGCCGCAGGAGATCCTGCTCACGCTGTCCGTGGCCGGTATATCGGCGTACGCGATAAGCCCGTGGATCGGCCTCGTCGTCGTCGCGGTGATGCTGGTGGTGGTGGCTTCCTACCGCCAGAACGTTCGCGCCTACACCTCGGGGGGTGGTGACTACGAGGTAGCCACCACCAACCACGGTCCCCGTTGGGGCCTCGTGGTCGCCAGCGCGCTGCTGGTCGACTACGTGCTCACCGTCGCCGTGTCCATCTCCTCGGCCGCCGCCAACATAGGCTCGGTCGTGCCGTTCGTGGCCACGCACAAGGTCGCCTTCGCGGTGGGCGCCATCGCCCTGCTCACGGCAGTGAACCTGCGGGGCGCCCGCGAGTCCGGCACCACGTTCGCCGTGCCCACCTACGCGTTCGTGCTGGGTATCCTGGGAATGATCGGTTTCGGGCTCTACCGCGCCTACGTGCGCGGTGACGAGTTGCGGGCTGAGAGCGCCGGCTTCGAACTGGCCCAGGAGCCCTCCCAGATCGCCGGACTCGGTTTCGTCTTCCTCGTGCTGCGCGCCTTCTCCTCCGGCAGCGCCGCGTTGACCGGCGTGGAGGCCATCAGCAACGGTGTTCCCGCCTTCCGCAAGCCCAAACCACGCAATGCCGCCACGACCCTGTTGTGGATGGGTCTGATCGCCGTGACCATGTTCATGGGGCTGCTCATGCTGGCTCGCATCACCGGTGTGGTCATCGCGGAGGACCCGCGGCACCAGCTCATCGGGGTACCGGAGGGCTACGAGCAGAAGACGCTGATCGCGCAGCTGGCTCACGCGGTGTTCGGCGGGTTCACACCCGCCGTGTACTACCTGATCTTCTGCACGGGGCTGATCCTGGTGCTGGCTGCCAACACCGCCTTCAACGGTTTCCCGTTGCTGGGCTCCGTCTTGGCACAGGACCGGTACCTGCCGCGGCAGCTGCACACCCGGGGCGACAGACTCGCCTTCTCCAACGGCATCCTGTTCCTGGCCGGGTTCGCCACCGTGCTGGTCCTCGTGTTCGAGGCCGAGGTGACCAAGCTGATCCAGCTCTACATCGTCGGTGTGTTCGTCTCGTTCGTCCTGAGTCAGAGCGGCATGATCAGACACTGGAACCGGCGGTTACGTACCGAGGAGGACCCCTCCGCCCGGGCCAGCATGCGCAGGGCTCGCGTGATCAACTCGATCGGGCTCGCGATGACCGCCACGGTCCTCGTCATCGTGCTGATCACGAAGTTCCTGCACGGTGCCTGGATCGCGATCGCCGCGATGGTCGCGGGCTACCTGCTGATGCGTGGTATCCGCAAGCACTACGACCGGGTCAGTGCGGAGCTGAGCCGCACCGACGGGCCGACGGTACTGCCCTCCCGAAACTACGGGCTGGTGCTGGTTTCGCAGTTGCACCTGCCGAGCATGCGGGCACTGGCCTACGCACGCGCCACCCGGCCCGACGAGCTGGAGGCCATCACGGTCAACGTCGACGACTCGGACACCAGGCAGCTGGTGGCGGCTTGGGAGGAACGTGACATCACGGTCCCGCTCAAGGTGCTCGAATCCCCTTACCGTGAGATCACTCGACCGATCGTGGACTATGTGAAGCGCATCCGGCGGGACAGTCCGCGCGATGTGGTGACCGTTTTCATCCCGGAGTACGTGGTCGGACGTTGGTGGGAGCAGTTGCTGCACAATCAGAGTGCGCTTCGCCTCAAGAGCAGGTTGTTGTTCGAGCCGGGTGTGATGGTCACCAGTGTTCCGTGGCAGCTGGAGTCCTCCACCAGGGTCGATCTGCGCGCGCCCACGCCCCGCCGTTCGGTGCGCTGGGGAGCCGGAAACGGGAACAAGGGCAACGGGGAGCGGAGCAGCGGGGGGAGGAGCAACGGGCAGCGTTGATCCTCTCCTGACGCACGTCCGTGCCGGGACGGTGCTACCGACCGGTGTGCACTGCCCGGTGTTCCCGACCCCACGCGCCGCGCTTCACGGGAAACCGTCGCTACCGTCGCCGCATCGGTTTCCGTGCCGGTCGTCCGCCGGAAGCCACCTTTGATTGGAGCCGTGAGACCTGGTGAATGACAAACCGGACTGGACGGGGCGACGGCTTCGTCTCGAGGTCGGTGCGGTGGCCCACGGCGGGCACTGTGTCGCCCGGTACGAGGGTCGGGTCGTGTTCGTGCGGCACACCCTGCCCGGAGAGACCGTGGACGCACTGGTTACCGAGGACCGTGGCGGTGGGTTCTGCCGCGCCGATGCCGTGGCGGTGGTCGAAGCCGCTCCCGGCAGGGTGGAACCGTCCTGCCCGCTGGCCGACATCGCACGCGGGACCGATCGTTGCGGTGGCTGTGACTGGCAGCACGTCGACCCAGCCGTCCAGCGGGAGCTGAAGGCCGCCGTGGTGGCCGAGCAACTCACCAGACTGGCGGGGGTCGAGTACCCGGTCGAGGTGTCGCCGCTGCCCGGTGGTCCGCTGCGCTGGCGCAGCCGTGTCCGGTTGGCGGTGGACGACGACGGCGCGGTCGGTTTTCGGGCGCACCGCAGTCACCGTGTGATACCGGTTCGGGACTGCCCGATCACGATGGAGGGCACGCTCGACGAGGTCGCTTCCCGTTCCTGGACGCCAGGGGCCGAGGTGGCCGTCACCCGGGACGGTTCGGGAGAGGTGCACGTCACCGAGCACTCGGTTCGGCCCCGGCGCTCCGGTCGTGGCGGTGGCCGTCCCATCCGGTCCGCCCGGAAGGTACGGGGAACGGGGATCGCTCACGAGGCCGCGGTGGGGCGGGAGTGGGGCGTCCGTTCGGAGGGCTTCTGGCAGGTGCACCCCGAGGCCGCCGATCGGTTCGCCGAAGTCGTCGCCCGGATGGCCGATGTCCCTTCCGGTGGCCGGGCATGGGACCTCTACGGCGGTGTCGGACTGTTCGCGGCCGTGCTCGGGCAGCAGGCCGGACCGAGCGGTGACGTACTGCTCGTCGAGTCCGGTGAGTCGGCGGTACGCGACGCCGAGGCCAACCTGGCCGATCTGCCGCAGGTTCGGGTGCGATCCGGCCGTGTGGAACGCGTGGTGACCGAACCGACCGTTCCCGCTCCCCACGTGG
Organism: Actinopolyspora lacussalsi; assembly: GCA_030803735.1. Classification (NCBI taxonomy): domain Bacteria; kingdom Bacillati; phylum Actinomycetota; class Actinomycetes; order Actinopolysporales; family Actinopolysporaceae; genus Actinopolyspora; species Actinopolyspora lacussalsi. Next base: position 2,035,367 of record JAURUC010000001.1, on the reverse strand, counting down.
TGGTGCTCGATCCGCCGCGCAAGGGGGCGGGCAGCGAGGTGGTGGACGCGATCAGCCGTGCACGGCCGAGCCGGGTCGTCCACGTCGCCTGCGATCCCGCCTCCCTGGCACGCGACATCGGGCTCTTCCGGGAGCGGGGTTACCGGTTGAGCCGGCTGGAGTCCTTCGACGCCTTTCCGATGACGCAGCACGTGGAATGCATCGCTCTGTTGGAGGATACTGAACGGAACTCGTGAGTCAGCGCGTCGCTACGCCTTGTGGAATCACGTCGTTCGTGGCTCCGTAGACTGGCGAAGTCACGTGGTGACCCTGTATTACATAACCCCGTAGTGCATGATCCCGAAACACATGACGATGTAATGCATCACGGCAGGCACGTGATGTGCGAAGTGAGAGTTCGAAGCGCGGTTCCCGTGACGGGAACCGCGTGCCGTGGGCAGCGGGCCGCTCCGCGAACCGGAGCCGTGTCCGTGCCCCGAGACCTGTAGTCGGTCACGACGAGCGAGGTGGAGCGGTGACGCTGCTGGAGTCCGTGCACGATCCGGCCGATGTCCAGCGCCTGGAGCACGGTGAGTTGGTCGAGCTCGCCGCCGAGATCAGATCCTTCTTGATCGAGAAGGTGTCGCGTACCGGTGGTCATCTCGGTCCGAATCTCGGTGCGGTCGAGCTGACCCTGGCGTTGCACCGTGCGTTCGACTCACCGCGCGACCCCATCGTGTTTGACACGGGGCACCAGTCCTACGTGCACAAGATGCTCACCGGCAGGCAGCGGGGCTTCGACCGGCTGCGAAAACGCGACGGGCTGTCCGGTTACCCCTCGAGGGCCGAGAGTGAGCACGACCTGGTGGAGAACAGCCACGCCTCCACCTCGTTGTCCTACGCCGACGGCCTGGCGCGGGCGATCCAGCTGAGCGACTCCGGTCGCCACGTCGTCGCCGTGGTCGGCGACGGGGCACTGACCGGAGGCATGTGCTGGGAGGCCCTCAACAACATCGCGGCCGACCAGGAACGCCCGCTGGTGATCGTGGTCAACGACAACGGGCGTTCCTACGCCCCCACGATCGGTGGCCTGGCCGAGCACCTTGCCTCGCTGCGGTTGCGTCCCGGCTACGAGCGGGCGTTGGAGAACGGTCGTCGTACCGTGCGCAGTCTTCCGGTGGTGGGGCGGCCGCTCTACACCGGCCTGCACGCGGCCAAGCGGGGTATCAAGGACGCGCTGAGCCCACAGGTGATGTTCTCCGATCTCGGGATCAAGTACTTGGGGCCGGTGGACGGGCACGACCTCAAGGCACTGGACTACGCGCTGGGGATGGCCAAGACGTTCGGTGGCCCGGTGATCGTGCACGCTGTCACTCAGAAGGGCAACGGCTTCGCGCCCGCCGAGAACCACGAGGCCGACCAGATGCACCAGGTCAAGGTGATGGACCCGGCCACGGGCGCCCCCACCGGACCCACCGCGACCAGCTGGACCAACGTGTTCTCGGACGAGCTCGTCCGTATCGGTGGGGAACGCGACGACATCGTCGCGATCACCGGTGCCATGCTGGGCCCCACCGGTCTGGACAAGTTCGCCCGGAACTACCCCGATCGCTGCGTGGACGTGGGTATCGCCGAGCAGCACGCCATGACCTCGGCCGCGGGTATGGCGATGGGCGGGTTGCACCCGGTGTTCGCGGTGTACTCGACGTTTCTCAACCGCGCGTTCGACCAGTTGCTCATGGATGTGGCGCTGCACCGGCAGCCGGTGACGGTGACCCTGGACCGCTCCGGCGTCACCGGTGACGACGGGCCGAGCCACAACGGCATGTGGGACCTGTCCGTCCTGGGGATGATCCCCGGGATTCGGGTCGCCGCCCCGCGCGATGCGGCGACGCTGCGTGAGGAGCTGCGGGAAGCGGTCGCGGTGGAGGACGGCCCCACCGTGGTGCGGTTCTCGAAGGGAACGGTCATCGACGAGGTGCCCGCGCTCGAGCGGGTCGACGGCGTCGACGTGCTGCGCCGCCCCGCTGAAAACGAGGAACGGGACGTGCTGTTGAGCGCGGTCGGCGCGTTCGGCGAGCTCGCGGTCGCCGCCGCCGAGCGACTCGCCGCGCAGGGGATCGGCGTGACCGTGGTGGATCCGCGCTGGGTGGTGCCCGTTCCGGGTGCCGTGCTCGACATGGCCCGGCGCCACCGTCTCGTCGTCACGCTCGAGGACTGCGGTCGGCACGGTGGTTTCGGGTGGTCGTTGGCGGCCGCCATGCGTGACGCGGACATCGACGTTCCGCTGCGGGATCTCGCGATTCCGAATCGTTTTCTGGAACATGCCTCGCGCGGGGAGCTGCTCGCCGAACTCGGGCTCACCGAGCAGGACGTGGCCCGCAGGATCACCGAGTGGGTGGCCGACCGGCTCGAAGGGCAGTTGGACGAGGAGGAGACCGGTATCGCCACCGATCTGGACACACCGCGCGCCGAGTGATCCCGCGCTCCCTGATCGTCCGGAACGGCCGTGCTGTGGCACGGTGAACGCGTGCGGATCCTTGTGGTGGAGGACGAACAGCCGCTCGCCGACGCGATCGCGCGTGGGCTGAGACGGGAAGGGCTTGCCGTGGACGTGACCTACGACGGTCTCGATGCTCAGGAGAAGGTCGCGGTCACTCGCTACGACGTGGTGGTGCTGGACCGTGATCTGCCCTCGTTGTCCGGTGACCGGTTGTGCGCCGAGTTGGTCGCGTCCGAGGAGCTCACCAGGGTCCTGATGCTCACCGCGAGCGGCACGGTGGCCGACCGCGTCGAGGGGCTCTCGCTGGGTGCCGACGACTACCTCGCGAAGCCGTTCGCGTTCGACGAGCTCGTGGCCAGGGTTCGTGCGCTGGGTAGACGTTCCACACCTGCCACGCCACCGTTGCTGACCGCGCACGATCTCGAGCTGGACTCCGCCAGGATGCGGGTCAGCAGGAGCGGTGGCGAGGTCGATCTGACCCGCAAGGAGTTCGGGGTGCTGCAGGTGCTGCTGGCCGCACGGGGCGCCGTGGTCAGTTCCGAGGAACTGCTGGAACGGGTGTGGGACGAGTACGCCGACCCGTTCACCACCACCGTGCGAGTGACCGTTATGACGTTGCGGAAGAAGCTCGGTGACCCGAGCGTCATAGACACGGTGGTCGGTTCCGGTTACCGTGTGCCCTCCGCCGGTTCAGGGACCTCGTCCGACACGGACGCCGAAGTCTCCGGTGCCGGCGAGAAGTGATGCTGTTCCGGGCTCGTTCGGTGGAACGTCCCGTGCCCGCCGAATCCCCCGCGCGGCGCGGTCCCGGCCTGCGACTGCGGCTGACGCTGCTGTCGACCGTGCTGGTCGCCCTGGTCAGCGGTCTGCTGTTGTGGCTCGGCTGGTTGTTGGTCGGCGACGTGGTGGCCGCCGTGCCGCGCATGCCTCCCGGAACCACGGTGCGGGTGGACGGCGTGCCGGTCTCCGCGGGTGAACTCGCCGAGGCGCTGCGCGGCCGGGCGCGGGAGCGGGTGCTGCTGATCGGTGGTGTCGCCTTCGTGGCCGTCGTGCTGGCGGCCGCGGTGTCGGCGTGGACCGTGTGCGGCAGGGTGCTACGACCGCTGCACTCGGTCACCGGCACCGCGCGGAGGCTTTCCGCACGATCGCTGGGGGAGCGGATCGGGCTGTACGGCCCCAGGGACGAGGTCGCGGAGCTGGCCGACACCTTCGACGGGATGCTGGACCGACTCCAAACCGCTTTCGAATCCCAGCACCGTTTCGTGGCCAATGCCAGTCACGAGCTGCGCACGCCGCTGTCGGTGATCCGTACCGAGCTCGACGTCACCCTGTCCGATCCGAACGCCGACGCGGCCGAGCTGCGCCGGATGGCCGGAGTGGTGCGCGATGCGACGGCCAAATCGCAGCGACTCGTCGAATCGTTGTTGCTGCTCGCCCGTACCGAGGGGGCCGAGCTGCCGAGTCGTGAGCCGGTCGACCTAACCGAGCTGGCGCGTGCTGCGTTGCGGCCAATGGAGGAGCAGACGTGCGCGTCCGGGCTGCGTACGGAGGTCAGCCCCGCTCCGGCCTTCGCGATGGGGGATCCGGCGTTGCTGGAACGGGTTGCGGGGAACCTGCTGGAGAACGCGGTGCGCTACAACGTCGAGGGCGGCTGGATCGCCGTCGTCACCGCTGTTTCGGGGGAGTGGAGCTCGTTGACGGTTTCCTCTTCCGGGGCCGAGGTCTCCTCGGAGCGGGTGGACGGGCTGTTCGAACCGTTCCGCCGGGCGGGCGCGGAACGCACCGCGCGCACGGGCGCGGGGCTCGGCCTGTCCATCGTGCGGGCCGCGGCGAGCGCGCACGGTGGCACCGTCTCGGCGTGTCCGGTTCCGGGTGGCGGGCTGTCGGTGACCGTGTGGCTGCCCGCCGCGCGGTGAGCTCCGCGGGATCGCCCCCCGGAACTTCCCACCGGCGAGCCGCCGCGCGGATTTCTCAGAGCCGCAGGGTGGCGATGTCCAGTTCCAGCGGTGCGGGTGATTCCTCGATGTGTACCGGTCCGTCGCCCAGACGCACCGATGTGGCGGGGGTGTACCGTTCCCCGTCCAACCGGTATGCCACCAGCTCGGTCGGCCCGCGCCCGTCCTGGGCCACGCTCCAGAAGAACGGGATGCCCGCCTCGGCGCAGGCGTCCAGCTTGTCGCGCTGTTCCCGTGAGGTGTTGCCGGGTGACCAGATCTCCCCGGCGAGCCGTACGTGCTCGGCGCCGAACGAGTTGCCGAGGGGAGCGGTGTCCAGCACCACGAAGTCCGGGATCAGTGCCGTTCGCCGCGCGGTGCCGATCTCCACACCGATGCCGCCCACCGCGAACAGATCCATTCGTTCCGCAGCGCGGAGTGCGGTTTTGAGCAGGATGAGAAATTCGTTCTCGGCCCACTGATGCGGGCCGCTCGGTGGTGGCGTCACCAGCCAGTACCCCTCGAGCAGTTCCAGGCGCGACCCGTCGTCACGGGCGGGCAGCGCGTGCCAGTCGTCGATCGTGAACGGGCCGATCTCGTGCTGTACAAGCGCGGTCACCGAGCATCACCTCACCTCGTTCGTGATCCATCATGCCACGACCGGCGAGCCGCCGTGCGTGCGATTCGCCGTGCTCCGGGGACGGCTGTGCTCCGAGGATACCCACGCGGGCGCCGTCACCGGGAGCGAATCGGCACGGGCTCCGAGGGATCCGTGCGGAACGCCTTCCCCGCTCGGGGCGTCGCGGACCACTCCACACCAAAAGGGCCGGGACGGTGGGTACCGTCCCGGCCCTCGAACGCCGGTCATTCCGTGACTCCCGGCCGGAGTCTCCGGAGGGATCGCTCAGCTGCTGGGCAGGCTGGCCACTCCGGGTTGGTGGAAGCGCTTGCCGTTGACCAGCTCGGAGTAGCCCGAGCGGTCCAGGTACGGGGTGATGCCGCCCAGCCAGAACGGCCATCCCGCCCCGAGGAGCATGCACAGGTCGAGATCCGCGGCCTCGACGACCACGTCCTCGTCCAGCATGATCCGCGCCTCCTCCGCCAACGCGCGCAGCGCGCGGTCACGGACCTGTTCCTCGGAGAGCGGCTCGTCACCCTGCTGCCACAGCTCGGCGACCTCGGGGTCGACGATCTGGTTGCCCGCCTCGTCGGTGGTCCACACGCCCGTCTTCCCCGCGTCGACGAACCGCCGCAGGTTGTCGCTGAGACCGAACCGGTCCGGGTAGGCGGCGTGCATGGTCTCGTTGACGTGCTGGGCGATCGCGGGACCGACCAGCTGTAGCAGCACCATCGGACTCATCGGCAGCCCCAGCGGGTTCAGCGCCCGGTCGGCCACCTCGAAGGGGGTCCCCTCGTCGACCGAGGCGATGACCTCGCCGAGGAAACGGGTCAGCAGCCGGTTGACCACGAAGGCGGGTGTGTCGGCGGTCAGCACGCAGGACTTCTTGAGCTTCTTGCCGACCGCGAAGGCCGTGGCCAACGCGGTGTCGTCGGTCCGCTCGCCGCGCACGATCTCCAGCAGCGGCAGTACCGCGACGGGGTTGAAGAAGTGGAAGCCGACCACCCGTTCCGGATGGGCGAGCTTCGCCCCCATCTCGCCGACCGAGAGCGAGGAGGTGTTGGTGGCCAGCACCGTCTCCGGCGAGACGTGCTGCTCCAACTCGCCGAACACCTGCTGCTTGACCGACATCTCCTCGAACACGGCCTCGATGACGAAGTCGGCGTCGGCGAAGGCGCTCTTGTCCAGCGAACCGGTGACCAGCGCCTTGAGTCGGTTCACTCCGTCCGAGGAGAGCCGTCCCTTCGCACCGAGCTTGTCGATCTCGCCGTGTACGTAGGCCACGCCCTTGTCGATGCGTCCCTGGTCGATGTCGGTGAGTACCACCGGCACCTCCAGGCGGCGTGCGAACAGCAGCGCCAGTTGCCCGGCCATCAGCCCCGCGCCGACGACGCCCACCTTGTTGACGTCGTTGGCCAGGGACTTGTCCGGTGCTCCGGCCGGCTTCTTCGCCCGCTTCTGCGTGAGGTCGAAGGCGTAGAGCCCGGCACGCAGCTCGTCGGTCATCAGCGCGTCGGCGAGTGCTTCGGTCTCGGCCGCGTAACCGGCGTCGAGGTCGTTGTTCCTGGCGAGTTCGATCAGCTCGACGGCCTTGTTCACACCCGGCGAGGCGCCGTGCGTCTTGCTCGCCGCGATCTCCTTCGCCCGACTGATCGCCTCGTCCCAGCCCTGACCGCGGTCGATCTCGGCGCGCTGCACGGTGCTGGACCCGTTGATCACCCGCGCGGCCCAGCGCAGCGATTCCTCCAGGAAGTCGGGGGACTCGAGCTGGATGTCGAAGATGCCCATGCCGGTGGCCTTACCGGGGTTGAGCATCTTGTTCTGGTTGAGCGAGTTCTCCAGGATCACGGTCACCGCCTGGTCCGCGCCGACCAGGTTGGGCAGCAGCTGGGTGCCGCCCCAGCCCGGGAACAGGCCCAGGAAGCACTCGGGGAACGCGATCGCACCCGCGTTGTCGGCCACGGTGCGGTAGTGGCACGACAGGGCCAGTTCCAGCCCGCCTCCCAGGGCCGCACCGTTGACGAAGGCGAAGGTGGGGATCTCGGACTCGGTCAGCCGTCGGAACACGTCGTGTCCCGCCTTGGCGATCCGGTGGGCGTACTCCCGTTCGCTGAGCTGGCCCATCCCGGACAGGTCGGCCCCGACGGCGAACACGAACGGCTTACCGGTCACCGCGATGGCGGCAGGCTCCGCCGCGAACGCCTCGTCCAGCGCGGAGTCCAGCGAGGCGAGTCCGGCCGGGCCGAAGGTGGACGGCTTGGTGTGGTCGTGGCCGTTGTCGATGGTGACGAGCGCGACCCTGCCGTCCACTCCCGGAACCTCGACGAGCCGGGTGTGGGCGCGGGTCACGACCTCGTCGGGAAACAGTGCTGCGGAATCGCTGTCGATGCTCACTTGGCGCCCCCGGCGGTCTTGTCGTGGTTCGGGTTCTCCCAGATCACCGTGCCGCCCATGCCGAAGCCGACGCACATGGTGGTGATGCCGTAGCGAACCTCCGGATGCTCGGCGAACTGCCTGGACAGCTGGGTCATCAGCCGTACCCCCGAGGAGGCCAGCGGGTGTCCGCAGGCGATCGCTCCGCCCCACTTGTTGACCCTGGGGTCGTCGTCGGCCATTCCGAAGTGTTCGAGGAAGGCCAGCACCTGGACCGCGAACGCCTCGTTGATCTCGAAGAGTCCGATGTCGTCGATGGACAGCCCCGCCCGGTGCAGCGCCTTCTCGGTGGCCGGCACCGGTCCCACTCCCATGACCTCGGGCTCCACACCGGCGAAGGAGTAGCCGACCATGCGCATCCCGACGGGAAGCCCCAGTTCACGGGCGGTGTCCTCGTCGGCGACGACACAGCCGGTCGCGCCGTCGTTGAGTCCCGCGGAGTTGCCCGGAGTCACCCGGCCGTGCGGCCGGAAGGGGGTCTTGAGTCCTGCCAGGGACTCCGCGGTGGTTCCGGGGCGGGGAGGTTCGTCGGCGGTGGCCAGTCCCCAGCCGGACTCGCTGGAGCGGGTGGCCACCGGGACCAGGTCCGCGCCGATCCTGCCCGCGTTCGCCGCCGCCTCGTATCGCTGCTGGCTGAGCGCGGCGTAGGCGTCGGTGCGCTGCTTGGTCAGGTTCGGGTACCGGTCGTGCAGGTTCTCGGCGGTGGAACCCATCACCAGCGCGGAGGAGTCGACCAGGTTGTCGGACACGAATCGCGGATTGGGATCCACCCCCTCGCCCATGGGGTGATTGCCCATGTGCTCGACCCCGCCCGCCACGGCGATGTCGTAGCCGCCGAATCCGATGCCGCCCGCGACGTTGGTGACCGCCGTCATCGCACCGGCGCACATCCGGTCGATCGCGAAGCCGGGTACGGATTTGGGCAGTCCGGCGAGCAGGGCCGCGTTCCTGCCGATCGTCAGTCCCTGGTCGCCGATCTGGGTGGTGGCCGCGATGGCGACCTCGTCGATCCGTTCCGGTGGAAGATCGGGCTGCCGCCGCAACAGTTCCCGAATGACCTTGACGATGAGATCGTCAGCTCGGGTCTCGGCGTAGATGCCCTTGGTTCCTGCCTTGCCGAACGGCGTGCGGACGCCGTCGACGAAGACCACGTTCCTGAGGGCACGCGGCGTTCCCGCCGGTGCGGGGCCGCTGCTCTTGTCGGCTGCTGCCGACGCAGGTGCTGCCACGGCGTGCTCCTTGTCGATGTGGGTACGCGCCAGGCCGGGCGGCTCCGTTGCCCGACGGCGGGCTCTGCCGCTACCGGCCGGTAACGTGCACTCTAGCGCTCATTACCGGACGGTAACCAGTGGGATCGATGTCTGCTGAACCACAGCCGTGACACCGCCGTCGGACCAGTACGGACCGAAGCCGCGGACCGTGAATCGAGCGGATTATTTCACCTGGTCGGAAGCCTCGCCGCCGGACTCGCCCATCGCTTTCGCGATCGGTTCCGCCGTCAGTTCCACCTGCCAGGGCCGGGCGCCGCGTTCGTGCAGCTGTGCTGCTATCGATGCCACGCCGCCATCCGAGGGAGGTTGCCAGCAGAGCCTGCGCACCAGATCCGGCAGCAACAGGTTCTCCACCGGCAGGTTGTTCCGCTCGGCGATACCGGAGAGCACGTTCCGGACCGCGCTCAGCCGGGACGCAGCGGCCGTGTCCCGCTCCGCCCACCTGTTCGTTGGTGGTGGTCCGTCGTTCGGTGCGGTGATGGCGGGCAGTTCCTCCTTGTCCAGCTCGCGTGCGTCCCGCAGCGCCTCGAACCACTGCTCGGATCGTCTGCGCTGCTGCTTGCCGCCGAATACCGGCAGCGCGACGAGGTCCTCCCTGGTGGCCGGATTCTCCCGCGCCGCCCGGATGATCGAGCTGTCCGGCAGGATCCGTCCCGGCGCGATGTCCCGGCGGCGGGCGATGTCATCCCGCAGTTGCCACAGCGCGCGCACGATCGCCAGCTGTATCGGGGTCCGCAGCCGGTGGATTCCCGAGGTTCGACGCCACGGTTCCGGTCTTGCGGGTGGCGGCGGAGCCGTGCGAACCGCTTCGAACTCCTGCATCGCCCAGTCGAGCTTGCCCTGCCTGTCGAGCTCCGCGCGTAGCGCGGCACGTAGTTCGACCAACAGCTCCACGTCGAGCGCCGCGTACACCAGCCATTCGCGGGGTAGCGGTCTACGTGACCAGTCGGCCGCACCGTGTCCCTTCTCCAGCCGGTACGACAGCAGTCGCTCCGCGAGTGCGCCGAGTGACACTCGTTCGTAGCCGGCCAGTCGGCCCGCCAGTTCCGTGTCGAAGAGCCGGTCCGGACGTAGGCCGAGTTCGGCCAGACACGGCAGGTCCTGCGAGGCCGCGTGTAGTACCCACTCCGTGTCACCGAGTGCGGCGACGAGCGGCCCCGGATCCCCGTTCAGCGCGATCGGGTCGATCAGTACCGTGCCCGTGCCCTCGCGGCGTAACTGCAGCAGATACGCCCGCTGCGAGTAGCGGTACCCGGAGGCGCGCTCGGTATCGATCGCGATCGGCCCACTGCCCGCGGCGAGTGCCGCGGCAGCGAGACGCAGGGATCGGGGCTGCTCGACCACCGGTGGGACACCACCGGAGGGACGTGTCAGCAACACTGGTTCGGAGTGGTCCGGTTCGGCGGATTCGGGGTGAACAGCATCCACGGCTCACAGACGATACGTCCCTCTATCGGCTGAGGGGACCGAACGGTCCGATTCACCGTCCGCCGACCGGCTCGATGGTTGTTGTCAGATCATCGAATCACTCCGGCCCGCATTGCCAACGCGACCATCTGGGCCCGGTCTCCGGTGCCCAATTTGCGTCCGATCCGTGACAGGTGACTCTTCACCGTCAAAGCGGACAAATTGAGCGTTTCGCCGATCTCTTTGTTGGATCGGCCGTCCGCCACCAGTTGCAACACTTCGATCTCACGAGCGGAGAGCTCGCGCGGAGTGTTGTCGGTACCCGGAACCCGGGTACCGGCGGCCAACACCGGAGCCACGTTCGGATCGGCGTACACACCACCGTCCAGCACGCGGCGCACACCGTCCGTGACCACGGTCGGTGAGGCCGATTTCAGCAGGTATGCCTGTGCTCCCGCTTGAAACGCGGCCCGGACCGCATAGGGGTCATCGGACGAGGCGAGCACCACGATCCGTGGCCAGCCCTGGGTACGTAATTCCGTAACCAGGTCTACACCTGTCCCATCGGGCAGTCCCAGATCGAGGACTGCCAGGTCGCACGGACCGGTGGCCAAGGCGCGTGCCTTGGCCTCGGCCATCGATGCGGCTTCGTGCACCGTGCCGGCCCCCATCTGCAGCAGCCGGGAGGATATGGCCTCCCGGAGCAGCGGATGGTCGTCCACCACGAGCACCGTGAACAGCTCTTCCCGCGGGTGCGGAACCATGTTAGCCGGCAATGCACCGGCTGGCGTGGTACGAGCGGCCTGACCTAAGCCGACGGCAGCCACGTCACTACCTCCCTGGAGTCGGTCGTGCCCCCCGACCGGCACCGGGACTCTCGACCGATCAGCCGCGCCACTGATCGACCGAAAGTGGTGTCGTTCAGGTTGTAGCGTAACCGTCCGAGCGGATTATTGGGACGATCAAACGGGTATGTATCCCGATCGAGTTGCTCTCGATGTGACGCTGCCTACTTCTTTCGGGTGATATTAAAAAACAGTGTTAACGCCGAAACGTAGTGATTCGATACAGATCTTTCGATCTTCGCGTCTCCGACGACATCGGAAGGGTGCGAGACGGCCACCCCGTCGTTCCGCGTCCCCGGCCGCCACGACGGCCACTCGTCCCGACGGACGCCCTGCCGAGGTCTCCGGAGCTCACTCGATGGGAGCCCGTCCGGCAGATCCCGTTGGGCAGATCCCGTTCGGCGGCCCTCAGCCGACAGGCCCCGGCGGCAGCGATTCACTCGCCGAGGGGTCAGCCGTGCCTGCGACGCTCCGCCGTCCGGTTGCCCAACACGCTCACGCCGACCGGCGGCAGCCCGGCCGCGGTACCGATCACTTCCTGGAACGCGCGTGCGTGCGCGGTCAGTTCGCTGTCCGAAGGAGTCCAGGAACCCCGCAGCTCCAGTTCGTGCTCGCGCGCCGGTTCCGCTATGTCACCGAACCTGGCCGAGCAGGTCGCGGTAACCGTTCCACCCAGCGCCGTGTGGTTGGCGCGGCACGAGTGCAGCGCTCCCGTCAGCCACGACCAACCGAGCTCGGCCAACCCGGGGTCACCGGCCAGTTCGCTTCCCACGTCGGCCCGCAGGTATAGGACCAACCGCAGCACACCTTCCCACGAGGGCTGTCCCTCCGGGTCGTGCAGCAGTACGAGTCGGGCCGTGACGGCCGTGCCCTCGGGACCGCTCGTCTCGGCCGCCAGCGCGTAGGTCCACGGAGCGAGCCGTTTCGGTGGGCGTATCTCGCTGAGCTCTATCTCCCTGCGGGGAGGTGGGGCCTGCAGTGTTGCCACCGCGTCCCGAAAAACCATGGGAACAGCCGACATCTCGGTCACAGCAGGTGACTGTATGACCTGTTCGCAACCACGTGGCGACGCCACGCCGGAGATCACGGACAGTGGACCGGACGCTCGGCTTCCTCACACGGCGTGCGAACATGTGGTCGGATCCGTCCCAGGCGGATCCGACCACCCGGGTGTAGGGGCTCCGGCGTGCCCGAGACGTCGGTTGGCGTGCCGTTACCCGGCCACCCGCTCAAGCCGTTCCGCGAGGACTTCCGAGGAGCTCCATTGCGCTTGTCCGGACGTGGTCCTTCCGGCTCCGCGACAGTTCGTCACGTCGGCGGCCGGGGCCCGGAGTCGGCCCTACGGCGCCCCTGACCCCTTCGAATCGGCGGAGGATTCCGATGACCCATCCCACGCACGTCTCCAACCGACGCGGGCTCGACGATGCCCCGTTGCTGGTGGCCGCGAACGGCGGAACTCCCGAACACACCCCCGTGTGGTTCATGCGCCAGGCGGGGCGTTCGCTGCCGGAGTACCGCCGGGTCCGGGAAGGCGTTCCCATGCTGCGGGCCTGTCTCACGCCCGAACTGGTCTGTGAGATCACGATGCAACCCGTCCGCAGGCACGGTGTGGACGCCGCGATCCTGTTCAGCGACATCGTGCTTCCGCTCTACGCCGCCGGAGTGGGGCTGGACATCGTCTCCGGCACCGGGCCGGTGGTCAATCAGCCGGTGCGCGGTGCCGCCGACGTGGCTGCCCTGCCCGAGCTGGAGACCGAACACGTCGAAGGGGTTTCCGAGGCGATCCGGCTGTTGCTCGGCGAGCTGGGGAGCACACCGCTCATCGGGTTCGCGGGGGCCCCGTTCACACTGGCGTCCTACCTCGTCGAGGGCGGTCCGAGTCGCAACCACGAACGCACCAAGGCGCTCATGCACTCCGACCCGGAAACCTGGCACGCGCTGCTCGGCAAGCTCGCCGAGACCACGCTGAAATTCCTTCGGGTGCAGGTCGACGCCGGAGTCGACGCGATCCAGCTGTTCGATTCCTGGGCAGGCGCGCTTTCCCCCCGTGACTACGTCACCTACGTGCAGCCGCACACCAGCCGGATCCTGCGGGGCATAGCGGAGTACACCGGCGGCGAGGTGCCGCGGATCCATTTCGGGGTCGGGACGGGTGAACTGCTCGGAGCGATGCACGAGGCCGGCGCCAGCGTGACGGGGGTCGACTGGCGGGTCCCGTTGGACACGGCCGCGTCGCGGATCGATCCGTTGCAGCCCTCGCGCCCGGTGTTGCAGGGAAATCTCGACCCGGCGGTGCTGTTCTCGGACTGGGAGTCCGTGCGCGGCGAGACGGAACGGATACTCGCCGAGGGTGAGTCGGCCGGTGGGCACATCTTCAACCTCGGCCACGGCGTACTGCCCGACACCGATCCCGAAGTGCTGACCAGGCTCGTCGAGTTCGTGCACTCCCGCCGAGACTGACCGGAGCGGAAGCATGTCCAGAGTCGCTGTGATCGGCGGCGGTATCGCCGGGATGACCGCCGCGCACCGGTTGCGGAAGCTGCTGGGTGAGCACGCCGAGATCGTGGTGTTCGACCAGGCCGAGCGAACCGGCGGCAAGCTCTACACCGCTCGGCTCGCCGATCGCGGCTACGACCTCGGCGCCGAGGCGTTCCTGGCGCGGCGTCCGGAAGTCACCCGACTGGCCGCTGAGCTCGGGCTGGACGACGAGCTGGTTCATCCCGGTCCCGCCTCGGCGACGGTGCGCGCCGGGGGAGGGAATCGTTCGCTGCCCGCGGGGATGCTCATGGGGGTACCCGCCTCCGGACGGGCCGCCAGCGGGGTCCTCTCGGAGAGCGGGGTGCGTGCCGTCGAGCGGGAGGAGTCACTCGAACCGCTGCGGTTGTCCGGCGGCGATGCCTCGGTCGGTGCTCTGGTGCGGGAGCGACTCGGCCACGAGGCCGTCGAACGACTCGTGGAGCCGCTGCTCGGCGGGGTCTACGGGGGATCGGCCGACGCCCTGGGGCTGCGCGCCACCATGCCCGCGCTGGCGAACGCGCTGGACGCGGGCGCCGAGTCGCTGACGGCCGCCGTCAACGCGGCCATGCCCGAACCGCCGCCACCCGGTACGGACAGACCGCCCGTGTTCGGGGCGTTCCGGCAGGGCTACGACACGCTGCTCGACGAACTGCGGAAGCGCTCGCGAGCGAGTTTCGAGCTCGGCCTGCCGGTCCGTGCCCTGCGTCCGTTGTCCCGGGGCTGGAACCTGGCCATCGGTTCCGCCCCGAGTCCCCGGACGCTCGATGTGGACGCGGTCGTGCTGGCCGTGCCCGCTCCCGCCGCCCGCAAGCTGCTCGCCGACCCCGTTCCGGACGCCGCCGACTGCTTCGGTCGCCTCCGGCTCGCCTCCATGGCCGTGATCGGACTGGCGCTGCCGTCCCACGTCGAGCTGCCCGCGGCCTCCGGAGTGCTCATCGCCCGTGGCGAGCGCCACACGGACGGGACTCCGTTCACCGCGAAGGCGTTCACCTTCTCCAGTCGCAAGTGGCCGCACCTGCGTGGCGGCGAGGGCGAGTCGCTGGTCCGGGCCTCGGTGGGCAGGGGAGACCCCGCCGAACTGCGGCCGGACGACGAGGAACTGCTCCGCCGGGTACGCGCCGATCTGGCCGAACTCACCGGCGTGACCGCCCCGCCCTCGCAGAGCAGCGTCGTTCGTTGGGGCGGTGGGCTGCCGCAGTACGGCGTGGGGCACTCCGAGATCGTCGCCGGTATCGAGGACGCCGTCTCGCGGACACCGCGACTGGCAGTGGCGGGCGCCGCGCTGCACGGCGTCGGGGTCCCCGCGTGCGTCGGCACCGGCGAGTCGGCCGCGTCCACGATCGCGGAACAGCTGGCCGCGACCTGAGGCACACACCCGCCCACCTGTCCGCCTCGGGGCGGAAGAACGGTGGCAGACTGGTCGGCATGGCCCGCCTGAACTACGCCGAGTTGAACGATACGATCCGCTACACCATGTGGTCGGTGTTCCGCGTCCGCGCCGGGGAACTTCCCGAGGACAGGGAGAAGGCCGGGGCGAGCACCAGGCAGTTCCTGGAAGGGCTCGAGGACTCCTCGGATCTCGTGGTGCGTGGCGTCTACGACGTCTCCGGCATGCGCGCCGACGCCGACTTCCTCATCTGGTGGCACGCCTCCCGGATCGAGGACCTGCAGGCGGCCTACTCGGACTTCCGGCGCGAGACTCCGCTCGGCCGGGCCAGCGAGCCGGTGTGGAGCAATGTGGCCGTGCACCGTCCCGCCGAGTTCAACAAGAGCCACGTGCCCGCGTTCATCGCCGGCGAGGATCCGCGTGCCTACGTGTGCGTCTACCCGTTCGTGCGCTCCTACGAGTGGTACCTGCTCCCGGACGAGGAGCGGCGGGACATGCTCGTCGAGCACGGCAAGGAGGCCAGGGACTACCCGGACGTGCGGGCCAACACCGTTCCCGCCTTCGCGCTGGGCGACTACGAGTGGATCCTGTCCTTCGAGGCGGACGAGCTCCACCGGCTCGTCGATCTGATGCGTCACCTGCGTGGCACCCAGGCCCGGCTGCACGTGCGCGAGGAGACCCCGTTCTACACCGGGCCGCGTGTGGGGTCGGAGGACCTGGTCGCGCGGCTGCCATGAGCTCCGACGCCGTGTCGAATGCCTCGCCGTCGGAAAAGCTCCCCGAACCGGATGTTTTCGCTGAGCCGCACCGAGCGCTCGAGACGAGTACGGGAACCGGCGTGACCGTTGATGGCATCCTCGAGGACCTGGACGCGGATCGTCGGTGACGCCGCTGCTGCGAGTCGAGGTTTCGGTTGGCCCGCGCGGGTGGAAACTCTGGCCGAGACCGCGATCACCGGAAGCGGGGGCAGCGCCCGCTACTTCACCTTCCGGATGCGTTGATCCCGACCGGAGTTCCGCCCCGCCTGCTCGATCGCCTCGGTCAAGCGTTCTCGTCCGGCTCCAGCCGCAGCGCGATGGAGTTGATGCAGTAGCGCTGGTCGGTCGGGGTGGGGTAGCCCTCTCCCTCGAACACGTGGCCGAGGTGGCTGTGGCAGGACGCGCAAAGCACCTCCACGCGCACCATGCCGTGCGAGCGGTCCTCCCGGAGCAGGACCGCTTCCGAGTCGCTGGGGTCCCAGAACGAGGGCCAGCCGCAGTGCGACTCGAACTTGGTGCCGCTGCGGAACAGTTCGGCGCCACAAGCGCGGCACTCGTAGACGCCCTGGGTCTTCTCCTCCACGTAGTCACCGCTGTACGGCGCTTCGGTGGCTCCCTGTCGCAGCACGGCGTACTCGTTCTGGCCGAGTCGCTCCCGCCACTGTTGTTCCGACTTGACGACCTTGGGGGTGCTTCCCACTACCGGATCCATACCTCCACGATAATTCCGCGCGAGTGCGGCGGCACCGCAGGAGGCGCGGGCCCACCGAACGGCGAGCCCCACCGGACGGCGGGAGTCATCCGGAGAAAGCCGCCACCATGAAGACCAGGGCGTTCCATATCGTGAAGGCCACTCCCAGCAGGATCAGCGTGACCACGACGACGGCGAGCAGTCTCCGCTCACCCCGCAGTCGGTTCGCGCTCTGCGCGAAGTCGCCGACCCCCTGCAACATGCCCTCGACGGTCGCTCGGGAACCGCAGTGCTGCATCCGGTCCAGATGCGCGGCGAACGCCTGCGCCTCCGGGTCTTGCGGGTCCAGTCCGATCAGGTCGTCGGCGAAACGGCCGGCCGGCTCGTCCGGTTCGCCGTGCTCGGCGCGTGACATGTTTCCACGGTAACCCTCCGTGCCCTTCCACGCGCCCGTATCGAACGTTCACCGGAGCCACCTGATCGGTTCGGAAAGCGGCTGGTGGGGCTTCGTTCGAGCGGTTCCCTCGTTCCGGTCCGGGCGGAACCTCCCGCGGCTGGTCGAGTAGGGCGCGGCTGATCGCGGCCGGGGCGGACACCGACGAAGCGCCGGTACCGAACCGGAAATGGTTTTCGATCGCGGGTGTCGCCCGTCCAGCGGTATCCGTGGCGCGGACGGCGGGGCAGCATCGACGTGTCGATATTCCTGCGATCAGGAGGCCGTCATGGAGCAAGCCGTGGCACAGACCGCGACGGAAACACAGTTCGGTGGGTGCAGCTGCTGCGCCAGTTGCAGTGGTCCCTCCTGCGGGTGCTGCAGCAGCTGCTGACGGGACCCCGCGGACCCGGGTTCCGCATGTGCTCGCGGAACTGAGCCCCGCCGTCCGCCCTGGCTACGGGAAGGCCCGACGTCGAGTGGTCGGATACGCCACGTCGGGCCTTGTTCGCGAGGGCACCGCGAGCGAATCCGCGGGGGATTCCGCTCCCCGGGCGCGGCATCACGCCGGACAGGCCGCGTCGCGGGGCGGAACCTCGCCCTCGACCAGGAATCCGCTGACGAGTTCCGTGACGCAGTCGGACCGCCCCAGCGCACCGTGCCCGCTTCCCAGCCAGCTCACCTTGCTGCCGTTGGGCAGCGTGGCGGCCATGTTCTCACTGCCGGTCGCGGGGGTCAGGGGATCGTTCTCGGTGGCTATCACCGGTATGCGCGGCAGTCGGCCGTTGCCTGGCGAAGGCATCGCCTGTTGCGGTCTGGGCCATGTCGAGCACCTGATCAGTCGTTGTGCGAACACGCCGCCGAACAGTGGTCTGCTGTCGACCCATTCCTCGGCGATGTCGCGCGCTCGCTCCGGCGGGAGCCGTGACATCGTGTCGTTGCAGCGTGTCACCATGCGCTGTCCCAGCCGGTCGGCCCCGACCTCGGAGTCCCGGACGAAGCCCGCCAGCGCGCTGCCGTCGCCGTCCTCGGCCGCCGCGATGGCCCGCGTCAACCGGGGCCAGTCGTCCCGGTTCCCCAGACCGTGCAGCACCGCTCTGGTCAGTTCTCCCGAGGTGAGCGGCGCTCCGTCCGTCGGAAGGGCCTGTCCGCGGGTGCGTTCGATGAGCGAGTCCAGCCGTTGCCTCGGCGAGTCCCCCAGCGCGCACTCCTCGGAGTCGCGGCACCTCGCGGCGAACACGTCGAAGGTCCGCTCGGCGCCGTCGGCGCGCCGTTTCAGTTGCGCCAGGGTTTTCAGCGCCGGATCCGGGGCACCGTCGAAGACCATCCTGCCCACGTTGCTCGGACGGTCACGCGCGTAGACGCTCAACACGCGCGAGCCCTCGCCACGTCCGATGGCGTGCAGCCGGGGAACGCCGAGTTGCAGCCGCAGTTCCTCCAGGTCGTTCGAAGCGTGGCGCGTGTCGTAGGTCTGGGCTCGTCGCTCCAGTTCCAACAGGCACTTCTGGCTGGCCGTACGCACCGATTCCAACAACCTGTCCAACGCCGTGTCATCGGTCGCTCGCGAGTCGAACCGGGTGATGGCCTCGCGTTCCCGTTCGGGCACGCAGTTCGCCGGATCGGAATCCCCGGTGCCCCGGCGGTCCATTCCGATGATCCTGAACTCGCGCAGCATCCGATCGGGCAGCCGCGTGGCGAGGCGCGCGGCGAAGGTTGTTCCCGGTGCGCCGCGGATGTCGTTGACCACCACCAGTGGGACATCACCGGACCCGGCGGTCAGCAGCGCGATCCGCGTGGTGCCACCGCGCACGGCCCCGGGGGGATCGGTGTTGGTCAGCAGGTTCGCGCACGAGAACCGCATGTCTCCGGGGGAGTGGCTCGAATCCAGCTCACTTTTGGTAGCGGCGGTGCAGTCCGACCAGTCCAGCGCGTTGTGGCTCGACGGCCCCAGCGGCGGCACGGTTCGTGGCTCGGAGTTCCGCGGGGTTCGCGCACCGGAGTTCCCGTCGTCCCGATAGGCCACGGCCGGACGGTCGGACGGTCCCGCGGAACACGCCGTGAGCACCAGAAGCAGCAGGATGACACCGACTCTGCCGATGACGCGCGGCACGTGAACTCCTTCTCGGCGCGGTGTGCTGACTCGGACGGGCGCCTTCCCTCCCCTGTGCACTCCGGGAATCATCGCACGGTCGGTGTGAGAAGCGGGTGAACGGTCGCGGCGGTCATGTCGGTGGTACCGGTAAGGCGGTGTTGCAGTAGTCTGCCGTCCGGCCGGTCCTCCGGCAGTACCGACGGCCCCACCGCTCGTGGCGCTTCTTACTTCCCGGCAGCGGGACAGCACCACCGAGGCGGAACGGGGTATTCCGCTGTTCCAGGTTATGAGTAGATCCGCGTCAATGTGTGCTAAACTGTACGCATGAAGCTGAAGGAGTGGGCGCGCGAGCAGGGTGTCTCGTATCGAACCGCGCTGAACTGGTTCCACGCGGGCACTCTGCCGGTTGCCGCTCGTCAGCTTCCTACCGGCACGATCCTGGTCGAGCCGCCGAAGGAATCGACTGGCCGTACCGTCGCGTACTGCCGCGTGTCCAGCGCCGACCAGAAAGACGACCTGCATCGGCAGGCTGGCCGTGTCGCGGAAGAATGCAGCAAGCGCGGCATCACCCTGAACGCGACCATCACCGAGGTCGGGTCCGGCATGAACGGCGGTCGCGCCAAGCTCGCGAAACTCCTCGCCGACGCCGAGGTCTCCTGCATCGTGGTCGAGCACCGCGATCGGTTGGCCCGATTCGGCGTCGAGCACCTGGAAGCCGCACTGTCCGCGACCGGGCGCACCATTGTCGTGCTCAACAACGAAGAGGTCGCCGAGGATGTGGTGCGCGACATCACCGAGGTATTGACCTCGATGTGCGCCCGGTTGTACGGGCGCCGGTCGGCGAAGAAACGCGCTCAGAACGGTCTTGCCGCGTGCGCTGCGGAGCCGCGATCGTGACCGAGGTGATCCAGGCGTACCGGTTTGCGCTCGACCCGGACTCACAGCAGGAAGACCAGCTGCGGTCGCACTGCGGTGCTCAGCGATTCGCCTACAACTGGGGGCTCGCCCGCGTGAAAGCGGTCATGGACCAGCGCAAGGCCGAAGCGTCCTACGGCATCCCGGCCGAGGAGCTGACGCCGTCGATCTCGTGGTCGGCGTGCTCGCTGCGCAGAGACTGGAACGCGGCCAAGGACGAGGTGGCCCCGTGGTGGGGCGAGAACTCCAAGGAAGCCTACGCCACCGGGCTGGCCAATCTGGCTGACGCGCTGGGTAACTGGCATCAGTCCCGCACCGGCAAGCGCGCCGGGAAAACGGTGGGGTTCCCCCGGTTCAAGGGCAAGCGCCACACTTGGTCGTGTCGGTTCACCACCGGCTCGTTCGGTCTCGCCGATTCGGACCGTCGGCATGTGACGCTGCCGCGTATCGGTACGGTGCGCACCCACGAGTCCACCCGCACACTCGCCCGGCACGTGGAGCGCGGGTCCGCGACGATCCGGTCCGCCACGGTGAGCTTCCGGGGCGGCCGGTGGTTCGTGTCGTTCTCAGTGAAAATCCAGCGCAACGATCCTCCACCCGCCGACCCGGACAGCGCCGTGGGTGTCGACCTGGGCATCAAGTCCCTCGCGGTGCTGTCGACCGGCGAGGTTGTGCCGAACCCACGCCACCTCGAAGCCGCGCAGAAAGAACTACGCAGGCTGCAACGCCAGGCGTCCCGCCGCACCGGTCCGGATCGGCGCACTCGGCAGAAGCCGTCGAACCGGTGGCGTGCAACGCAAGCCCGCATCACCAAGCTGCACGCGTTCGTCGCGAACGCCCGCCGAGACGGGCTGCACAAGCTCTCCAGCCGATTCGTGCGCGAGCACGGTGCGATCGTGCTGGAAGACCTCAACGTCACAGGAATGATGTCCAACCGGCGCTTGTCCCGGCACGTTGCCGGGGTCGGCATGGGCGAGTTCCGGCGTCAGATCGAGTACAAGGCAGCCTGGTCCGGCGTGCACACCCACGTCGCGTCCAGGTGGCACCCCAGCTCGAAGACCTGCAACGACTGCGGCGCGGTGAAAGCCAAACTGCGCCTGTCCGAACGGGTCTACCGCTGCGAACATTGCGGCCTGGTCCTCGACCGGGACCTCAACGCAGCGCGTAACCTCGCTGCTCTTGTTGAGCACGACACCTCTTCGGCGAGTTGCGCCGTGAGGCTAAACGAGCCCGCTGGAAACCCGCTTAAGCCCACCCTCGGTGGCAATGGGTATCGCCACGGGAAGGCCCACGCGGGTCAACGTCAGCGCGGCAACGCGTTGACTCGGTGAACGTTCTTACACGTTTTCCGAACGGAGTTCCCCGTGTCCCGCGAGACGGGCACCCGCGCGGACACCGGTGGTGGCGAACGTCGTCGACCCGTGCAGCATCGATTCGGACAGGAATGGAACGCGACCGTGGCACAACTGGACGAGGCATCGTCAGCCGGGCGGCATCCCGACGGGCGGTTCGGCGCGCTGGCCACCCGTGCTTTCGGGGCCGTGCCACCTCCCGTGCTCGTGGTCACCGGCATGATCAGTCTGCAGGTTGGTGCCGCCTTCGCCAAGCAGCTGTTCGCCATGGCCGGTGCGTTCGGCGTGAGCGCGATCCGACTCACCTTCGCCGCGCTGGTGCTGCTGCTGGTGTGGCGTCCCGCGTTGCGGATGGACCGCAGGACCTTTTTCGTCGTCGCCGGATACGGCGCGATGCTCGCCGGGATGAACACCAGCATTTACCACGCTTTCGAGCGGATTCCGCTGGGTATCGCCGTCACCATCGAGTTCCTGGGGCCGCTGTCGGTGGCGGTTTTCGGTTCCCGTCGCAAGCTCGACGTGGTCTGGGCGCTGCTCGCCGCCACCGGCGTCCTGCTGCTCTCCCGCGTGGAGGGCGGACTCGATCCGCTGGGGGTCGCCTTCGCGCTGCTGGCGGCGGTGTTCTGGGCGGGCTACATCCTGATGGGGGCCAAACTCGGTGACCGCACCACGGGCGGAGGCGGGCTCGCCGTCGGGATGGCGGTCGGCGCTGTGCTGGTGCTCCCGTTCGGGGTGGTCGAGTCGAACACCGCACTGCTCGATCCGCACGTGCTGGCCGTGGGACTGGTGGTCGCCCTTATGTCCTCCGTCGTGCCCTACTCACTGGAGCTGGAGGCGCTGCGCCGTATTCCGCCGCGAGTCTTCGGGGTGCTGATGAGTCTGGAGCCCGCCGTGGCAGCCCTGGCCGGGCTGGTGGTGCTGCGGGAGGCGCTCGGCGCGGGACAGTGGCTCGCGGTGCTGTGCGTGGTGCTCGCCTCGATCGGAGCGACTCGCGGTGGTGGACGAGCTTGAGCGCCGGGACAGCTCACCGCACGCGTTGCGCCGGTGAGCTGTCCAGGTTCAGCCGGACAACGGTCGGCAGCGTCTCGACACGGAGCGCCTCGCGGGCTCGGGAGAGCACCTTCTCGTCCAGTTCCTCCCAGACCTGACGGACGTCGGTGCCGTGCTGCAACGACAGCACCATCCGCAGCCCGGGGTTCTCGGCGGTGCCGGTGGTACGCACCCGTGCTCGGGTCACACCGCTGACCTCGCGCGCGTCGGTCCGCACCGCGTCCGTGAACGCCGTCCCGGTGAGCGAGGTGGTTCCCGCGGTACCGCCGCCGATGTGGATGTCCGGGCGGTTCTCCGGACGCAACGCGTGGATCAGCCACCAGAGTCCCAGCAGCACCAGCAGCACGCCCAGCACGGCCACTGCCGTGAGGCTCAACCGGGGATTGTCCCGGATCCACCGCTCCAGCAGCGGGTCCAGTACCGGGCGGTCCGCCCGGTACACCCCGAGGACACCCGAGCCCACCAGCAGTGTCAGCGCACCCGCCAGTACCGCCAGCGTCCCGACCACGTGAACGATCGTCCGCTCGAAGGTCAGCGAGCGTCCCAGCCGGTTCGCGGTCCGCTCGGTGTGTCTCGGTGTGCTCGACTGCTCAACCGCCATGATCGCTCCTCGACAGCCTTGTGATCATCGCTGCTTCGCCGGTTTGACCGCGACCGAGACCTTCGGGGGCGTGACCAGCGGCAG
Source organism: Actinopolyspora lacussalsi (assembly GCA_030803735.1). Taxonomy (NCBI): domain Bacteria; kingdom Bacillati; phylum Actinomycetota; class Actinomycetes; order Actinopolysporales; family Actinopolysporaceae; genus Actinopolyspora; species Actinopolyspora lacussalsi. Next base: position 2,012,496 of record JAURUC010000001.1, on the reverse strand, counting down.
TTCCTCCGTCGCGGCACGAGCGGTCTCCCGCAGTCTGGGTTCGAGGTCACCGACCTCGGTGAATTGGCTGACCGCGTTCACCCGCACCGCTTTGCGGCGCGCGACCACGGACGCGCTTGCCACCCCGTCCTGCTCCCGAACCCGGTGGCCGACCAGCCGTGCGAGTGACCGAGGACGGGTGACCACCACCACCTCCGGCGCGGGGTCGTGCAGCCTGATGTCTCCCCTACCGGCCCGGGCGGCCACGAAAATCAGCAGCAGGCCGAGCACGGCGGTGACGGCCGCCCCCGTTCGCACCAGCGTGTCCCGCCAGGAGACTCCGGCCAGTTCGTCTCGCATGGTGGCACGACCCACCAGCAGCGGATCCGCACCGGTAGAGACGGCGGCTCGTACCGCTTCGATCACCAGCAGCAGACCAGCGGCCAGGAACAGCAGTCCCAACAGCGTGGTGAGGATTCGAACGAACGCACGCATCGGTCGGCAGTCCTTCCAGTGGGAGCGGCTACTCCACTCGTGGGGCGGTGGGGTGTGGCACCAGCGCGGTGACCGTGACGTCCACCGTGGCGACCCGGCAGTCCGCCATGCGTTCCAGCTCGGTGCGCACTCGTTCGCGAACGGCGCTCACGGTCTCGGCGATCGGTGCCGGATAACGCAGCGCGAGGTCCAGACGTATCCGCAACTGTCGTTCCGGACCGGCCAACCGTGCCGTCGCTCCGTGCTCGCCCGTACCGAGTCCCGCCACGCGCCGTCGCGTCCGGACACAGTTCGACACGGAGTCCGCCGCGTGTTCGGCGATTCTGCGCAGCACTCCCCGGTCGATCCGCAGTCCACCGCGCTCCGACGGCTCGGTGATACCGCCGTGCTCGGAACGTGTCGTCGCGGCGCTCTCGGCGGTGCCCACTGTCCCGGTCACCGGTCCTTACCCCGTCCGAACAGGTCACCGAACTCCATGTCGCCGTCCACGAACCGGCCCACCACGAAGCCGATCAGACCGACCGCCAACGTGATCAGAAAGGCGGTGAAACCACCAGTGGTAACCGCTACGCCGAGAATCAGCCCGGCGATCAAACCGGTCTGTGTCGCGTTCATGGCACAACCTTCCTATTCGTCCCGCGAGCCGGCGTGTGTTCGGTCGGTACGTGACCGCCGCGGTCATACGACTCGCGGCCCGCGCCCGCGGCGTGCTCGCCATTCCCGTATCCGGGCCAGCAGCCCGCGCAGACCGTGCCGACGCACGAGCACCACCGGCCCGTCTCCCCGTTCGCCGGGCAGGGGAGTCGGTGGTTCGCTCGGCGAGCGCACTCCGTCCCGTGCCGACTGTAGTTCCGCGACACCGGCGGCGAAGACTTCGGGATCACCACCGACGTCGGGATGGTTCGCACGTACGAACTCCCGCAGTCGGACCCGCGCTTCACTGGCTTCATCAGAGGCGCGGCGCGAATCCGAACCCCGATGCGAATCCGCATCCCGGCGCGAACCGATCACCTCGCCTCACCCGTCCCGTGGTTCGACTCCGGTTCGTGTTCCGGTGCCAGCACGTCCGCGACGGTCACGTCGATCATCGTTTCATCGGTCACTTCGCGTATCCTCTCCCGGATCTCGGCCACTAGCTCGGGAACGGGACGTCGCAGCAGCAGCACGACACACACCTCGGTCGCGTCGCCGGTGTCCGCGGTGGTTCGGACGCCGGTCACCCGTCGCCCGGGCAGGTGGGTGGCGACGATTCCGTGTTCCCCGCCGTCCAGCCGGACCACACAGGGGTGTTCGAGGGCCGCTGCCGCTATCCGTTCGGCGACGTGCTCGTGCTCCCGTGTGGTCTCGTTCTCCGTGGTCATCCTCGTGCTCCCGTGCTGTCGTGGCGTGGTTCGGGACGCACAACGTTTTCGGACGGGGATACCGGGCAGAGTCACCGCTCAGCCGGTCACTGCACTCGTGATCCCGTCCCGTTCTGCTGGGTGGTCTCCTCCTCGTCCTCGGAGGGGAGGTGGATGTCGTTGACCGAGATGTTGACCTCGGTCACCTCCAAGCCGCACATGCGTTCCACACTGTGGATCACATTGCGGCGTACCGCACGGGCGAGATCCACGATCGCGGCACCATACTCCACGACGATGTCCAGATCGATCGCGGTCTGGCGTTCCCCGACCTCCACCTGCACGCCCGAAACGTTCGAACTCCCGGTGCCGCCGGGGATGCGTTCCCGCAGGGCACCGAAAGCGCGTGACACGCCGCCACCCATCGAGTACACACCGGAGATCTCCCGCGCGGCGATTCCGGCGATCTTCTGCACCACCGAGGAGGAGATGCTGGTCCTGCCCTGCGAGGTGTCGTCCGCCAGGCGCGCGGGTGTGTCCGGCGAACGGGACTCCGGGATACCGGTCACGTCCGTGCCGCCCGGCTGTTCCGACTGCGTGGACTCCGACTTGCTCGAACGGGTGGAGCTGCTGCCCGACTGCGTCATGCCGACTCCTTTCGGAAACACCGGTCGCCCCGCCTTCCGAGCTGATGACGGGGTTGGTCGGTGTGGACTGGTACCCGATCAGATGCTAATTCGTGCCGCGGTCTTCCGGCTCGATACGTGTTATCACCCGATTGGGGGAATGTCAGTTTCTTCCCCGGTTCCGTCCCACGGCGGAACGACATCGGCCAGTCGTACGGAGACATCCGGGGTTCCCGCGCCGAGATAGCCGTGCAGCGCGGCTACCAGCCTGCGACGGATCTCGGGCAGGAATTCGTGAGCGGCCGTCGGGTAGGCGGCCACCACATCGACGCGCACCGCCTCGTCCGCCATCAGGCACGAGCGCATCGCCATGCCGGAGAAGTCGTCCAGGACCTCCGCGCTCAGCCGTCGCGTCAGGCTCAGCGTCGCCGCTGCCTGGATGAGCAGTTTGCCGTGCTCCTGTGACAGTTCCAGCGGTTGGCCACCGTGCCTGTCGCGCAGTCCGCGCAGGGTGGTCAGCGTTCGGTCCACCAGGTCGTTCGAGGGGACCGCGTGACTCCGTGCCAGTCGTCGCACCGGTCGCCAGCGCCGGGATATCTCCGCCAGCTCCGCCCGACAGTGCGGGCAGTCCCGCAGGTGCTCCTCGAACGCCGGGGGTACACCGTCCAGGTGATATCCGATCAGCTCGCCGACACGTTGACCGCAGGGCAGGCGCCGATCCGAAGCGAAGTTCTCTTCGTTCAAGGCACCTCCTTCAATTCGGCCAACAGTGCCAGACGTGCCCGGTGGAGCCGAGACCGCAGCGCGGTGACGTTCACCTCCAGCACTTCGGCGACCTCCTCGTAGTTCATCCCCTCGAGCTCACGCAGCACCAGTGGCAGTCGTTGGGAGGTTTCGAGGCGGGATATCGCCGCGTGCACTCGTCTGGTCTCCTCCTCGCGTAAGGCCGTTCCCTCCGGGTTCCCCGTATTCCCCACCGGGGTCATGGATTCGTCGGTCGGGTCCAGCGGAACCGTGGGGCGCCGTTTGCGGACCTGGCTCAGCGCCGCGTTGGTGACCACCCGGTAGAGCCACGTCGACGCGGCGGAGTCACCGCGAAACGTGGCCAGCGAGCGCCAGGCGGAGACCCAGGCGTCCTGCACGGCGTCCTCCGCCTCCGCCGGATCGCCCACGATCCGCAGTGCCACGCGGTAGAGCTTGTCGGTGTGCGTGCGAACGAGGGAGTCGAACGCCGAGGTGTCGCCGTTCCTGGCCGCCATGAGCAGTGCGCTGTCTTCGCGGACGCGCTCGTCGAGCTGTTGGTCGGAATCGACCCCGTCGGTCACTCGGCCAGTCTCCCGTAGCGGAGCAGAAGCATCGATTCGTCGGCGTACAGCGCCGAGAGCAGCCGCATGCCACGCGGTGTTCCGGCCACTGGGCCTGTGGCGATCCTACTGGTGTCCCCGCTGGTCAGCAGTGGTGACACGGTGAGGCAGAGTTCGTCGACCACGTCAGCGGCGATCAGGGCTCCGAACAGGCCGGGACCACCCTCGCAACCGATGCGGTACAGCCCGCGCCGTGCCAGCTCCCGCAGGGCCGTCGGGAGGTCGACCTCGTTCCGCCCGGCCGTCACCACATCGGCGCCCGCCTCGGTCAGCGCGGCGACGCGCTCGACGGGCGCGGCCTCGCTGGTGAGCACGATCGGGGTGGTGACCGTGTCGGTGAGCAGCGGCGATGCTGGGTCGATCGAACCGCTGCCGGTGACCACCGCTATCGGGGGCACTTCACCCAGACCGCGTTCGGCACGTCGTCGGGTGCGCGCCTCGGTGCGCCGCAATCCCCGGTATCCCTCGGCCGCCGCGGTTCCGGCCCCGACCAGCACGACATCCGAGAGATCCCGGATCAGCGAGAGCACGCGTCGGTCCACGGGGCTGGACAACCCGCGTGAACCGCCGTTCACCGCCGCGGCGCCGTCCAGGCTGGAGACGAAGTTCACCCTCACCCACGGGCGACTCAGCTCCGAGGGGTACTCGTAGAAACTTTCCAGCTCGTCGGCCGTTTCCGGCTCGCTGTCCACCTGTTTCGTCTCTGGAACGGGCCACAGCTGCTGCATGGTCCCATCACAGCACGCCCACGGGCAGCCACGAGCCTCCGGTTACAGTTCCAGCATGAGCATGCCGCGCCTGGTCGACCGCCATCCCGAGCTCGGTTCCGACGAACTGGTCGCCGCGCTGACTCCTCCACCGCGCTTCGACGAAGTACGGTTCGACAACTACCTGCCCAACCCGGCGGAGCCCAGTCAGGCCGCGGCGGTCGCCGCCTGCAGGGAGTTCGCCGCCGATACCGGACGCTCCGCCTCCGGTGGAGGGTCCTGGTTGCGCTCGTTGTTCGGCCGGGGAGGCAGGAACGGCCACTCCGGTGGCCTGCCCGGGCTCTACCTGGACGGCGGTTTCGGCGTGGGCAAGACGCACCTGCTCGCCTCGCTCTGGCACGAGGTCGAGCAGCCGAAGGCTTACGCCACGTTCGTCGAGCTGACCAATCTCGTGGGTGTGCTCGGCTTCAACGAGGCCGTGCGCAGGCTCTCCGGCCATCGACTGTTGGCCATCGACGAGTTCGAGCTCGACGACCCCGGGGACACGATGCTGGTCACCCAGCTGCTGAGCAGACTCACCGACGCCGGAGTGAGGGTGGCCGCGACCTCGAACACACTGCCCGACAAGCTGGGCGAGGGCAGGTTCGCCGCCGTGGACTTCCTGCGGGAGATTCACGCGATGGCCGAGCGGTTCCGCGTCGTGCGCGTCGACGGTCCCGACTACCGGCACCGCGATCAGCCCGAACCACCTGAACCGCTCGAGGAGACCGAGCTCGCCGAGCGGGCGCGTGCCACCCCCGCTGCCACCTTCGACGACTTCGAACAGCTGTGCGCCCACCTGCAGCGGGTGCATCCCTCCAAGTACGGCCGAATGGTCGACGATGTCGCCGCGGTTCACCTGAGCGGGGTGCACACCGTGCCGAATCAGGGGGTGGCGCTGCGGGTGGTGGCGCTCGCCGATCGGCTCTACGACCGCGCGGTACCGGTGCGCGTCTCCGGCGAGCCGTTGTCCGTACTGTTCGGCGAGGAGATGCTGGCGGGGGGTTACCGCAAGAAGTACCTGCGTGCGCTGAGCAGGCTCACCGCGCTCTCCAGGGAGCTGGCCACCTCCTGAGCCGGGCGGGTTCCTGAGCCTGGCTGGGCGGTTCCGGTGCACCGGTAGCCGGCCGCCCTGTCCTGTCAGCCCTGTCCTGTCAGCGTTCGGTGGTGAGCACGTGTGCCACGGCGTCCAGGCCGGAGTCCAGCTCCTCCGGGGTGATCACCAGCGGTGGGGCTATCCGCAGCGTGTTCTCCTGGGTCTGCTTGCAGAGCACACCGCGCCGCATCAGTTCCGTGGCCGCGGTGAGTCCTTCGGGGCCGCCCGGCGAGATGTCGACGCCCGCCCACAGGCCGCGGCCGCGGACCTCGGAAACACCGTTACCGACCAGCTGGTTCAAGCGGGCGTGTAGCCGGTCACCGAGCTCGCGCGCCCGATCCTGGAAGTATCCGCTGGACAGCAGGTTCACCACCGCTCGACCCACCGCGCAGGCCAGCGGATTGCCGCCGAACGTCGAGCCGTGCTCCCCGGGACGCAGCACACCGAGCACTGCGCGGCTTCCCACCACCGCGGAAACGGGGAGGATTCCCCCGCCGAGGGCCTTGCCCAGGGTGTAGAGGTCCGCGTGTACCCCCTCGTGCGAGGTCGCCAGCAGCTCGCCGGTCCGGGCCAGTCCCGATTGGATCTCGTCCGCGATCAGCAGCACGTTGTTGTCGTCGCACAGCCTTCGCAGTTCGCGCAGGTATCCCTGCTCGGGCACGATCACCCCCGCCTCGCCCTGGATGGGTTCGACGAGGACGGCAGCTGTGTCGGGGGTGATAGCCGACTCGACCGCGGCGGCGTCGCCGTAATCGGTGACGACGAAGCCGGGGGTGTAGGGGCCGTAGTCGGCGCGCGCCTCGGGGTCGGTGGAGAACGACACGATCGTGGTGGTGCGGCCGTGGAAGTTGGATCCCGCCACGACGATCTCCGCACGGTCCTCGGCGACCCCCTTGACCCGGTAGGCCCACTTGCGGGCGACCTTGATCGCCGACTCCACGGCCTCGGCCCCGGAGTTCATGGGCAGCACCATTTCCGTGCCGGTCAGTTCGGCCAGCTCCCGGCAGAACGGCCCGAACTGGTCGTGGTGGAACGCTCTGCTGGTCAATGTCACACGTTCGAGTTGTTCCGTCGCGGCAGCGACCAGGTCCGGGTGGCGGTGCCCGAAGTTCAGCGCCGAATAGCCCGCCAGGAAGTCGAGGTACTCGTTACCGTCCACATCCGTCACCCACGCTCCGGTGCCCTTCGAGAGCACCACCGGAAGTGGGTGGTAGTTGTGCGCGGAGTAGGTCTCGTCCAGTGCCAGGAACTCGGATGTCTCGGTAGGCGTGCCACGCACGCTCGGTACGGCCGCGGTCATGGCAACAGACTATGTCGTCACGGCAACACTTTCAGCCGCGACACATTGCTTCCTTTGGTTGTTCGTTGCGTCGTGGTTCCGGTGTGCACGTCTTCGTTGTGCGCTTTCACCCGTTGGGGTGGGAAGCCTCGCCTGCTGTCCTCCCGTGCCTCGCCCGCCGCGGGGCTGCTCCGTACGGGCCCCGGCCCGTTCCGACTTTCCGGTGAGGGGGTCTCACACGATCGCAGCCAATTCCGGCGGATTTCCCGTGTTCGCCTTTCGTGACCTTCGGTGTGTTGATAATCACGGACGGTCGATCAAGGCCACCGGAGGTATCCGTGCGCAAATCCGTGCTGTCGAACAGCTGTTCCGCCGTCCTGGCTGCCGCCCTGCTCCCACTGCTGGCCCCCGCCGCGAGCGCCGCGAACGACCTCGCCGATCCGGTCGAGTACGCGGCCCTCGGCGACTCCTACGCGTCCGGCGTGGGAATCGGAAACTACACCTCGGAGAGCGGTGACTGCCTGCGGAGCCCACAGGCTTATCCGCGACTGATGGCGGACCGGGGAACGGTCGATTCCCTGGACTTCGCCGCGTGCGCGGGGGCGCAGACCCCGGATGTCCTGAACGAGCAGGTCAACGCGCTGAGCGCGAGTACCGATGTGGTCACCGTCTCGATCGGCGGCAACGACGCCGGATTCGTCGATGTGATCACCACCTGCAACGCCGGCGGCGACCAGACCTGTGACGACGCGGTCACCGAGGCGGAGAACTACGCCACCCAACAGCTTCCCGCCGAGTTGGCCGAGACCTACGACGCGATCGCCGCCGCGGCTCCGCAAGCCCGAGTGGCCGTCGTGGGCTATCCGAGGCTGTTCGAGCTCGGCCCCTGCCTGTCCCTGCTGAGCGAGTTCGAGCGGGGCAGGCTCAACGACGCCGCCGACACGCTCGACAGTGTGATCTCCGAGCAGGCGGCGGCCGCCGGTTTCTCGTTCCTCGACGTGCGCGACGACTTCTCCGGACACGGCGTGTGCGGTGCGCAACCCTGGATCAACGGGCTCTCCTACCCGGTCGAGGAGTCCTTCCACCCCAATGCCACCGGCCACGAGCAGGGCTTCTTGCCCGATGTTTCCGGCTTCGTCGCCACGCGGAGCCAGTTGGCGAGCTGAGCGCTCGGAGTTACCGGCGATCCCGGTCCGGGGAGCTCAGAGCAGTCTCGCGTCGTAACTGCGCGGCGCGTACTGCTGCAGGGCGGTGCGAAGCCTGCGGGCCTCGCGCCGCCTGGCCCACCATCCGCCGGTGGCGCCGACGGGGAAGATCTTGTTACCGCCGTAGTACTCGCGGGTGCGGTGCCACCACTTGGAGTGCGGAGTGAACTCCTGGTGCGCCCACACCGTCAGCGCCTGCTTCTTGCCGTTGCCCACCAGGCCCACTCTGCCGACCTGGCTCCAGGGGATCTCGCGGTGCAGCCCCATGCGGGATATCCGCAGGCCATCGCTGTTGATCTTCAGGCTGATCTCCGGTGTCAGTGCCTGCGCCAGGCACAGCACGCAGCTGAGCACGAGCAGGAACACCCCGAGTGCCAGCAGGGCCCGGCTGGGACCGTGGGTCACGGCATTCGCGCCGATCATCACCGTGCCGTAGGCCAGTGCTCCCGAGAACGCCGCCCACAACAGCGCGTTGACCCGTCTGCCGCTCCGGAACACCGGCCCCGCCAGGTCAGGCCGCACCAGCGGCCGTTCCGTCCGGCCCCGTTCCGGGCCGCCGGTCGCGACTCCGGGACGCTCGTTCGCGGTCGCGGCGCGCGAGCCCTCGGCGGGTCGGGAACCGTCCCGTGGCGTGCTCGAAGGTCCGGCAGCGGCGGCTCCCGAAGCGGCAGCGGCGGGTGTCGCCCCGGCCGCGACCGAGCCACCCCGCTCTTCCACCCGGGTGCCGTCGTTGCCCGCCGAGAGCGGTTCGCCCCGGAACACCCGGTCCAGCTCCGCGGTGTGCGCCGAGATCAGCGTCGTCACGCGTCGCGGAAGCCACTCGCCGGTGGGTGAGCCCGAATGGCCGAGGTGATCGAGCAGTTCGCCGGTGCTCGGGCGGACGTTGGGGTCCTTGGCCAGGCAGGAGGCGATCAGCGGACGCAACGTCTCCGGGACCGGCCCCAGGTCCGGTTCGGCGTGCACGACCCGGTAGAGCATGGCGGCGCTGTTCTCGTTGCCGAACGGAGCGTTCCCCGTCGCGGCGAACACCAGCACCGCCCCCAGCGAGAACACGTCGCTGGGAGGGGCGACCTCACCCCCGGTGGTCTGTTCCGGGGAGAAGAAGCCGGGGGTGCCGAAGAACATCCCGGTGGCCGTCATGCCGGTGGCGGCCATCGCCCGGGAGATGCCGAAGTCGATCACACGAGGACCGTCCGGACCGAGCAGCACGTTGGCGGGCTTGAGGTCGCGGTGGACCAGCCCCGCCCGGTGAACCGCTTGCAACGCCTCGGCCAGACCGGCTCCGAGCCTGCGCACGGTGTGTTCCGGGAACGGCCCGTGCTCCTTCACCGCCTGGTGCAGCGTGGGGCCGGGTACGTACTCGGTGGCCAACCAGGGGTGCTCCGCCTCGGGATCCGCGTCCACCACGGTCGCGGTCCAGAACCCCCCGACGGACGCCGACATGCTGGCCTCGCGGCGGAACCGTTCACGGAAGTCGGCGTCCTCGGCCAGTTCCGGCTTGGCCACTTTCACCGCCACCGGACGTCCCCCTCTGGAACACCCGAGGTATACCGCGCCCATCGCCCCCTTGCCGATTCTGGCGAAAAGCCGATAGTCGCCGACCTTGCTCGGCTCGCTGGTCAGCAGCGGCTGCACTGAGTTCCCCCTTCACCGTCTCGGTCACCAAGCCTAATGGTTCGGGCCGGGCGCGTGGTCCCAACCGGGTGACGTGCGGTCTCGTGCCGAGGTTGCCTTTCGGTGCTGGTGACGGTCAGGCGGGTTGTCCTCGGCTCTGCCGCGGAGCTCGGCCGTTCCGAATCGTTCTCAGTTCGCCGCCACGCGATCGACGATGTGCTCGGCTATCGCCAGGCTGGAGGTGGCCGCGGGAGACGGCGCGTTGCGCACCGTGGTGATGCCGTCCTCGTGGTTGATCCGGAAATCGTCCACCAGTGAACCGTCCCGATCCACGGCCTGTGCCCGGATTCCTGCGCCCGCGCGCCGCACATCGGTGACGCCCACCTCGGGCACGTAACGGCGTGCCGTGCGCATGTAGGCCCTTACCGAGAGGCTGCCCAGCATCTCCACCGCACCGGTGCGCCAGTGTTCGCGGGCCATCCGCCAGAATCCCGGCCAACCCGCCATGCCGCGCAGCTCGTCCAGGGACACGTCACGACGACGGTAGCCCTCCCGGTGCGGTGAGAGGACCGCGTTCGGCCCGACCTCGACCTCCCCGGAAACACGGCGGGTGAAGTGCACCCCCAGAAACGGGTAACGCGGGTCCGGAACGGGATAGATCATGCCGCGGACCAGCTCGCGCACCGACGGGGCGAGCCGCATGTATTCGCCCCGGAACGGCACGATTCGCGGTCCGTCGGCACCATCGGCCCAGCGGGACACCCGGTCCGCCCGCAGGCCGGCGCACACTACGAGCCGATCCACTGAGTGGATCCCGTCCGCGGTCTCGATGTCCACACCCCCGACCCGCCGCCGCACTCCGGTCACGGCCGTGGAAAGCAGGACGCTGCCACCCGCCCGCTCGATGTCCTCACCCAACGCTCGGGCCACCGCCGCGTAGTCGGTGATCGCGGTTTCGGGGGAGTGCAGCGCGGCCACTCCGGCGGCATGGGGCTCGATCTCGGTGATCTCCGAACCGGCCACACGTCGCAGTCCCGGAACACCGTTGCGCCGCGCGTTCGTCTCGAGCGCGTCGAAGCGGGCGAGCTCGGAACCGTCGACAGCCACCACGAGCTTGCCGCACTCCACATAGGGCAGTTCCCGCTCGGAGCAGTACTCGCGCAGCATCGACCGACCGCGAGCGCACAGTTCCGCCTTGAGACTGCCTGGTTCGTAGTACAGGCCCGCGTGCACGACACCGGAATTGTGCCCGGTCTGATGCGCACCGAGCCGGTTCTCCTTCTCGAACACGACTACCCGGGTGCTCTCGTGACGTCGAGTGAGCTCGCGCCCCACCGCCAGGCCGACGATGCCGCCCCCGACGATGCCGACGGTCCGTTCGGTCAAGTGCGTCACGTCCTCTCGCGCGTTGCTCGACGTCCTGGGAAGGGACGTTCCGTGTGCTTCCCGGAGCACGACCGTCCCGGTGGCCTCGCGTGTGGGACGACACAGTGCACCCCGGGAGCGTGCGAGCCACGACCGGATGTCAGCCGCGTTGCCGCAGGAACTCGACCGCCCTGTCCGCGTGGACCCCCATGCGGAACTCGCTGCGGATCACCCGCAGGACACGGCTGTCGCGATCGATCAGGAAGGTGTGCCGTTTCACCGGCAGCGGACCGAAACCGCGACGGACGCCGAAGGAACGCGCCACCGTACCGTCCTCGTCGGAGAGCAGGGGGAATCCCAGTGAGTTCCGCTCCGCGAACCGGGCCTGTTCGTCCACCGGGTCCGGGCTGATACCGACCGGCTGGGCGTCCAGCACGGCGAACTCGGTCGCCAGGTCCCGGAAGTGACAGCTCTCCGTGGTGCATCCGGAGGTCATGGCGGCCGGGTAGAAGAACAGCACCACGATGCCGCCGGTCAGCAGTTCGGACAGCGTGCGCTGCGCTCCGCGCTGATCGGTCAGTTCGAAATCCGGGACGAGTTCGCCAGACCGCACCAGGACTCCTTTCGAGATGCCGTTTCGGCTCGCGTGCCCGGATCGATCGGAGCGAGTCGTTCCACCACGAACTCCCGACGTCTCCGATGATCGGCTTCGGCCCCCTACCGAACCTACCCTTTCGGACGGTCCCGTTGGTCGGTGAGGTTTGAGCCCCCCTGCCACGGGGTAACGCGAGGCCACACGGATCGCCCGATGCCGAGTGGAGGTGTTTGACGAATGGCCGGGAGCCTGAGCGGACTGCGCGTGGCTTTCCTGGTCGCCGGTGAAGGAGTCGAGCAGGTGGAGTTGACACGTCCCTGGCAGGCGGTCGAGCAGGCCGGTGGGCTACCGGAGCTGGTTTCGGTTTCCTCCGGTTCCGTTCGGGCGTTCCACCATCTCGACAAGGCGGACACCTTCCCGGTGGACCGGATAGTCACCGATGCCGATGTGGCCGATTACGCGGGGCTGGTCCTACCCGGTGGTGTGGCGAACCCGGATGCCCTGCGCAGGGTGCCGGAAGCCGTTCGTTTCGTCGCCGAGTTCTTCGCCGACCAGAAACCGGTCGCAGCGATCTGCCACGCCCCGTGGACGCTCATCGAGGCGGACGTAGTGCGTGGTCGGCGAATGACCTCGTATCCGAGCCTGGCCACCGATCTGCGCAACGCCGGAGCGGAGTGGACCGACGAGCGGGTCGTCGTCGATTCCGGGCTGGTCACCAGCCGTAATCCCGATGATCTCGACGCCTTCTGCGAAAAGGCGGTCGAGGAGTTGGCCGAGGGCAGGCATCGTTCCCAGGCCCGCAGCGCTCCCGGCTCCGGAACCGGATGACCGGCGGGGCCGGGCCCCACGCGAACTCCGTGCCGGGGGTGTCGGCCCACCGAACGGTTCGCGCTCGGCCAGAGCCGAGCGCCCACGGTGACGGGGCGGTGGCGACTGACTCTCCTACCCAGGGGACCTCACCCGAGGACGACCCCATTACCCGAGGACAACCTCATCACCCGAAAGGGAAGGAGCCGACCGTGGCTGTGGATCGAGCCGAGCTGAAAACGAGTCTGTCCGGACTGGATTTCCCGGCGAGCAAGGACCGGATCGTCGAGTACGCGGAGAACAACGGTGCCGACGCGGAACTGCTCGCCGCGTTGCGTGCCATGCCGCGTGCCGACGAGTACGAGAACCTCACCGAGGTGGGGCGTTCGCTCCAACTCGACCCGGCTTCCCAGCAGGGGCAGACCGATGCCGACAAGGCCGACCAGAACACCCGGCGTACCGCGGACGGACTGGCCGAGCACGAGACCGAGACCACCAACAACCCCATCGTGGAGGAACTGGGGGAGAACCGCGGCAGTTGAGCGCGTTGCCACGTGTCCTCGCTCGCGGTCAGGGGCCGACATCGGACAGCCAACACCCGACTTCGGCCCTCCGCGAGGGGCGGCGGGTAGCCGCTTCCGGAGCCGCCTCGTCCAGCACGGTTGGCGCCGGACCGTGTGGAGTCAGTCGACCAGCGCCTGGTACACCAGCGCCTGCAGCCGTGTCCTGATCGGATGAGCGCTGGAGGGCATCAGCTGGGTCAGGAAGAGCACGGTCAGGTCCTCGCCGGGATCCACCCAGAACGCGGTGCTCGCCATCCCGCCCCAGGCGTACTGTCCCTGCGAGGACAGCACCTTCGATGCCTGCGGGCGGTCGGTTACCGAGAACCCCAGCCCGAAACCCTTCCCCGCGTTGGTGGACTCGGAGAACGACCCCATCGCCGTCTCGGCCAGATCAGCTCCGCCCGGCAGGTGGTTGCGGGTCATGAACCCGACCGTGCGGTTGCTCAGCAGCCGGTTGCCGTCGAGCACTCCGCCGCCGAGCAGCATCTGCGTGAAGCGGTGGTAGTCGCGTGCGGACGAGACCAGGCCGCCACCTCCGGAAAGTACCCGGGGGCGGCTGGTGCTCACCCGGTTCAACCGTTCGTTGCGTACGGCGCGGCGCGTGCGGTCCACGCTGTAGAGCGCGGCCAGCCGGTCCAGCTCCGACTCCGCCACCGCGAAATCGGTGTCGCGCATGTCCAGTGGTTCGAAGACGTTCGCCCGGAAGAACTCGTCGAGCGTGCTGCCGGAGATCACCTCTATCACGCGTCCGAGCACGTCGGTCGCCACCGAGTAGTTCCAGGCCGTACCGGGGTCGAACAGCAGTGGCAGCCGGGCCCACGCGGCACACGCCCCGGCCAGATCGAGCTCCGCCGGGTAGCCGTTCTCGAACCCCTGCTCACGATAAATCTGGTCCACCGGGTGGATCCGGTGGAAGCCGTAGGTGAGCCCCGCGGTGTGGGTGAGCAGGTGCCAGATCCTGATCGGTTCGGTGGCGGGGCGCGTCTGTGCGGCGGCGGCCGAGCCCCCGGTGTAGACGCGGGGCTGGTCGAACTCCGGAAGGTAATCGGCCACTGGGTCGGTGAGTTCCAGCAGTCCCCGTTCGTAGAGCATCATCGCGGCCACCGAGGTGACCGGTTTGCTCATCGAGTAGATCCGAAAGATCGTGTCCGTCTCCACCGGGAGTCCTGCTTCCAGATCACGCATCCCGTGGGTGCGGAGGTAGGCGATCTTTCCGTGCCGCGCGATCAGCACCAGCCAGCCGGGCAGCCTGCCGTCGGTGACGTAGTCGGCGAAATGCTGTTCGATCCGTTCCAGCCGCGTCGGGCAGAGTCCCACATCGGTGGGCTCGACCTCGGTTTGCAGTTGCCCCACGCCGAACTCCTCTCCGCATCCGCCCCGTTGCTTCGACGCCCCGTTGCTTCGACCCCGCGTTGCTTCGGCCCTGTCCGCCGAGGACTCACGGTGGAACGGTGTCGTCCCGAAACGCCGGAAAACCACGGTCCCACCGCATTCTGATACATCCCGCCCGGTCGCGACAGCGACGATCCGAGTGCGTCGTTCTCGCCCGTTCGGTCGAGGGCGCGTTCCGCGTGGTTTGCGTGCGACGCGCTCGCGGGTAGTCGTGCTGGCAACCGTTCCCACCGGTTCGGGTGAAGCAATGGAAGCGAGACGGAGGCGACCATGTCGGATCCGTTCGACGGTGAGACTCCTTCGGCGGACGAGACGGTCTCCGAGGGGGACCGGACCAGAGACCCCGCCCAGCTGCAGTCGGCCGCTGATCTGGACGAGGACGAACTCGCCGCGGACCCGTTGGAGGAGGGGATCGAACCCCCCGATGACTGGTCCCCCGTGAGCCGGCAGCGCCCGACACCGAGCGAACAGGCGGAGGGGAGCGGGTTGGAGAGCAGGTTGGCGGAGCAACGCCCCGACTTCGACGCGGGTGGTGCGGACGTGCTCGACGCATCGTCGGTCACCGACTCGGCGGAGTCCCGTGACGAGCCCGGTGAAACCGGTGAGCACGGTGAGATCGGTGGGGAAGGGGCTGCCGAGGAGGAGCGTCCGATACGGACCTTCCACGCCGACGTGCTGGAAGCGGAACGGGTGGAGAGCACCGGGCGCAGCGCCTCGTCAACCGAGGGCATCGAGGCTACCGACTCCGGAGTCGTGCAACGGGCACCGGAAGAGGACGCCGAACGGGTGGAGGACGATGGACGCTGAGCGGGACACCACAGCCGCGACTTCCTCGGGGCGAGAGGTGTCGTTGCCCGCGAAGGAGACCAGCGGTGACGAGGAGTTGACCGGTGATCTGGCCGGGCTCGACAACCCGGGTGGACTCGTGGTGTTCGTGCACGGCAGTGGTTCCTCGCGGCACAGTCCGCGCAACGTCGCCGTAGCCGAACGGTTGAACGGGACGGGGTTGGCCACGTTGCTGTTGGACCTGTTGACGCCCCGGGAACGGCTCCAGGACGAGCTCGACGGCAGGCTCCGGTTCGACGTCGAGTTGCTGACCGCCAGGGTGCTGGGGGTGCTCGACTGGATCTCCGAGCGTGGCGAACTGCGGAATCGCCCGTTGGGGTTGTTCGGTGCCAGCACCGGGGCGGCCGCCGCCCTGGGAGCGGCCGTCCGCAGACCGCACGACGTGCGTGCGGTGGTATCGCGCGGCGGACGTCCCGATCTGACCACCGAGCGGGTCGCCGCCCTGCGGGCACCGACGCTGTTGATCGTGGGCGAGCGCGACAGCGAGGTGTTGCGGCTCAACGAGAACGTGGCTCGACACATCCCGATCGACCACGAGGTACACCGGGTTCCCGGTGCCACTCACCTGTTCGAGGAGAACGGTGCGCTGCGGCAGGTCGCCGAGGTCGCCGGTGCCTGGTTCTCCCGTTATCTGTCCACCACGGCCACCGCATGAATCGGGGGTGTCGTCCCGGCCGTGGATTTCTGGCCGTGGATTCCCGGCCGTGGGATTCGCGGCACCCCGGATTCGCCACGCCGCGGAGCGGGGCCGTTCGTCGCGCGGCGCGGGCTGTTTTCGTGCCGTTGTCGAACTACTAGGGTAACCAGGGTTACTGTTCGGTAATTCTCGGTCGAGTACTTCCCGAACGTCGAGCCCCCGCTCGACGTTCGGTCGTTGCGCGAAAGGACGTAAGTGGTGGGGCAGATCCAACGTGTCGGTGTCGTGGGTGGCGGTCTGATGGGGTCGGGTATCGCCGAGGTCAGTATCCGGGCAGGTCTCGACGTGGTGCTTTCCGAGATCGACGAGAGCGCGGCGGAGGCGGCCCGGGCGCGGATCCGGAAGTCCATGGACCGCGCGGTCGGCAACGGCAAGCTCGCCGAGGAGGACCGGGACGCGGCACTGGGCCGGTTGCGCATCACCAACGAACTGGCCGAACAGGCCGACCGGCAGCTGGTGGTCGAGGCCGTGGCCGAGAACCCGGACATCAAGACCGGCGTGTTCGCCGAGCTCGACAGGGTGGTCACCGACCGGGACGCGGTGTTGGCCTCCAACACCTCGTCCATTCCGATCGCGAAGCTGGCGGGAGCCACCGAGCGGCCCGGCAGTGTCATCGGTGTCCACTTCTTCAATCCGGTCCCGGTGCTCAAACTCGTCGAACTGGTGCCCGCGCTGGTCACCTCGGAGGAAACAGTGCGGGTGGCCTCGGCGTTCGCCACCGAACAGCTCGGCAAGCAACCCATCAGGGCGCAGGACAGGGCCGGTTTCGTGGTCAACGCGCTGCTGGTGCCGTACCTGCTCTCCGCGGTGCGGATGTACGAGGGCGGCTTCGCAGCTGCCGAGGACATCGACAACGGGATGGTGCTCGGCTGTGCTCACCCGATGGGGCCGTTGACGCTGGCCGACATGGTCGGGCTGGACACGATCGTCGCCATCGCCGACTCGATGCACGCCGAGTACGGCGATCCCGGTTACGCGGCCCCGCCGTTGCTGCGGCGCATGGTCGACGCCGGACTGAACGGCAAGAAGTCGGGGCGGGGATTCTACGACTACTGAGGTCCGGCTGCCACCGGAGCTCGCCCGAGGGCATGTGGCGCGGACTCGCACCGCGTGTCCTCGACCGGTGGTGCCCGGTCAACCGTTCGCGGTCTCGTCCAGCGTCGTCCGCAACGCCGCCACGGCGTGTTCCCGGTGTCGTCGCAGCAGCTCGGCCAGTTCCGCGCCGTCGCGCGCCTCGAAGGCACGCACGATCGTCTCGTGCTCCTCGAGCACGCGACTCCGGTTGTCGGGGGCGTTGTAGTACACCGCCCGGTAGGCGTCGGTGGTGTCCCACAGCGTGCGCACCATGCGCATCAGCCACGGCATGTCCGCCGGTTCCAGTATCGCGAAGTGGAACCTGCGGTTGGCCGCGATCATCTCCACCAGGTCGTCGTTCGCCGCGGCCTCGGCGACCGCACGCAGCTCCGCCCGTACCGCCGCGGAGTCGGCCTCATCGGCCTTGGTGGCCGAAACCAGGGCGGCCTCGGTCTCCAGCAGTTCGCGTAACCGGTAGACCTCGAGCAGGTCCGCCAGTGACAGCTCGGCGACCGTGTAGCCCCGGTGCGGGCGGTAGACCACCTGCCCCTCCGCCTCCAGCGTTTTGAGTGCCTCGCGGAGCGGTACCCGACTGACCCCCAGTTCGTGCGCCACGCTGTCCTGCCGTATCGGCTGGTTCGGCGCCAGCTGACGGGACAGGATCGCTCTGCGCAGCTCCTCGAGCACGAACTGCTGGGTTGTCGGCGGTCGTGGCATCTCACTCCCGTGATCCGCTGTCGGAGTCGAGTGTCCGTGGAACCTCTTCGTGTGCCCGACGGGCCCGTGGTCTCCGGGAAAGCCGTTACTGGACCGATGCGGTCGGAGGGGTAGTCCCTCTCACGTTCGGTTCGGCTTGACCGGCGCCCGCTCAACTGTATATTGGATCCAACCTTACGCCGCCGCAAGCCTTCCGTACCACCGAAGCCGTTGAGGTGATCACACTCGGCCACTCGAAAGGCTGTCGTACGGCGGTGACGGAGGACACCGACAGGACGCGGTACGCGCCGCGAACGCGAGAAAAGGTGAGAGCCGAATGGCGCGGACTCTGCCGCTGGAGGGGGTGCTTGTCGCGGACTTCAGCCGGGTGCTCGCGGGGCCCTACGCGACGATGCTGCTCGCCGATCTCGGCGCCACCGTCGTCAAGGTCGAACGCCCCGACACCGGGGACGACACCCGGTCCTGGGGGCCGCCGTGGACCGAATCGGGCTCCGCCTACTTCCAATCGCTGAACCGGGGGAAACACAGCGTCACCCTCGATCTGACCGCGGAGCGCGACCGTGCTGCCGCGATCGAGCTCGCGCGCCGCGCCGACGTGCTGGTGGAGAACCACAAGCCGGGCTCGCTGCGGCGGTTCGGGCTCGACTACGAGAGCCTCCGAACTGACAACCCCGGTCTGCTCTACGTCTCCGTCTCCGGTTTCGGCAGTGCGGAAGGAGCGGAGCTGGCCGGGTACGACTTCGTGGTGCAGGCCGTCGGCGGGCTGATGAGCATCACCGGAGAACCGGACGGGCCGCCCAACAAGGTGGGCGTGGCCGTCGTCGACGTGCTCACCGGCAAGGACGCGGCGCTCGGTGTCCTGGCCGCGCTGCGGCAGCGCGAGTCCACCGGCCGCGGGCAGCACATCGAGGTCAATCTGCTCTCCAGCCTGCTTTCCGGGTTGGTCAACCAGATCGGCGGCTTCCTGGTGACGGGTGAGAGCCCGGAACGCATGGGCAACCGGCATCCCAGTATCGCCCCCTACGAGACACTGCGTTGTGAGGACGCGTCGCTCGCGGTGGCGGTGGGCAACGACGAGCAGTTCCGCAGGTTCACCGAAACGCTCGGGCTCGTCGGAATGGCCGACGACCCGCGGTTCGCCAGCAACGCGGACCGGGTGCACAACCGCGAGGAGCTCGTGGTGGAGCTGGAGAACGTGCTGGGGGCACGTCCGGCAGCCGCCTGGCAGCACCGACTGCAGCGGGTGGGAATCGCCTGCGGGCAGGTCAACGACCTGGCCGGTGCGGTGCGCTACGCGGAGTCCCTGGGGCTGGACCCCACGATTTCCCCCGGCAGTGGGTACGCACCGTCGGTGCGCAACCCGATAGGGCTGTCCGAGTCCGGCCACGCCGACCCAACCCCGCCACCGCGATTGGGCGAACACAACACCGAGATCCTCGACTGGCTGCTCGGCCGCGGGACGCCGCCGGCCGCGCCCGAACCGGGCTCGCGCGCTCGCGATCTCACCGGTTCGGGGATGGACATTCACCCGATCTGACGCGTCCTTGGAGGCATGAGCAGATGAACGCCGGATCCCGCCCGGACTTCGATCCCCGCGACCCGCTGGGTATCGACGACGAGCTCAGCACCGAACAACTGGCCATCCGGGACAGCGTTCGCGCGCTGTGTCGCGACCGGGTGCAGCCCTACGTGGGGGAGTGGTTCGAGAACGGTGAGTTGCCCGCCGCGCGCGAGCTGGCACGTGAACTCGGTGGGCTCGGCGTGCTCGGCATGCATCTGGACGGTTACGGCTGCGCCGGGATGTCGGCTGTGGACTACGGCGTGGCCTGCGAGGAGCTGGAGGCGTGCGACTCCGGTCTGCGCTCGCTGGTGTCGGTGCAGGGCTCGCTGGCGATGTTCGCCCTCTGGCGTTGGGGCTCCGAGGAGCAGAAGCAGCACTGGCTGCCGAGCATGGCGGCCGGTGAGGCCATCGGCTGTTTCGGGCTGACCGAACCCGACCACGGCTCGGATCCGGCCTCGATGCGCACCTCGGCACGTCGGGACGGTACCGACTGGATCCTCAACGGTCGCAAGATGTGGATCACCAACGGCACGATCGCCGATGTCGCGGTCGTCTGGGCGAGCACCGACGAGGGCATCCGCGGCTTCGTCGTGCCCACCGACACACCGGGATTCGCCGCGCCGGAGATGCGACACAAGCTCTCACTGCGCGCCTCCGTGACCAGTGAACTCGTCCTCGACGACGTGCGCTTGCCGCGGGACGCCGTGCTGCCGGAGGTGACCGGGCTGCGTGGTCCGTTGAGCTGTTTGAACGAGGCCAGGTACGGCATCGTCTGGGGAGCCAACGGTGCCGCGCACAGCTGTCTGCGTGCGGCGCTGGACTACTCCACCTCGCGCGAGCAGTTCGGCAAACCCCTGGCCGGGCACCAGCTCACCCAGTCCAAGCTCGCCGACATGGCGGTGCGGGTGCACAACGGACGGTTGCTCGCGCTGCACCTCGGCAGGCGTAAGGACGAGGGCAGGCTGCTGCCGCAGCAGGTCAGCTTCGGGAAGCTGGACAACGTGCGCGGCGCGCTGGAGGTCGCGCGTACCGCGCGGACCGTGCTGGGTGCCAACGGCATCTCGTTGGAGTACCCGGTGATGCGACACATGACCAATCTCGAGTCGGTGCTGACCTACGAGGGAACCTCCGAGATGCACGCGCTGACGATCGGTGCCGCGATGACGGGGGTGCAGGCCTTCCGGGACTGATCGGGGCGGCGTCGATTTCTCGCGAAATGTGCGCCGGGGCGAGGGATCGGTCACTAGTCCGTTCGGTGCAACGGCGCGGAGTGCTATGACGCTCGGGTGCCCCTTACCGGAGCCGACGAGGGACTGGTGCCGTGATGCCGGAAGCGATGCCGCTGACACGTGACCCCGTGGTCCGACTGCCCAAACGGGCGATGTCGTCGGTCGCGGTCGTGGTTACGGTGGGAATCCTGCCCGCGTTCCTCGTCGGAGGTCTCGGGGTTCAGCTGCAACAGGACTTCGGATTCGGCCCCGCTGTGCTCGGTGCCGGCGCCGCCGGATTCTTCGCGGTGGCGGCGCTCTCCTCCCGGTTGATGGGGTGGCTCTCCGAGCGGATAGGGCCCGTTCCGGCGATGCGGCTGGCCGCGGTGGGCAGCGCGGTTTGTGCCGGGGGTATCGCGAGCTCTCGGAACCTGGGCTGGCTGCTGGCGATGTTGTGGCTGGCCGGGCTTCCCAACGCTCTGGGGCAGCCCGCCTCCAATCTGCTGATCGCGCGATGCGTACCCGCGAATCGCCGCGCCACAGCCTTCGGCATCAAGCAGTCCGCCATTCCGGCATCCACCCTGCTGGCGGGGTTGGCCGTTCCGGCCGTGGCGCTGACGTTCAGCTGGCGTTGGGCCTTCGCGGGTGCGGCGCTGGTCGGAATGTGTGCCGCGTTGGCCGTGCCGAGGAGCGTGACCGGACACGGCGGTTCCGCCATCGCCGCTGGGCGGGAGTCGGTCGAGCCGGGCAGGGGCGTGCTGCTGCTGATAACCCTGGCAGCGGGTCTCGCCTCGGCGGCGGCGAACTCGCTGGGGTCCTTCGTGACCACCACCGGAGTGCAGGTCGGGTTCGGCCCCGGTGCCGCCGGGCTGGTGCTGGCTGTGGGGTCGGTCGCCGGGCTGTGCATGCGGTTGGCGATGGGGGTGCTGGCGGACCGCAGGAATCCGAACCCCATAGCGGTGATCACGCTGCTGCTGTTGATCGGATCCGCGGGATTCGTGCTGATGGCGCTGCCGCTTCCGGTGGCATTCCTGATCGGAGCCGTCGTCGGTTTCGGGGCGGGCTGGTCGTGGCCGGGACTGCTCAATTTCGCGGTGGCCGGGCTGTACCCGCGACGGGTCGCCGGCGCGACCTCGGTCAGCCAGACCGGCGTCTACATCGGCGGTAGTGCCGGGCCGCTGCTATTCGGGGTGGTGGCCTCGCACGCCGGATTGGCCGAGGCGTGGTCCGCCGCTGGAGTGGTGGCCCTGCTCGCCGCCGTTTCGCTGTGGATCGTGTGGCGCCGCACCACCGTGCGGCGTGCCCACTGATCCGGTGGTCGCCGAAACGCCTTCCGCTGGCTCGCGTTTGCGGCCGATTCCGCCGTAGAGCATCCGACAGCGCTCGGTGCCCCCGGTTTCCCGGGGTTCGGGGCGCCAGGCCGCGAGCGGCCCCGTACCGGGATCCAGTATCTCGAAATCGCCGAACAGCGTGTCGATCCAACCGGTACCGCGGGCGAACACCGGATCCGAACTCTCCGCGTACAGCCGCTGCAGGGTTCGGGCCCGCTCCGGTTGGACGCTGTCGGTCAAGTGGGCCAGCACCAAGTGGCTGCCGGCCGCCAGTGTCCGCCGGTAGGAACTCACCAGTGATCGCGGGTCCGAACTCTCCGGCAGGGAGTGCACCACACCGGTCAGTACCAGCGCCACCGGCTCGCTCAGGTCTATCAACCGTCGCAGTTCCGGCGCGGCGAGTACCGAGTCGATCTCGCGGCAGTCCTCGTGCAGCAGCGCCGTGTTCGGTTCGTCCGTCAGGAGTCGAGCCCCGTGTGCCGCGGTCAACGGTTCGTTGTCCACGTAGACGACCCGGTAGTCGGAAGTCAGCCTGCCCGCTATCTCGTGAATGTGGCCCACGGTCGGCAGTCCCGAACCGAGGTCGATGAACTGCCTGATCCCCGATGCGAGGGAATGGTCGACCGCGCGACGCAGGAACACCCGGCTCTCCCGCATCGTGGCGGTGATGCCGGGTATCCTCCGCTCGGCACGTTCCACGAACTCTCGCTCGACACCGAAGTTGTGGCAGCCCCCGAGGAAGGCGTCGGTGATTCGTGCGCCGCAGGGGCGCGTCAGGTCCAGTTGCCGTCGGTATCGGGAATCGTCCCAGATCATGCCCACATCCTGTTTGTCTCCTCCGGGGGCGCGGCGTTACAGCACTACCTGTCGAAGTGTTCACCGTGAGTTCGGGACGCGTGCCGGCTCCGGCCGAGACGAATGCCGCAATCGCAGCGTGATAACACGGTGACTCAGCGTGCTTACCGGTGTGATCGGTCGCTGATGGCGTCGGCAGTATGCCTGTCGGTCCTCGACAATTCGATCGAGCGACGGTCCCGGTGTCACGGTTGTGCTCGTGGCCCTGCCGTACGACGATGATCAGGTCGCGAGGTTTCGCTCGATTACCGGAGGTTGTTGGTGGCGACTGAGGTTCGTGGGGTGGTCGCGACCGGCGCGGAGCGGCCGGTGGAGGTCACCACTGTCCGGGTCCCGGAACCCGGACCCGGGGAGGCGCTGGTGCGCGTGCAGGCGTGCGGCGTCTGCCACACCGATATGCAGTACCGCGACGGCGGGGTGAGTGACGAATTCCCCTTCCTGCTGGGGCACGAGGCCGCCGGTGTGGTGGAAGCGGTGGGTTCCGACGTCACCGATCCGGTGGTCGGCGATTTCGTGGTGCTCAACTGGCGCGCCGTCTGCGGTCGGTGCCGGGCGTGTCGCCGAGGACGTCCGCAGTACTGCTTCGACACCCACAACGCGACCCAACCGATGACACTGCGCGACGGCACCCCGCTGTCCCCCGCCCTGGGAATCGGCGCGTTCGCGGAGAAAACCCTGGTGGCAGCGGGACAGTGCACCAAGGTCGATCCGTCCGCTCGTCCCGCGGTGGCCGGTCTGCTCGGCTGCGGCGTGATGGCCGGTATCGGCGCTGCCGTCAACACCGGGGCCGCGGGTCCCGGGGACTCGGTGGCCGTGATCGGTTGTGGCGGTGTGGGCGACGGTGCGGTGACAGGTGCTGTCATGGCCGGAGCACGCCGGGTGATCGCCGTCGACACCGACCCACGCAAGTTGGAGTGGGCCCGTGAATTCGGCGCCACCCACACCGTGGACGCGAGCCGGACCGACCCGGTCGTGGCGATCCGCGAAGTCACGGACGGATTCGGCGCGGATCTGGTTGTCGAGGCCGTTGGCAGTCCGCGCACCTACGAACAGGCCTTCTACGCCCGCGACCTGGCGGGCACGGTCGTGCTGGTCGGAGTCCCCACGCCCGACATGCGGCTGGAGCTACCGCTGCTGGACGTGTTCGCCAGAGGTGGTGCGTTGAAGTCGAGCTGGTACGGCGACTGCTTGCCCACCAGGGACTTTCCCGCGTTGATCGAGATGTCGCTGCAGGGCAGACTGCCGTTGGAGAAGTTCGTCACCGAGCAGATCGAGCTGGGCGAGGTGGAATCCGCCTTCGGCAGGATGCGCAGTGGCGATGTCCTCCGTTCGGTGGTGGTGTTGTGAACGCGCGTATCGACCACACCACCACTTCAGGTACGTTCTCACTGGACGGGCAGACCCACGAGGTCGACAACAACGTCTGGGTGATCGGCGACGACCACGAGTGCGTGGTCGTGGACGCCCCGCACGACGTGAGCGCGATCCTGGAACTCGTCGGGGACCGTGACGTGTCGGCGATCATCGCCACCCACGGCCACGACGACCACGTCCGGTTCGCTCCTGAACTGGCCGACGCCGTGGGAGCGCCGATTCTGCTGCATCCCGATGACTCGGTGCTGTGGCGGATGACGCATCCGAACCGGGAACCGGACCGGATGCTGGCCGATGGCGAGGTGATCGGTGTAGCGGCCGGGACCGGCCTGCGGGTGTTGCACACGCCGGGGCACGCCCCCGGTGCGGTGAGTCTGTACTCGGCGGAACTGAACACGGTGTTCACCGGCGACACCCTCTTCGCGGGGGGACCGGGAGCCACGGGGCGTTCCTACTCGGACTTCGACGTGATCATCGAGTCGATCTCGAACCGGTTGTTCACGCTGCCGGAGGACACCATCGTCCGTCCAGGGCACGGCCCCAGCACCACGATCGCCACCGAGCGGCCGCAGTTGCGTGCGTGGAAGGATCGAGGTTACTAGCGGACCTTCCTGGCCGGATTCCCGTGGGGATCGCCTCCTGACCCGGACATCGCCCTGACTCGGCGACAGAAGTCGTTTCGCCCGGGTGATCGGAACCGCGTGGGCAAGTACTGTTGTGCATCCCCACGCCGGTACTCCGAAAGGGCTCCCTGTTGCGCGACGGGAATTCCGAGGCGATCTCCTTACCGGTCCCGATTCCGAAGCGGTGGCGCAGAGCACTGCTGGAGATCGGACTGGTGGCCGTTTTCGTCTGCTGTCACCTGCTCGTGGTCTTCCTGCCCTCGCATCAGGGAGAGACGTTTCGCTGGTCGTTGTCGCTCGGGCTGCCCGCGTTGGGTGTACTGCTGTTACGGCGGTTCCTGCCGTGGGTGAGTCTGGTGGTGCTGGTGACGGTCACCATCGTGCTCACCCGGCTCGAAGAGCCGGTGGGGCCGTTGAACCTGGCCATCCTGATCAGCGTCTACTCGGTGTGCGTGCGGGGCGAGCTCCCCACCACGGTCGCCGCCGGGGCGGTGGCGATGATCTGGCCCCTCAGCAGGTTGCCCTCGATGTCGCCGTACGCCGCCACGGTGATGCTGCTCGGCGCACTGGTCAACGTGGTCATGGTGCTCGGCTGGGGGAGGGCCATGCGGATCAAACGCAGGCAGGCCGCACAGCTCGAACAGGCGGTGAATCTGCTCGACCGGGCACGGGACCAGCTCGCCAGGGAAGCGGCGGCCGTGGAACGGGCCCGCATCGCCCGCGAGTTCCACGACATCGTCTCGCACAATCTCTCGGTGGTGGCGCTGCGTGCCGGAGTGGCTCGCTCGTTGGTGGATCGCGATCCCGAGCACGCCAGGGACACGCTCCGGGAGCTCGAGAAGACCTCACGTTCCTCGTTGGAACAGATGCGTCAGCTGGTCAGCGCGTTGCGCGCGGTTCCCGGCGGAGAAACCGAGGACGGTGCCGTCACCGACGGCAGGGACGGTTCCGAGGACGGATCCGGTTCCGATGAAGGTGCCTTCTCCGAGAGCGGCGCCGATCGCGCCCCCGCGCCGCGGCTGGCGCAGTTGGACGAGTTGATCGATTCGGTGCGTGGGACCGGTGTCACCTGGCGACTGCAGCGCATCGGCCGGGTGCGCGAGCTGGATCCAGGGGTGGAGATGACGGCTTATCGGGTGGTCCAGGAGGCGGTGACCAATGTGCTCAAGCACGCCGGGCGGGGGTACGCGCGCGTGTCGTTGAGCTACCGGGCATCCGGACTGGACATCGAGGTGAACAATCACAGCAACGATCTCCTCGGGCGGGCTCGTTCGACGGACAATGGTGCGGGCCCGGTGGCGCAGTGCGATTCCGGTTCCACCGGGCACGGTTTGATCGGACTTCGTGAGCGGGTGTCGTTGCTCGGCGGGACCTTGACGGCGCATCCTGTTCCGAACGGGTTTCACTTGTCCGCCGTGCTACCGTGCCCGGAAATTTCGGACCCGGGGTGATCCGAGGAGGTCCGTAGGTGGTGACGCAGTCGGTCACGGACGTGCTGGTCGCCGATGACCAGGCGATGATTCGTGGTGGGTTGGTGGCCCTGCTGTCGGCCGAGCCGGATCTTCGGGTGACAGCCGAGGCGGATGACGGGCGCAGTGCCGTGGCCGCCGTTCGGCGACGCATGCCGGACGTGGTGCTGATGGACATACGGATGCCCGGTACCGACGGCATCGTCGCAGCGGACGAGATCGTCCGTACCACGCACGGACGTACAGCCGTGATCATGCTGACGGTCCACGACCTGGACGAGTACGTCTACTCCGCACTGCGGGCCGGAGTCAGCGGTTTCCTGCTCAAGGACGCGCCGCCGGAGGAACTGCTCCGCGCCGTTCGCACCGTGGCATCCGGTGACGCCCTGCTCGCCCCGAGCGTCACGCGCAGGTTGTTGCACCGGTTCGCCGCGTTG
This sequence comes from Actinopolyspora lacussalsi, assembly GCA_030803735.1. Lineage (NCBI taxonomy): Bacteria > Bacillati > Actinomycetota > Actinomycetes > Actinopolysporales > Actinopolysporaceae > Actinopolyspora > Actinopolyspora lacussalsi. The sequence continues at coordinate 1,985,838 of JAURUC010000001.1, read as the reverse complement.
GAGATGCGCGACGCCTCGCTCGAACTGGCGCCGCTGACCGATCGGGAACGAGACGTGCTGCTCCAGGTGGCGCGCGGGGGATCCAACGCCGAGATCGCCGAGAACCTCGGACTGGCCGAGTTGACCGTCAAGTCGCACGTCTACCACGTGATGCAGAAACTCAATCTGAGTTCGCGCACCCAGCTCGTCATCCTGGCCTACGAAACCGGGCTGGTCCGCCCCGGACGCGACCTGTCGATGCCGGGAACCGCCCTCGACCCGGAAATCCCCGTCCGCCGTGCGAGCGGCGACTCCGTCCGAGACGGGCACAGCGGGGACCGGTGGCCCGCTTGATGTAATGGGGACATGGATTCGGAGGGACGATTTCGGGTCGGTCTGTTCGGTTACGGTCTGGCGGGCTCCGCCTTTCACGCCCCGCTCATCGCGGCGCAGCCGCGATTGCGGCTGGATGCCGTGGTCACATCCAGCGGGCAACGGGCGGAGCAGGTGGCGTCACAGTACCCGGACACCCACGTGCACTCCGATGCCACGGAGCTGTTCCGGCGGGCGGAGGAACTGGATCTCGTCGTAATCGCCACTCCGAACAGCAGCCACGCTGAACTGGCCGCGCGTGCGCTCGACGCCGGAGTTCCGGTCGTGGTCGACAAGCCGTTCACCCCCACAGCGGAAGAGGCCAGGGAACTGATCTCGCGTGCCGAGGACCGCGGGGTGCCCCTGACCGTCTTCCAGAACCGTCGCTGGGACAACGACATGCTCACCGTTCGGGAACTCCTCGACTCCGACTCGCTGGGACGGGTGCATCGGTTCGAGTCCCGGTTCGAACGCTGGGTTCCCGAGGCCAAGGACTCCTGGCGCGATCAGGGAGGTCCGGGCGAGGCCGGTGGTGTGCTCTACGACCTGGGCAGCCATCTCATCGATCAGGCACTGTGTCTGTTCGGCGACGTCGAATCCGTCTACGCGGAGATGGACACCATTCGGCCCGACGTGGCCGCCGATGACGACACCTTCGTGGCGCTGCGGCACACCGGTGGTCAGCACAGTCACCTCTGGGTGAGCAAACTCGCCGCCCAGCAGGGGCCACGGTTTCGGGTCCTGGGAGATCGAGCGGCGTTCACCAAGTACGGACTGGATCCGCAGGAGGCGGCACTGCGGCAGGGGAGTCTTCCCGACGAGCCTGGGTGGGGCGAGGAACCGAGGGAGAACTGGGGCTCGATCGGTGTCGGCCCCGAGACCCGTCCCTGGCCCAGCAGGCCCGGCCGCTATCAGGACTTCTACGCCGGAGTCGTGCGAACACTGGACTCGGGGGTCGCCCCGCCGGTCGATCCGGCCGACGCACTGCGGGGACTCGAAGTGATCGAGGCGGCACGCCGTTCGGCCGGTGACGGTTCGGTGGTCACGCTTCCTCGGACACGGTGAGCTTCTCGTCCCCTCGGACCGATCGGTTACGGCGGTGCCTTCCCCAGGGCACCGCCGTACGGGCGCCGATTCCCCCCCCGGGGAGAGGTTTTTCAGCGCGTTCCCGGTTCCGGCAGGGTGCGGCGTCCCCGTGAGTCACGTGAGCCACGCGGCGCGGCGGAAGCTCGTTCGCGCCGGAGGTGGCCCGCCTGCAGTGCCAGCACCCCCAGCGCCACGACCAGTGCCAGCAGTGCCAACCATCCCGCGGCGGCGTTGCCGTCGAACAACCACAGCCCGGTCGCGATCCCACCGGCGAGCCCGGCCAGCACGACGAGCAGATGGCAGATCAGGTGGACCGCGTAGTTCCGCACCGTGTCGCCCCTCTCCGGCGAGGTGTTCGGCGGTGGCGAACGATTCGGGAGCTCACTCGCGATTCGCCGGGAAGATGTTACCGCCACGAGTCCCGGCGCGCTCGTCGTCGAGCCGCCGGGAGCCGCGGGAACCACTCGCTGCCCCGGACGGGCGTTCCCCCGTGACAGCGTTCCCGTGACAGCCTGCCCTTGAGAGCAGGGTGGGGCTCTCGTGAGCGGACAACCGGTGACTTCGGTGAGGTGGCCGACACGATGCCGATGTTCGCGCTCCGCGGCGCGATGATCCGCTACTCACCTGATCGCGAGAGTCCAGTTTCCCGGCCAGCGATGTTCCACGTGAGCCGTTACCGTTGTCGAGGAGTCGACACGCTCGAAACGGTCAATTCTTCCGACCGGAATTCCCGCGTCAGCCCTCGCGGGAGTCGCTGCGCGAGCGCGGACACACGAGCCGAAGCATCCTCGGGGGTGGTTGCTGGTGAATTCTCTTGCGGTCTTCGCGGTCACGGCCACCACGGGCACCGGAACGATCGTGATCGCCCTGCTGGCGATGAGCTGGGTCGAGAAACGGTTCGTCGGCACCGAACCCTTCAGACCCACCCGACTCAGCGCCACACCGGCACACCGGGCATCGAACCGATCGCTCCCGGAGCCCCGAACTCCATCGACGGCGGAGTCAGATCATTCGGAAGTCCGCGAAGTCGAAGCCGGGCGATACCACGCAACTGACCAGGATGTCGGCGTCCCCGGTGTTCTCGGCACACTGCCAGCTGCGGGCGGGAACAAGTGACTGGGGCAGCTGGCCCGCCGCCAGGTCGGCCCCCAGCGTGACCGTCTCCGTCCGGTCCGCCGGCTCCGCACCGTCGCCCGCGCCGTGCAACAGCAGCGCCGGCCCCGCGTGCCACATCCACAACTCGTCCGACTCGACCCGGTGCCACCGCGAGCGTTCCCCGGCGGGCAGCAGGTAGTGGATCGCCGTCGCGCTGGGGCGTGGACCACGATCCGGTGGACGAGCGGTCGTGGCGCAGGTCCAGGTGCGCCGGTACCAGCCGCCCTCCGGGTGCGGCAGCAGATCCAGCAGTTCGGCGGTGGCACCCCTGGCTTCGAACGAGACGAAACGCCCGTCGGTGTCCCGCCGCGCGTAGCGCACTCCACGCACCGCCGCCCGGTCCAGTGGGCCGTAGACGTGGGGGAACAGGGTTTCCGACGTCACGCCTTCCGGGGGTGCCGGTGTGGGAGGTTCCCAGCGTACGGGCGCGGACAACGCCGTGGCGTCGAGTTCGAGCAGCACCAGCTGCTCCTCGGCGGAACGGTAGAGCGTGTTGGCCACGGCCAAGGTCGTCTCCGGATCCGGTGAGCAGTGCACGAACCCATTTCGCTCCAGTGAGTCCGCGCCGATGGCCTCCTCCGGGCTCGAGTGGTAGGACCCCGAGGGAAGCAGGTGGAACAAGGTCGACGTATTCACGAGGACCAGTCTCCCGGGGCGCGCCCCGGCATCGACGGACGGTCCCGTGCGTGCGTCCGGCCCCGGAGATCGTCGCGGCCGGTGATGATTCCGAGATCGGTGACCGTTCCGAGAACTTCGCTCCCTACGGCGGGCGGTAGTGTGGCCGGTCGAGCGAACGAGCAACCGGACACCCGCAGAACTCCGATCACCAACCGGGAGCCACATGCGAGCCGACAGCACACCAGACCGGGACGGTTCCGCCGTCGAGGACCTCACCGCGAGTGCGGACACCACTGTCAGGATCGCCGTCCTCGACGACTATCAGCACGTCGCCCGCGAGTTCGGTGACTGGCACACCCTGCCCGCGAACACCGAGGTGACCGTGTTCGACGAGCACATCGCTGATCCGGCGGAACTGGTACGCGGGCTCGAACCGTTCCACGTGATCGCGGCGATGCGGGAACGGACCGCCTTCCCCTCGGAAGTGCTGCGAGCGTTGCCGAACCTGAAGCTGCTGGTAACCACCGGTATGGGAAACGCGGCCATCGACACGGCGGCAGCGGCCGAACTGGGTGTGACGGTGTGCGGTACCGGTAACGGCATGCGAGCCGGAGCCGACTGGAGCACCACCTCGGAACTCACGTGGGGGTTGATCCTGGCGGTGGCCAGAGCGATCCCGAGGGAGGACCGGGCCGTGCGTACCGGTGGCTGGCAGCACACCGTCGGCAAGGACCTCGCGGGCGCCACGCTCGGCGTCCTCGGGCTGGGACGCGTCGGTGCGCAGGTCGCCACGGTGGGACGTGCGTTCGGCATGGAGGTACTCGCCTTCAGCGAGAACCTCACCGCGGAGCGTGCTCGGCAGGCGGGTGCCAGGGCCGTGGACAAGCGGGAGCTGTTCGCCGCTTCCGATGTGGTCACCGTGCACACCAAACTCGGTGAGCGAACCCGCGGACTCGTGGGGCGCGCCGAGCTCGACCTGCTGGGACCGGACTCCATACTGGTCAACACCTCCCGCGGCCCGATCGTCGACGAGCGGGAGCTGCTTTCCGCGTTGCACGAGGGGCGTATCGGCGGGGCCGGGATCGATGTCTTCGAGCGCGAGCCGCTCCCCGAGGACGATCCGTGGCGCCACGCGCCTCGCACGGTGCTGACTCCACACATCGGTTACGTCTCGGAGAACACCTATCGGGCGTTCTTCACCGAAACGGTCGAGGACATCCGGCAGTTTCTGGCGGGCACACCGGTACGGGTGCTCAACGCGGACTGAGCGGGTCGAACCGCCTCCCGCGCCTGCCGGAGTTGACAGGCGCGGGAGGGAGGTCGTTCAGGCCTCGTCCGCGAGGTGGCGCACCCGCTCGATCAGCGCGGTGCGCTCGGCGGCGCTGCCCGCCAACGGCGTCACGTTCAGGGTGGTCACGCCCGACTCGCGGAACGCGGCGATGCGCTCGCGCACATGGCTCTCCGGTCCGATCAGCGAGGTCTTGGTCAGCAGCTCGCGGGGCACCGCCGCTGCCGCCTCGTCCTTCTTGCCGTCCAGGTAGAGGTCCTGGATTCGTTCCGCCTCGGCCTCGTAGCCGTAGCGCCGGGCCAGGTTGTTGTAGAAGTTCTTTCCCTTGGCGCCCATGCCGCCGATGTAGAGCGCCAGCATCGGCCGCATCGAGTCGAGCAGCTCGTCCAGGTCCTCACCGATGGCCAGTGGTGCCTGTACCACCGTGTCCAGCTCCGGCAGTGTGGCGTCCCGCTTCGCGCGGCCCTCGGCCAGCGAGTCCCCCCACACCTCGGCGGCCTTCTCCGGGACGTAGAAGATCGGTTCCCACGCCTCGGCGATCTCCGCGGTCATCGCCACGTTCTTGGGGCCGATCGCCGCGATCATGATCGGGATCCGTTCCCGGACCGGGTGGTTGACCAGCTTGAGTGGTTTGCCGAGGCCCGTGCCCTCTTCGGCTGGCAGGGGAATGTTGTAGTGCTTGCCCTCGTGGGTGACCTTCTCCCGCCGCCACACCTTGCGGCAGATCTCGACCAGTTCCCGGGTGCGTCCCAGCGGTGCCTTGTAGGGCAGCCCGTGGAAGCCCTCGATCACCTGTGGTCCGGAGGCGCCGATGCCCAGCGTGAACCGTCCGCCCGAGACGAAGTCCAGTCCGGCCGCGGTCATGGCGGTGAGCGTCGGTGTCCTGGTGTAGACCTGCAGAATGCCGGAAGCGATCTCCAGGCGTTCGGTGCGCGCCGCGATGAACCCCAACTGGCTGACCGCGTCGAACGAGTACGCCTCCGGAACGTAGACGATGTCCAGTCCGGCCTTCTCGTAGTCGACCAGCTCGTCGACCGTCTCCTTGAATCCCCCGCTGTAGTTCAGCGGCATCCCGATCCGCATACTGCTCGCTTCCTGCCGGTTGTGTTGCCCGTGGGGGTTCGCGCACCCGCGCTCGACACTCGGAACGGATGTGTCGGACCACCGAATCGCACACAGGTTACCGACGAGTATGGCGATTCGGCAGTCCCCGCCCGGAATACCCACCGCGGAGCCGTGTTCCCCCGCGCATCGAGTCCACCTTCCCACCACGCGAAGCCAGGGGCATTCGGCAGAGCCGCCTCGGCGCCGCGTGCGGGCACCTGGCTCGGAACGGGCACGGTGCCGGTCAGGTCGAGGTTCGTCCGTCGAGCGTTTCGCGCAGGATGCCCGCGTGCCCGGCGTGCTGGGTGGTTAGCACGACCGAGGGAATCGCCGTGGTGCCTCGGGACATCGTGATCTCTCCGCGTAGCGTGTGCGGTGCGAACGGCAGCAACCACGGGAGGGACATCGTGGCGCTCGTAGTGCACATACTTATCACCGCCGTGGCGGTCTGGGTGACCACGGCACTGCCCGGGATCGCGCTGGGCGACCAAGGGGGAGGAACCGATGGTGTGGCCACCCAGGCGTTGACACTGCTCGTCGTGGCCGTGGTGTTCGGCATCGTCAACGTGGTGCTCAAGCCGGTCGCCAAGACATTGGGGTGTCTGCTCTACATCCTCACTCTCGGGTTGTTCGGGCTGGTGGTCAACGCGCTGTTGTTCTGGCTGACCAGCTGGATAGCCGGGAACCTCGATCTCCCGTTCCACGTCGACGGTTTCTGGCCCGCCTTCTGGGGGGCGATCATCGTCACCGTTGTCAGCAGTGCGCTGCACGGACTGGTACGCCGGGCCACCTCGTTCGGCGACTGATCGCGAGCGCCTTGCCGGCTGTCCGGTACGGGACAGCCGGCCGGCTCGTTCGATCTGGCGAGACCGAAGCGGGCGCGGGGCGACTTTCGGAGGGCTTCACAGCGGAGGGCTTCGTGGCTTCGTGAGCACGGAGTGAAACACTTCCTGCTCTCGGATTCGTGTCGGAATGCTCGTTCGCGGTGCAATCATCAATCGCTCGTCACCGGCACGGTCGTCGGCACCGACATCGGTGGAACCGATCCGTTCGCGTCGGTGAACGGGTGATCCCACGAAATCTTAAAGTCACATTCGGTTCTCAGGTGAACACGAAGAGTCATAGAGTGATGATTCGAAGTACGGTATCGAACGGGACTCGGAGAGATGATCCGAAGTCCTGTCGATCGACCCCGTACCGATGTCGGAAATCCTCATCCAAAACGACTTGTGTGAAAATCGGGAACAACGCCGGTGCCGGGAGGAATCATGAGTCGGCGCCCACTCGTTGCCGGGTACCGGTTGAAGATTGACTTCAGGAGTACGTGACCACGTTCCGTCCGATATCACTCACGGACGCGGATCGTTGCGAGTTGTCAACACTCGTCCGAGTCACGGAAGACGAATAAAACACACACATTACAGTGCGGTGCCGCACACTACCCGAAAGAAGGAGAGAAAATCTCCGGAAAGCGTACGGCCCGAGGCGGGGTCGCCTCGGGCCGACTTCGGTGGGCGATGCTGGGTTCGAACCAGCGACCTCTTCGGTGTGAACGAAGCGCTCTCCCGCTGAGCTAATCGCCCGTTGCCGCCCTGCCGCAGCGACAACAAGAAGCTTACACGATCCTTTTCACGCCTGGAACAGGGGGGAGGCCAGCCAGCTCCACTGCAGACCGAGGAAGTCTCCGACCAGGTCAAAAGCGCCGATGAGCCAGAGGGTGGCCACCACTATGAGTCCGGTGGCCGTCATCACCGCCAGTCTTGTCGCCGGATGCTGCCGGGACAGCCAGCGGACCCAGCGTTGGTAGTGGTGCTTGGCGAACATGTTCACGTGTCGCGCCCAGGCGAATTCCGTCGCGAGCAGTCCCAGGCCCGCGAACACGCACAGCCACCCGGGGCCCGGATAGGGAATCATCACTATGCCCAGCAGGAGCACTACCCCGCCGAGCAGTCCCAGGCCGAAACGGTAGAGGGTGTTCAGCGCCGGTCTGGCGCGTATTCGCTCCCGGCGCGCGCGGAAGCGCTCCCGTAAGCGGTGCACACGTGCGCGCCAGCCCGAGAGGTGTGCGTGTGGCGGTTCGTTCTCGTGGTGTCGTGAACCGGGCTCTGCTGTCCTACTCAGAACACACCTGCCTGCTGACCGATCCTGCTTCCCGAGTGCTCTCGGCCCCGTGTCGCTCTGCCGGAGCCACATGGGGCTCCCCGTCAGTGTCTCAGCCTACGTGGTGCGGCAGTGCCTGTAGAGTGGCTCGTGCGGCGCATATTTTCGTTCCGGGCGTTCGTCACGGGCGCTACGACGATGTGATCGTGTATATCACACTGTGACGCCGGTCTCGCTTTTGGGTTTCGGACGCAGGCGTGAAAACCCGAGAGTGGAGTATTTGATATTAGCCCGTTTCGGTGAACATTTGTGGTGCGCCTCTCCCGGGGCTCTTGTGTGAAACGGCTTGTCGTACAACTATCGACTATCCTGAAAACAGCGTCCCGTGGTGGCCGCGAGGCATCGATCGGTTCAGTCCTTGAGCGTTGTGGTGGCCGTCCGGGGGCGTCGTCGACGGGTTCGTACACGCGCCTGACGGGGGTGGTGCGAGTGGGCCGCACGAGAGGGTTCGGAAGCATTATTTCGGCTTGCCGCGGAACCGGCCGGGACGCCGATTGCGGATCGGCGGGATCGGTGGTTTTCTTCGAGGTGGTGAGGCTCGTGTTGATGAATCGCGGAATTTCTCCGGCACCCGGAGTTGTTGGCTACGCTACGGAGTTCTGCAGTAGCGCAGCGAATTAATTCTCCCCCGTACGGGTGATCTATTCGTTGGTTGCGAGCGAACGGCCCCGGATAACCGTCACAACTGTGTAGCTCGGTCGACTTCGCTGCGACCGGGAGGGAGTTAGGAAGGCGAGGACGATGCGTAACGATCATGTGACCCTTCGTTCGACAGCGGTGTTCGATCTGCTTGCCCCGCAGACGCCCGCCGTTCCGGTTCAGGTGGAGCTGCGGTACGACACTCGGGATCCCTACGCCGTCGTCGCGGCGTTCCGCACCGGCCGTGCCGGCTGGGTCGAGTGGGTGTTCGCCCGTGATCTGCTGGCCGACGGATTGATCGCGCACGCGGGCGAGGGCGATGTGGCGATCAGGCCCGCCGCCGACGACCCCGAGGTCGTGGTGATCGAGCTGAGCTCACCCTCGGGACACGCCGTGTTCGAGGCGTCCGCCCAAGAGCTGGCGGACTTCCTGGATCGCACCTACGACGTGGTGGTGCCGGGCAACGAGGGACTCTGGGTCAGTATCGACGAGGCGATCACGAGGCTGCTGCCGCACGACCTCTCGTGATCGTGCGTCGCCCGTGATTCCGCGTTGTGACGGCTCGTGGTGGTGACGGCGGGCTCCGGCCCGCTGTCGTGCTGATTGTCGGCAGGGGACCCCCGGTTCGATCGCCGTTCACGGCGTGGTCTAGAGTTTTGACCGAACACGGCGGAGGCGCCGAGCGGAGGATTTCGGTCCCGTCGTGAGTGCGGATGTAGCGCAGCGGTAGCGCATCACCTTGCCAAGGTGAGGGTCGCGGGTTCGAATCCCGTCATCCGCTCTGTGGCCGAGCGGCTCGTCCGAACGACGTTGTCGCCGGTGGCTTCGGCGGAGTGGCCGAGTGGCTCAGGCAAGGGCCTGCAAAGCCCTGTACGCGGGTTCGATTCCCGCCTCCGCCTCGCGCGATTAGCTCAGCGGGAGAGCGCTACCTTGACACGGTAGAGGTCACTGGTTCGATCCCAGTATCGCGCACCGGTTCCACCACGGAACTCAGCGGTTGTCACGAGGCCGCGGCCGCCGTCTCGGGGGTCGCGGCCTCGTTCTGTTCCGGGTCGTGTGGCTGCTCTTGATCGGTCCCCGTCCGAATGCTCGGGCGGGATGGGGCGTCATTCAACCTTCCCCGTAGCGCATGACGAGTGTGCCGTGCACATCGGTGTGAGGCGCCTCGTAGACGTGGTCCACGCCCCCGTCGAAGCTGATGTAGTCGCCGGGCCCGAGCGTTTCGGGGGTCGACACCGGGCCGGTTGTCAGTGTTCCGGAGTGCACCAGGAGCTGTTCGACGACCCTGGGGCGGTGGGCGGGGGAGACGTAACGCTTCCCGGCTCGCACGTGGATTCGGTAGATCTCCAGGATCTGACCACCACTGCCTGTCCGGTCGACCAGTCGTACGTCGACCGCCTGTCCGGATAGCTCGGCGTGATCGGTCCCTCGTACGACCAGCGTTGTCGCCGTCGGGGATTCGGTTTCCGCTATCAGCAGCAGGCCCAGCGGGACACCGAGCACCGTGGCCAGGGCGTAGAGGGTTTCCAGTGTCGGGTTGCGCTGCCCGGCCTCGAGTTCGGACAGGGTCCCCTTGCCGAGATCGGCACGACGGGCGACCTCGGACAGCGAGAGGCCGCGATGCTCGCGCGCCGCACGCAGGTTCGCCCCGACGACCTTGACCATCTCCATCGCGCCCTCCTAGCATGACTGCGTTCTATAAACAGAACGAATTGCTTTCGACGATCGGACTGATCGCCCGTGCGCTTGCGTCAGCGTCTGACCAACACGCTTCCGATGACCGCGGTGGTTTCAGGAGGTGTGACGACACTGGTCGGTGTCACGAGCTCGGTGGCCCTCGTCTTCCAAGCGGCCAGAACTGTCGGCGCGAGCCCGGCCCAGATCTCCTCGTGGATCCTCGCGCTCGGTGTCGGCATCGGCGTCACCTCGATCACGTTGTCCTTACGCTATCGAGCGCCGGTGGTCATGGCCTGGTCGACCCCCGGCGCCGCCATGCTCGCCGCAAGCGCACGGGATGTCCCGCTGTCCGAGGCCGTCGGGGCCTTCCTGATCGCTTCGGCTCTTACGATGCTCGTCGGAGTCACGGGATGGTTCGAACGCGCTGTGAACCTCATCCCGGCGCCGATCGCCTCGGCACTGCTGGCAGGCATACTGCTGCGGTTCGGCATCGACCTGTTCACCGCGATGCGCGCCCACCTCTGGCTGATCCTCGCGATGCTGGTGACCTATCTGCTCTGCAAGCGGCTGCTACCGCGCTACGCGGTGCTCATCGCGCTGGCGACGGGGACACTGCTTACGGTCGTCCAGGGCTCTTTCCAGCTCGATACCGTGCGCCTGGCCGTCGCTACGCCGGTTTTCGTGTGGCCCTCCTGGTCGCCTGCCACGACCATCAGTCTCGCGATCCCGCTGTTCGTCATCACGATGACCTCGCAGAACCTGCCAGGTGTGGTGACGCTGCGGGCTCACGGGTACCGGACACCGGTATCACCGATCCTGTCCTGGTCCGGCCTCGCGAACTCGGTACTCGCCCCGTTCGGCTGTTTCGGTATCAACCTCGCCGCGATCACGGCCGCTCTGTGCATGGGGCCCGATGCTCACGAGGATCCGGCCCAGCGCTACCGAGCCGGCATCGTATCGGGGGTGTTTTACTTGGTACTCGGTCTTTTCGGCGCCACTCTCGGAAGTCTCATCGCCGCGTTGCCCGGCGCGCTCATCACCGCGATCGCCGGGATCGGACTGCTGGACACCATCGGGGGGTCGCTGGCGACCGCGACCGCCGAGCCCGCGACCAGGAACGCAGCGCTGATCGCCTTCCTCGTCACCGCCTCAGGGGTGTCGATCCTCGGTATCGCTTCGGTTTTCTGGGGACTGATCACGGGAGTCAGCGCTCACTCGATCCTCGGCCGACCCGCACCGAGTCCCCCGGTGACTGGGCAGACGGCGGATCAGCCGAACGAACGGTGAGGGGCGCGCGTTCGAACGGTGACAGGCGGCGGGAGATCTCGGACGGCGACGAGTTCGCGCGGAACGCGGTGCCGTGCCCGCACCGTTCCCTCCGGCGCTCGTTCTCCCCAGGAATCGCGCGCCGCCCCGTTGGCGGAAGCCACCTACCAAGAACCCGCCCGACCGTCCCCGGGCGACGATGACCGGGCGACAGCCGGGCGGGAGCGCGGAGTCAGCGCGTCAGCAGGGAGCGCAGGAAGAACCCGATGTTGGCGGGCCGCTCGGCCAGCCTGCGCATGAAGTAGCCGTACCACTCCTCGCCGTATGGCACGTAGACCCGCAGGTTGTGCCCCGCCGCGGCGATGCGGCGCTGCTCGGCGGGCCGGATGCCGTAGAGCATCTGGAACTCGTAGCTGTCGGCACCACGCCCGTGACGCTGGGCCAGCTCGGTGGCGATGGCGATCATGCGGGGATCGTGGGTGGCGATCATCGGGTGTCCCTCGCCCGCCATGAGCGCCCGCATGCAGCGTACGTAGGACCGGTCCACTTCCTGCTTGTCCTGGAAGGCCACCGAGGCGGGCTCGGAGTAGGCCCCCTTGCACAACCGGACCCTGGAACCCGCGGTGGCCAGGTCCCGGCAGTCCTGCTCGGTGCGGTGCAGATACGCCTGCAGGACCGCTCCGACCCAGGGGAAGTCCACGCGCAGGTCGGACAGCGTCCGCAACGTCATGTCCGTGGTGGTGTGGTCCTCCATGTCCAGGGTGACGGTGGTACCCACGGCGGCCGCGGACTCGCAGATCCGGCGGGCGTTGTCCAGCGCGATCTTCTCCCCGTCCGGGGAGAGCTGCTGCCCCACCGCCGAGAGTTTGACCGAGACCTCCGCGCGGTCGGCCAGTCCGGCGTGGTGCAGCTCCGAGAGCAGCCCCTGGTAAGCCCGCACCGTGTCGTCGGCCCGCATGACGTCGGTGGTGTCCTCACCGAGGTGGTCCAGGGTGACGCGCAGCCCCTCCTCGGCCAGCCGAGCGGTCATCCCGATCGCCTCGCGGGAGTCCGCCCCGGCCACGAACCGGTCCACCACCGTCCGGGTGAGTGGATTGGCCTCCACGAGCCCACGCATCGCACCGGACCGGGCCGCGGTCAGCATCACACTGCGCAGCATCTTTCATCTCCTCGCGGATCGTGGCCGGGCTCAGCCCTGGTGCGGGTACGTGTGCTCGGTGGGGGCGTCGAAGGTCTCCTTGACGGCGCGGGGGTTGACCCAGCGCTGCAGGTTGAACATCGAGCCGGCCTTGTCGTTGGTCCCGGAGGCGCGCCCGCCGCCGAACGGCTGCCTTCCCACGATCGAGCCGGTGGGCTTGTCGTTGACGTAGAAGTTGCCCGCCGCGTGGCGCAGCTGCTCGTGGGCCTGCCCGATCGCGCTCCGGTCGTCGGCGAAGACCGCTCCGGTCAGGGCGTAGGGGCTGGTCTCGTCCACGATTCCCAGGATCCGCTCGTAGTCGTTGTCCTCGTAGACGTGCACCGCCACGATCGGTCCGAAGTACTCGGTCGTGAACGCCTCGTCGTAGGGGTCGGTTCCCACCATGACGGTCGGTTGCACGAAGTAGCCCACCGAGTCGTCGTACTCGCCGCCCGCGAGGATCTCCAGCGACGGCTCGTCCGCCACTCGGTCGATCGCGGCCTTGTGCTTGGCGAAAGCGCGGTGGTCGATGACCGCCGCACCGAAGTGCGAGAAGTCGGTCGGGTCGCCGTAGGTGACACGTCGGGTGGCTTCGACCAGGTTCTCCCGCATGCCGGATTCCCAGAGCGAGCGCGGGACGTAGGCCCGCGAGGCCGCCGAGCACTTCTGCCCCTGGTACTCGAAGGCGCCGCGAACCAGGGCCGTGACCACCTTGTCGGAATCCGCGGAGGGGTGCGCGACGACGAAGTCCTTGCCACCCGTCTCACCGACGATGCGCGGGTAGCTCCGGTAGCCGTCCAGGTTCTCGCCGATGGTCTTCCAGAGCTTCTTGAACGTGGCCGTGGAGCCGGTGAAGTGCAGTCCAGCCAGGTCCGGGTCGGTGAGCGCGACCTCGCCGACCGCCTGTCCGTCGCCGGTGACCATGTTGATCACTCCCGGCGGCAGCCCGGCCGCCTCCAGCATGCGCATGGTGAAGTGCGCGGCGAACTGCTGGGTCGGAGTCGGCTTCCAGACCACCGTGTTTCCCATCAGCGCGGGCGCGGTCGGGAGGTTGGCCGCGATCGCGGTGAAGTTGAAGGGGGTGATCGCCGTGACGAACCCGTCCAGCGGGCGGTACTCCATCCGGTTCCACTCGCCGGGTACCGAGTTGGGCTGCTCGGCGAGGATGCGGCGTGCGAAGTGCACGTTGAACCGCAGGAAGTCCGCCATTTCGCAGACCGCCTCGATCTCGGCCTGGTGCACCGACTTGGACTGCCCCAGCATGGTGGCGGCGTTGATGGTGTCCCGCCACGGGCCCGAGAGCAGGTCCGCCGCGCGCAGCATCACGGCGGCGCGCTCGTCGAAGGGCATCGCCGCCCAGTCCGCGGCCGCGTCCTTGGCTGCCTGCACCGCCTCGGCGACATCGGCGTTGGTCGCTTGCGCACAAACGCCCAGAACGCGGGAATGATTGTGCGGTTGGACAACGTTGAACCGTTCACCACTCGCCATCCGCTGTTTGCCCGCGATGGTCGTGGTCAACTCGATCGGCGCTGCCTGCAGCTCGGCGAGACGCCGCTGCAGCGACTCCCGCTCGGCGCTTCCCCTGGCGTAGGACTTGACCGGCTCATTGGCCGGCACCGGGACCGAAGTGATGGCATCCATGACCTTACGCCTCCTCGCGCGACGTCGGTGTCGATCGTGGGCCGGACGTGTCGCTACCGGCCCCTCCAATTGCCGAGGATAGAAGTTCGAGCGCCCGGTCGGCTTGTACGAGCGGCTATCGTTGACGGTGATGGATTGGTCGATCGAACAACCGGTTGCCGATGGGTGGTATTCGGCGAGTGCGGGTGGCAACGACGAGCAGCCGGGTACCACCGGGGTGGCGCTGCGGCAGCTGTTGATCGCGGTGGGCGAACCGCTGGTCGACGTGCTGGCTGCCCCGGGCGGGTTCGACGTCGCCGTTCACGACGTGGTCATCCTCGATCCGGAGGAGGCCCCGGGAACGGGAGCCGGAGATCTCGTGCTGGTGATCGGTACCCGTGGCCGCTCGGCGGTGCCACTGGTGCGACGGGTGGCCCGTTCGGGTGCAGCGGCCGTGGCGGTCAAGGTCGACGCGGATCAGGACGCTCGTGCGCTGCGGGAGGCGGCCATCGGCGGCGGCATCGCGCTGCTCGGGGTGCGTCCCGATGTGCGGTGGGAGCAGCTGGAGTCGTTCGCCCGCTCGGCGGTGGAGAACGCCCGGCTGACCGGTGAGGCCGATGTCGGGGAAGCGCTGGGGGACCTGTTCTCGCTGGCCCAGACCGTGGCGGCGCTGACCGAGGGCATCGTCAGCATCGAGGACACCGCCAACCGCGTGCTCGCCTATTCGCGCTCCGACGACGAGGTCGACGAACTGCGCAGACTGTCCATTCTCGGCAGACGCGGTCCGGAGTCCTACCTGGCCATGCTGCGGGAGTGGGGGATCTACCAACGGCTGCGCGGCGGGGAGGAGGTCGTCCGGATCGAGCCGCGCCCCGACCTGGGGATTCGGCGAAGGATGGCCGTGGGCATCCACGCCGGTGCGCAGCCGCTGGGAACCATCTGGGTGCAGGAGGGCGCTCGCGGGCTCAGCGAGCACAGTGACCGTTCGCTGATCGGGGCGGCGCGGGTGGCCGCGCTGCAGTTGATCCGCCAGCGCAGCGAGTCGACCATGGCTCCCCGGTTCCGGGAGAACCTGCTGACCGGTTTGCTGGAGAGCCGCATCGACGGGAACTCGGCCGCGGCCAACATCGGCGCCGATCCCCGAAAATCCGCCGTGGTGGTGGTACTGACCCTGCGCCCCAGGGAGCACACCGGTGTGTCCAACCGTTCCGAGATCGAGCTGGAACGCGCCGAGATGACCAGTCTGATCTCGGTGCACGCCGCTTCCTACCGGCGCAGCGCGCTGGTGACCACCATCGGTTCCCGGGTGTACGTACTGCTGCCCGATCTGCCGGATCGGCACGCCGAATCGGCGGTTTCCGGACTGGCCCAGGAGATCGTCACCGCGGCGCGGAGCCAGCTCCGCTCCGGTGTCCAGGCCGGCATCGGTTCGGTCGTCGCCAAGCTGGACGACGTTCCGGTCTCCCGCATCGAGGCCGACCGCATCCTCGACGCGCTCGGGCACGACCACACCGCCGAGGTCGCCACCATCGACGACGTCCGCTCCCGGGTGCTGCTCAGCGAGGTGCTGACGATGCTGCGGGACAACGAGCGGGTGCGCGATCCCAGGCTGGCTACCCTGCGCGCCCACGACGCGGACAACGGCACCGAGTTCGCCCGCTCCCTGCTGTGCTACCTGGAGTTCTTCGGCGATGTCCGAGGTGCCAGCCTGTCGCTGCACGTGCACCCGAACACGTTGCGCCACCGTGTCCGGCGGGCCGCCGAGATCAGCGGCATCGACCTCGACGATGCCGCGGAGCGGCTGAGTGTTCAGCTGCAACTGGCGCTGTTCCGACAAACCGAGTCCCGGCCACGGGGCTGAGCTGGCCGTGCCCGCCCCGCCCGGCGTTCCGGGTTTCCCGGTTGGTGATGGGTGAGGTGACTACGGCGCGAAACCACCGTGACGATTCCGAGGCGCGGTCGTTGAGCTATTGATGTTTCCCGATCGAAACGTTGACCGGGCGTGTGCTCCCCGGGCGCGTCCGGTGCCGCACCGACCGCTCGTGCGGTCGTATCCGCCGCGCGACCCGTCCGGTGAGCCGATCGGCGAACCTCGTCGAACGTCCGAGCAGTCCTGGTGGGGCGGAGAGTGATAGATCGATGACTGGTTACCGCAAGGTGGTCGTCGGAACCGACGGATCGTCCCCTTCGATGTACGCCGTCCGGCGCGCGGCGCGGTTGGCGGGTGACTCCGCCGAACTGGTGATCGTCTGCGCGTACTATCCCAACAGCAGGCGCGACGTGGAGCGCGCGCGGGACGAGATGGGGCAGGAGGCCTTCCAGGTGGTCGGTTCCGCGCCCGCCGAGGACAGCCTGCGTGACGCCATCGATCACGCCCGTTCCGCCGGAGCGGGCAGTGTCGATACCGTGTCCGTGTTGGGGCCGCCTATCGACTCGCTGATCGAGACCGCCGAGAGCCACTCGGCCGATCTGCTGGTGGTCGGCAGTCGCGGTCTGAACACGCTGAAAGGACGAATCCTGGGATCGGTGCCCTCGGAGGTATCCCGACGTTCGGAGTGCGATGTGCTCGTCGTTCGAACCACACGATGATTTGGTGGCGCCGGACAATCCGGTGGAGCGGGCGTTGCTCGGCGGCGAACCCCGCTACCGCAAGGCCGATGTGGCCCGGTTGGCCGGCGTCGAACTCGCCAGGGCCGAGCGGCTCTGGCAGGCGATGGGCTTCGCGCACGTCGCTCCCGAAGCCGTGGTGTTCACCGATTTCGACGTCGATGCCATGCGAACGGTGGACAAGCTCGTATCGGCCGAGGTGATTCCACCGGAGCTGGAGACCGCGGTCGCGCGTTCACTGGCCCAGACCATGTCGCGGTTGGCCGAGTGGCAGCTGGGGATCTTCAAGGCCGTGCTCGGTGACACCTTCGCCACCGACATCGAAACCACCGCCGAGGTCGCCGAGGCGATCCTGCCGGTGATGGAGAACCTGCAGGGCTACGTCTGGCGCAGGCACCTCTCCGCCATCGCCGCACGGGAACTCGACGAGGCCGACACCGGGCCGGAAGAACCGACAGTGGTGGTGGGCTTCGCCGATATCGTGGGCTACACCCGGTTGGTGCGCGACTACAGCGAACGCGAGCTGGCGCGGCTGATCGACGACTTCGAGGACCTGGTCACCAGGGTGATCGCCGAGAACCACGGTCGAATCGTCAAGACCGTGGGCGACGAGGTGCTGTTCGTGGCGGACACGGTCCGCGACGGGGCGGAGATAGCGCTGTCGCTCAACGAGAACGTCGCGCGGGAACCCGACCTGCCACCGCTGCGGATCGGTCTGGCCCACGGCACGGTGCTGGCCCGGTTCGGTGACGTCTACGGCTCCACCGTCAACATCGCCAGCAGGCTGACCACGCTGGCCAGGCCCTCGTCGGTGCTGGTGGACCGCGAGTGCGCGGCCGGCTTGCGCTCCGAGTCGGATTTCGTGCTGACCTCGCTCGGACCGAACAAGGTATCCGGTTTCCGTGGCCTGCGGGCCTGGGCGCTGCGCCGCTCCGAGTGATGTCGGACAGGGCTTGGTGCCCCCGGAGTAGCACCGCGTGGACGGTTCGCGTACTCTGACGCGTTCCTCGCGAATCGGGATGCCCGCATCGGCGGTGCGGCTTAGAGTCGTAGATCATGGAGAGCGATCCGCCCGCCGCACCCGATCGTGTCGAACACTCCGACGAAGTCGCCGCGCTGGCCGCGCGCTACGGCCGTATCCCCGCGTCCGAACGGGTTCGACTGGCCAAGTCCACCTCGAATCTGTTCCGGTTCCGCGCGCCGGTCAGCGGCGGCGGGCTCGACGTCACCGGCCTGGACAGGGTACTTCGGGTGGATCCGCGACGGCGGGTCGCCGACGTCCAGGGCATGACCACCTTCGAGGACCTGGTCGCCGCTACGCTGCCGTACGGGCTGATGCCGCTGGTCGTGCCACAGCTGAAGACGATCACCATCGGCGGTGCCGTGGCGGGTCTGGGGATCGAGGCTTCGTCGTTCCGCAACGGGCTGCCACACGAATCCGTGCTGGAGATGGAGGTCCTCACCGGTGACGGCAGCGTCGTGCTGGCGCGGCCCGACAACGAGCACGCCGAGCTGTTCCGCGGCTTCCCGAACTCCTACGGCTCGCTCGGCTACGCGCTGCGGTTGCTGATCGAACTCCAGCCGGTGCGGGACTACGTGCGGCTGCGGCACGTACCGTTCGACTCCACAGCGGCCTGCGCCGAGGCGATCGAGCGCATCGGCCGTTCGGGGAACTGGAACGAGCAGCGGGTGGACTTTCTGGACGGCACCGTGTTCGGCGCGAACGAGCTCTACCTGACGCTGGGCACCTTCACCTCGCGAGCGCCCTACACCAGCGACTACACCGGTAACCGGATCTACTACCGCTCGATTCGCGGCCGCGAGGTGGACCACCTGCGTACGCACGACTACCTGTGGCGCTGGGACACCGACTGGTTCTGGTGTTCCCGCGCTTTCGGCGCGCAACACCCCGCGATCCGCCCGTTCTGGCCCCGCCGGTTGCTGCGGTCGGACGTCTACCGCAGGCTCGTTTCCCTCGACCAGCGTTACGGACTGTCCGAACGGTTCTACCGGCTCCGCGGCCGCCCCAGCCGCGAACCGGTGATCCAGGACGTCGAGATCCCGCTCGACCGGTTGGCAGAGTTCCTGGAGTTCTTCCACCGCGAGATCGGCATCAGTCCGGTGTGGCTGTGTCCGGTGCGGCTGCGCGACGACCAGGGCTGGCCGCTCTACCCCATGGACCCGGCGACGCTGTACGTCAACGTCGGGTTCTGGGCCACCGTGCCGCTGGGGGAGGGGCAACCCGTCGGCACGCACAACCGGGCCATCGAGACCAAGGTGAGCGAGCTCGACGGGCACAAGTCGCTGTACTCGACCGCGTACTACGAGCCCGAGGAGTTCTGGCGCCGTTACGACGGAGCCACGTACCAAGGGTTGAAGCAGCGCTACGACCAAGCGGGCAAGCTGCCCGATCTCTACGACAAGTGTGTGCTGGGTACCTGAGCACACTCGGTCGCTACCACGACTTCCGGCCCGAGTCCCGGTAGTCGCTGTCAGGTCGATATGGAGGGTTCGACAATGGCATTGGCAGCCGTGTTCGCACGTCTGTTCGGTGAGGATCCGCCCATCGAGTTCCGCGGCTACGACGGTAGTCGCAGCGGGCCTGCCGGTTGCTCATCGGCCGTAGTGCTCAATTCTCCGCTGGCACTGGCACACCTTGCCGCGGCCCCAGGGGAACTGGGGCTGGCGCGGGCCTACATCAACGGTCACATCGAAGTGCGGGGTGACATGTACACCGCGCTGGCGGCGTTTCCGTCCGTGGTGATGTCCGATGCTTCCCGGAAGCTGCGTGCCGAGCTGGCGGTGAGGCTCGCGGGGTACCGCTTCTGGTGGCCCGTTCAACCTCCGCCGCAGGAGAACCGGGCGAAGAACGGCAGAAGACACTCCAAGCGCAGGGACAGCGAAAGCGTCTCGTACCACTACGACGTGTCCAATCTGTTCTACGAGTGGGTGCTCGGGCCCTCGATGACCTACACCTGCGCGGTGTTCGAGCGAAGCGACGCGACCCTGGAACAGGCGCAGTACGCCAAGCACGATCTCGTCGCCCGCAAGCTCGGGCTCGAACCGGGCATGCGGCTGCTGGACATCGGCGCGGGCTGGGGCGGCATGGTGCTGCACGCCGCCGAGCACTACGGGGTGCGCGCCATCGGGGTCACGCTCTCGCGGTCACAGGCCGAGTGGGCGCAACGGGTCATCGCCGACCGGGGACTGGGTGAGCTGGCCGAGGTCCGCTACCAGGACTACCGAGACGTGCCGGAATCCGGCTTCGACGCGGTGAGCTCGATCGGGCTCACCGAACACATCGGGCGGGAGCGGCTGCCGGAGTACTTCAGCTTTCTGCGGGAGAAACTGCGCCCCGGTGCGCGACTGCTCAACCACTGCATCACGCGTCCCGATGGTTCCTACCCGGCAAATGCGGGCAAGTTCATCAGCCGCTACGTCTTCCCCGACGGCGAGCTGGAGCCGCCGGGCGAGCTCGTTTCCCGGATGCACGACAACGGCCTGGAAGTCCGGCACGAGGAGAACCTGCGTGAGCACTACGCGCTGACGCTGGCGCGTTGGTGCGAGAACCTCGAGCGCAACTGGCACAAGGCCGTGGCCGAGGTGGGGCACGCCCGCGCCCGCGTGTGGCGGCTGTACATGGCTGCGTCCCGGCTGGCCTTCGAGAGCAATCATATCCAGCTGCACCAGATGCTGGGAGTGCGTTCGGAGGGCGGGACCAGCTCCATGCCGCTGCGTCCGGACTGGTGAGTCGCCGCCGCTCCCGTGCCGATCGAAACTCGCTCGTGATGTCCTCGACGAGGAGGATCGAACCGCCTTCGAGTGAGAGTTTCGGGGCGCGTTGTGAGAAGTCGCCCGGGACTTCGACACCTCGCACCTCGACGACGTCCTCATCCGGTGGTGGGGGCGGGCCGTCGATGCGGCACAGCCGACCAGCCACGAGGAACGGGACGCCGTCGAACGGCCGAACGCGGTGATTTCTCGAAAGATCAGCGGATACGCCCCGAAGTCGGATCGTTGGATGACAACGAGCGCCAACGGGATGATCCTGATTACGTTCGTTCTCGGTGAGAACGTGCTTCAGGTAAACATACTACGAGTGCAGGATCTCTGAACGCTTCGATCAGTCGTTCGGTGAAACGTCGTCCAGCGATACCGCGGGGATCAGTTCGGAAACCGGGGTACGCACCCACCAGACGCCGGACTCGCGCTTCTCGGCGGCGGTGCTGAACCGGTAGCGGAACAGTCGGGCGCGAACGTAGCGCGGGGCGGTCTCCCGGAACGGGTTGTGCCGCAGCAGCGAGAGGATCCGACGTTCGTCGCGCAGCATCGCCACCAGCAGCCGTTCCAGCCATCCTCTCCCGTAGGACGGCGAGATCGCCACGAACCACATCAGCCAGTCCAGCCGCAGGTGATACGGCGCCACCTGCGGCGAACGCTTCGTCACGTCCCCCGGCTTGCCCCGGAAGCCGTACTCCCGCCACTCGTCGTCCTCGCCGCGGCCCTCCAGTACCACCTCGAACCGAGCCCGGGTAACACTGCCGAAGGCGCCGTAGGTGTTGGCCAGGTGCAGCTTGTTGAAGCTGCGGTTCATCACCTGGCCGCGCCCGATCATGTTGCGGATCGGCCAGTAGCTGAGCACGGCGACCAGCACGGTCAGGGCCAGCACCGTCGCCCGATACCACATCGGACCGGCGGTTCCGAGTGCTGAACCCGGTGTGAGCGCGTCCACCGGTATCCAACCGAGCAGCGTGGTGTCCATCGCCGCGAACGCCAGCGTGATGGTGATCAGGTTCAGCCAGGCGAAGTTGCCGCTGAGCATCAGCCAGCCCTGCGTCACGATCATGATCAGCGCGGCGATCGTGGCCACCGGCTGCGGTAGCAACAGCCCGAACGGCACCACCAGCTGGGTGAAGTGGTTGGCCAGCACCTCCACTTTGTGCAGCCCGCCGGGCAGCTGGTGGAAAACCCGGCTCAACGGGCCGGGCATCGGCTGTGTCTCGTGATGGTGGTGCAGCGCGCTCAGGTCGCGCCAGGCCGGGTCACCCCGCATTTTGATCAGACCGGCACCGAACTCGACCCGGAACAGCAACCAGCACAGCAACCAGATCACCAACACGGGTGGTTCGGTGTGGGGCGGTCCGAGGAACACCGCGAGAAAACCGGTTTCCAGCAGCAGCGATTCCCAGCCGAAGGCGTACCAGATCCGGCCGATGTTGACTATGGACAGATACAGCGCCCACAGCACGAACCACACCGCCATCGAGCCCCAGAGCGGGAGCGGGTCGGCCAGCCCGCAGAACGCGGCCACGCTCAGCGACAGCCCGAACCAGCCGCAGCACAGCACGAACCGATCGGAGTAGTGCAGGTGGAACAGGCTGGGTGCGCGACGGAATCCCACGTGGCGCAGGAACCGCGGGGTCGGGGTCAGCCCCCGTGAGCCGAGCAGGGCGGGAAACTGGTTGATCACGCACAGGAAGCCCATGGCGTAGCACAGCGCGAGCAACCGCCGCACCACGAATCGCGCCGGGCCGTACTCCGGTGCCCAGAACCAGTCCCACCCCATCGCCGCTCCGCTCCACGGTCCGACCGGCCCGCGCACGTGTGGGCACGGCGCGCGCGTACCTTCCGGTCGGACCGTAGGAGCGTTACCGACTCCGGTCGAGCTCCCGGCGCACGGTGGCGCGCCGTGTCACCGCGTCAGGTGGTGCGCCGTCAGCTGTCGCCGTCGCGGCTGACACGCACCATCTCGTCGCGTTCGACGACCTTCATCCGCTCCCGACCCCGTTGTTCTCCGAGGGCGCGTTCGTGCTCGTCCAGCAGGTTCCAGCCCTGCCAGGTCGTGTAGGCGACCCCGCGCTCCGACAGCATGCGCGGGACGGCCTCCCCGTCGTGGCCCGCACCCTCGGTGACGTCGGCCAGCATGTTGTTCACGGTTTCCAGCGCGTCACCCTTGGTGTGCCCGATGAGTCCCACCGGGCCGCGCTTGATCCAGCCGGTCGTGTAGACGCCGGGAATGTGCTCCCCGTCCATGTCCAGTACCCGGCCCCCGTCGTGCGGGATGGTGCCGGAGCGGTTGTCGAAGGGGACGTCGGGCAGCGCGGAGCTGAGGTAGCCGACCGCGCGGTAGACCGACTGCACCTCGACGGTCTCGAACTCGCCGGTACCGTTCACCGAGCCGTTGCCGTCCAGTTCCATGATCTCGGTGCGCAGTCCCTCAACCCGGTCTGTCCCGAGTACCTCGACCGGCCGCCGGAGGAAGTGGAAGTGCAACCGCCGCCGGGTGTCGCCCTTCGGATCCCGCAGCGCCCAGTCCTGCAGCGTTTTGACCACGGACTTGACCTGGTTGTTGGTCCTGATGGCCTCTTCGCTGGCCTCGTCGAGCTCGAATCCCTCGGGATGCACGATCAGTTCCATCTCCGACTGGTGGTCGAGCTCGCGCAGTTCCAGTGGAGTGAACTTGGTCTGGGCGGGACCGCGCCGTGCGAACAGGTGCACGTCGGTCACCGAGGAGTCGCGCAGCGCCCGGTACACGTTGTCCGGGATCTCCGTGCTCAGCAGGTCGTCCGCCTGCTTGGCGAGCACGCGCGCGATGTCCAGGGCCACGTTGCCCGCGCCGAGCACGGCCACCCCGCTCGCGTCGAGGTTCCAGTCGCGGGGTGCTTCCGGGTGCCCGTCGTAGAACGAGATGAACTCGGAAGCGCCGTGGCTGTGCGGCAGGTCGATCCCCGGGATGTCGAGTTCCCTGTCGTCGGCGGCTCCGGTGGAGAACACGACGGTGTCGTAGTGCTGCCGCAGATCAGCCAGCTTGCAGTCCACGCCGTACTCCACGTTGCCGAAGAACCTGATCTCCGGTTTGTCCATCACCTTCTGCAGGGCGCTGACGATGCCCTTGATGCGGGGATGGTCGGGTGCGACTCCGTACCTGACCAGTCCGTACGGTGCGGGCATTCTGTCGAACAGGTCGATCTCGACCGGTGTCTCCGACTTGGTCAGGATGTCCGAGGCGTACACGCCGGCGGGGCCGGCTCCGATCACTGCTACTCGAAGCGGATGGCTCACGGCGGTCCTCCTGGGCGCGGTGCCCTCGCGTTGCTGACTGAGGTCGGTTCGTGGGCGGGGCCTGTACAGCGTTCGTTCCGACCCGCCGAGAACCTCGGCTCGCGGTCGGCCGCCCGGCGAATACGACCCTCCCCAAACAGCTTAGGCATACCTAAACGCCTGGCCCGCGATGTGGACGGGTGACGCTGGTTACACCCCCGATCGGAGTAGTGGCGTATCGATTGAGTGCCCAGTACCGACCGTGAGTGATCAGGCGCGACGGGTGAGGATAGGATTCGTGTTGATCTCTCGGTGGTGCTTCCGGTGAAGCCGGGGCGGGGTGGGCGCACCGTGGACCGAACGGACCAATCACGAACGGGCCGAGGTATCGGGGGGGTGCCATTGGTGGCCCACGACCAAAGGAGCTTCCATGACCGACCCGAGTCGGTTGCCCTCGGACGTGGATCTCGAGACAGCCAGTGCCGCGCGGTGCTACGACTATTATCTGGGCGGCTCGCACAACTTCGAAGTGGATCGCGAACTGGCCCGGAAAGTCGAGTCCCGCGTCCCGCACGTCAAACCGCTGGCGCAGGACAACAGGGCCTTTCTGCGCAGGGCCGTTCGGTACTGCCTGCGGCAGGGGATCAGGCAGTTCCTCGACATCGGCTCCGGCATCCCCACCGTCGGCAACGTGCACGAGATCGCCCAGGACCTCGACCCGGAGGCCCGCGTGCTCTACGTCGACAACGAGCCGGTGGCCGTGGCACACAGTCGCACGATCCTTGAGGGCAACGACCGTGCCGACGTGGTCCAGGCCGACCTGGCCGAGATCGACGGGATCCTCGGGTCGGAACAGGCCGCGCGGCTGTTGGATCCGGAACAGCCGATAGCCGTGATGATGGTCGCCCTGTTCCACTTCGTGCCCGACTCGGCGCGTCCGGCCGAGATTCTCCGGAGTTACCACGAGTGGATGGCTCCGGGCAGTTTCCTCGGTTTCTCGCACGTCACCAGTGACCACTATCCCGAATTACTGCAGAGCATCATCGATCTCTACGCCGGCAGCAGCAATCCGGTCACTTCGCGGAGCCACGACGAAATCCGTGAGCTGCTGGCGGACTTCGAACTGGTGGACCCGGGCCTGGTCTACGTGCCGGAGTGGCGCCCGGACACCGAGGAGGACCGTTGGCAGGACCCGGCGCGCTCGCTGGTCTACGGCGGGCTCGGACACAAGGTGTAGCCCGATGAACGACACTTCTTCGGAAGCGCGTGGTTCCGATCCCGAGGAATCCGCGGCCGTGCCCGAACGGGACTCTCGGGTGGCCGAGTTCGCCCGCGGGTGGGCACGCGTGGTGCTCGGCACGAGTTACGTGCCGATGGGGCGCCCCGAACTGTGGGACTTCCTGGAAGAGCGCACCGAACGATTGCTGCGAACGCTGGCAGCGGATTCGTTCGACGCCGGCAGCGTGAACGAGCTGGCCGCCGATCTGGTCCGGGTTCACCTCGTCGATCCCCTCGCACTGCGTCGCACGCTCGAACTGCTCGGCTCGCGGTTGCCGGGGTTGGCTCGAGAACTGGGACTCGTGCACGGCGACACCGCCGAGCGGCTGAACGAACTGTTGGCTTCGTTCGGTGAGGGGTTCGCCGCCGCCGCCAAGCGGCGTGTGCTAGCCGATCAGGATCTCGTGCAGCGGGCCGTGCGTGACGCGCGGGACGGTGCCGAGGAAGCGCTGCGGGCCAGCGAGGCACGTTTCCGGGCCGTGTTCGACTCCTCCGCGCTGGGGATCGCCATCGTGGGGCTGGACGGTCTGATACAGGATGTCAACGACTCGATGGGAGTGATCTTCCGCACCACCGGCTCGGAGCTGCTCGGGAGGGACGTCCTGGAGCTGTGCGACGCCGAGTACGGCGATGCCCTCCGCGAGAAGGAGGACGAACTCGTCGCCGAGGTGTCCGAGCAGTTCATGGTGGACGTCCGCTACACCGCCCCGGACGAGACGCTCGTGTGGACCCAGGTCTCCGGTGCGCTGGTAAGGGACGGGAACGGTGCGCCGGAGTACCAGGTGCTGCTCTACGCCGAGGTCACCGAGCGACACCTGCTCTACGAGCGGCTCACCCTGCAGGCGAGCACCGATCCGCTGACCGGGTTGGCCAACCGCACCCGCCTGGGCAACCGGATGGAGGAGGCGCTCTCCCCCGTTCCCACGGGTCGGCGGGTGGGGATCTGCTACTTCGACCTGGACGGCTTCAAGACGATCAACGACAGCCTCGGCCATCCGATCGGCGACGAGCTGCTGCTCGCCGTGGCGCGGCGGATGGAGGCCGTCGCCGAGCGGTGGGGTGCGCTCGCCGCCCGGATGGGCGGTGACGAGTTCGTGCTGCTCGTGCCGGACACAGCGGGTCCGCCGGACATGGTGCCGCTGGTCGAGCGGACGCTGGAGGAGGTCCGTAGGCCCGTGCGGATCGGCAACCACGAGTTGAAGGCCTCCGCCAGTGCCGGGGTGGTGGAACAGCCGGTCGCGGGCACCGACGCCGAACGGCTGCTGCGCGAGGCCGACATCACGCTGTACCGCGCGAAGGAGGAGGGCAAGGCGCAGTGGGTGCTCTACGACGCGGAACGCAACAGCGCGGCGCGTCGCAGGTTCGAACTCTCGGCCACCATGCCCGCCGCGCTGGACAACAACGAGTTCTTCGTGGAGTACCACCCGGTGCGCAGTCTCGACGACGATCACGTCGTGGCCGTGCACGCCGAACCGCGCTGGGATCACCCCGATCTCGGCGAGCTCGCCCCGGAACGCTTCGTCGAGCTGGCCGAGAACACCGGGATGATCACTCGGTTGAGTGATTGGTTGTTGCGGCAGGTCTGTGACCACGCCCGTGGCTGGCTGCGCGGGTTGGGCGAGCGCGCTCCCGTCGTCGCCGTCGACCTGTCCGGCAGGTACTTCCGCGACCCCGACCTGGTGAACGATTTCCGGAGTATCCTCGCCGACAGCGGAGTCACCGCGGATCGGTTGCGGCTGGGAGTTCCGGAGGACGCGCTGTTCGACGAAGTCGGCGACCCCGTGGACACCGTCGACATCGTTCGCGAGTTCGGGGCGGGGCTGGCGGTCCGCGATTTCGGTACCCGCTACACCGACATACGCAGATTGCGGGAACTGCCGGTGACCTCGGTGCACATCGCGGGCGATTACCTCGCCCGGATCGCCGAGTGGCCGGAGTCCGACCCGTTGGACGAGCACCTGGCCGACAGCGTGATCAACGCGGCCCGGTTGCTGGGGATGTCGGTGGTGGCGGGTGGAGTGGACACCCGCGGGCAGGCCGAACGGCTGCGCGAGAAGGGGGTCCACGCCGTGCGGGGACGCCACGCGGGTGAACCGTTCTCCGCCGGTGAGGTGGAACAGGTCCTCGCCGACTCGTTGGAGGGGTCGGGGTGAAAGCGTCACCAGCGGTTGGCCGCCGGTCCGGTGCGGGGCCGAGCCGGCGTGGGGAGGCCCACGAGCCGGATGGCGGTGGCCGTGGAGCTGGCCGATAGCATCGACAGGAGGGTTTCCTCGGCCCGGCGGTGGGGTTTCCCGTGAACTCCGCCGGACCGGGTTGCCGACAAACGTTCGTTCGAGCAGCAAACCGTAGGAGTAACCGTGTCAGTCTCGCCGTCCCAAGCCCAGCAGGAATCCCGGGTGAAGGTACCGGCGGGCACTACGGCCGGCGACGCCGTCCAGCAGGCGGGGTTGCCTTCCAAGGGCCCCGAGGCGGTCGTCGTCGTGCGCGACGACGAGGGACGGCTGCGTGACCTGGCCTGGGTGCCCGAAACCGACACCGAGGTGGCGGCCGTGGCGGCCGACACCGAAGAGGGGCGCAGCGTCATCCGCCACTCCACCGCCCACGTGCTGGCGCAGGCCGTGCAGCAGCTGTTCCCGGAAGCCAAGTTGGGTGTCGGGCCGCCGGTCAAGGACGGTTTCTACTACGACTTCGACGTCGATCGGCCGTTCACCCCGGAGGACCTGCGGGCGCTGGAGAAGCGCATGAAGCAGCTCGTCAAGTCGGGGCAGAAGTTCCAGCGTCGCGAGTACACCTCGCTGGACGACGCGCGTGCCGAACTGGCCTCGGAGCCCTACAAGCTCGAACTCGTCGATCTCAAGTCCGGCTCCGACGAGGTCGACACCAGCGAGGTCATGGAGGTCGGCGACGGTGAGCTGACCGTCTACGACAACATCGACCGCCACGGGGAGACCGTGTGGGGCGACCTCTGCAGGGGGCCGCACGTGCCGCACACCCGTTTCCTGCCCGCCTTCAAGCTGACCCGGGTCGCGGCCGCCTACTGGCGCGGCGACCAGAGCAACCGGCAGCTGCAGCGGATCTACGGGACAGCCTGGGAGTCCAAGGAAGCGCTCGACGCGCACCTGGAGTGGTTGGCCGAGGCGGAACGCCGGGACCACCGCAGGATCGGGGCGGAACTGGACCTGTTCTCCTTCCCCGAGGAGGTCGGCTCCGGTCTGCCGGTGTTCCACCCCAAGGGCGGCATCATCCGTCGCGAGCTGGAGGACTACTCCCGGCGCAGGCACGAGCAGGCCGGGTACCAGTTCGTCAACTCGCCGCACATCACCAAGAGCGCGCTGTTCGAGACCTCCGGGCACCTCGGGTGGTACGCCGACGGCATGTTCCCCCCGATGCACCTCGACGAGGAGTACGACGAGAACGGGGAGCTGCGCAAACCCGGGCAGGACTACTACCTCAAGCCGATGAACTGTCCGTTCCACAACCTCATCTACCGCTCACGCGGGCGCTCCTACCGTGAGCTGCCGCTGCGGTTGTTCGAGTTCGGGTCGGTGTACCGCTACGAGAAGTCCGGGGTGGTGCACGGCCTCACCCGGGTGCGCGGCATGACCCAGGACGACGCGCACATCTACTGCAGCCCGGACCAGCTGCAGGACGAGCTGAAGTCGCTGCTCGGCTTCGTGCTGAACCTGCTGCGCGACTACGGCCTGGAAGACTTCTACCTGGAGCTGTCCACCCGCAACGAGGAGAAGTACTCGGGCACCGACGAGCAGTGGCAGCGTGCCACCGACTCGTTGCGGGAGGCCGCCGAGAGCTCGGGGCTGGAACTGGTTCCGGACCCGGGCGGCGCCGCCTTCTACGGCCCGAAGATCTCCGTGCAGGCCAAGGACGCGCTCGGCAGGAGCTGGCAGATGTCGACCATCCAGGTCGACTACGACCTGCCGGAACGGTTCGATCTGGAGTACACCGCCGCCGACGGTTCCAAGCAGCGCCCGATCAAGATCCACCGTGCGCTGTTCGGTTCCATCGAGCGCTTCTTCGGTGTGCTCACCGAGCACTACGCCGGAGCGTTCCCCGCCTGGCTGTCGCCGGTGCAGGCAGTGGGGATCCCCATCGCCGACGAGCACCTGCCGCACCTGGAGCGCGTCTTCGACGTGCTGCGCTCCAAGGGGCTGCGGGTCGAGATCGACAGCGGCGACGACCGGATGCAGAAGAAGATCCGCAACCACACCACCCAGAAGGTGCCGTTCATGGTGCTGGCGGGTGGTAAGGACGTCGAAGCCGACGCGGTGTCGTTCCGCTTCCGCGACGGGAGCCAGCTCAACGAGATACCGGTCGAGCAGGCCGCGGCGGCCCTGACCAACTGGGTGGAGCGTCGCGAGAACGCTTCGCCGAGCGCGGAGAACTTCGGAGCGGAGCTGGCGTGACACGACTGCCCCACAACGGCACCGACGACGAGCCGGAGGAGCCCGCGAGCGGTGCGGGAACCTCCGGCCTCGGGGAATCCACGGCGGGCGAACCGGGCCCGGAGACGAGCACGCAGCACGGCATCGGTGTCCCCGACGCGTTGCAGCGGTTGTGGACCCCGCACCGGTTGACCTACATCCAGGGCGAGAACAAGCCCACCGGGGAGAACAGCGACGGATGTCCGTTCTGCCACCTGCTCGGCGATGATCGTTCCGACGAGGACTCGCTGATCGTGGCGAGGGACGAGCTCGTGTTCGCGGTGCTGAACCTGTACCCGTACAACCCCGGACACCTGATGGTGCTGCCGTACCGGCACGTCGCCGACTACACCGAGCTCACGCCGGGGGAGACCGTGGCCGTAGCGGAGTTCACCCAACGCGCCATGCGGGTGATTCGCAGCGTTTCCGCGCCGCACGGGTTCAACATCGGGCTGAACCAGGGGCCGGTGGCCGGTGCCGGGATCGCCGCGCACCTGCATCAGCACGTCGTCCCGCGCTGGGGTGGCGACTCCAACTTCATGCCGGTGATCGGCCACACCCGGGTATTGCCCCAGTTGCTGGGCGACACCCGGGAGTTGCTCTCCGACGCCTGGCAGCGGGTGGAGTGAGTTCACGGGGCCGCGCGTTTCTCCGCGCGGCCCCGATGTTTCAGAAGCGGAAAGACCCACGCCCCGCGACGACACGGCGGGAGGGCATCGGCCGACTCCGCGAGCTCGGTTCCCCGGGGTCAGTTCCGCAGGGTGGCCTCGATCTCCAGCGTGATCTTGACCTTCTCGCCGAGCATGGCCCCGCCGTCGGGTCCGACCTTGAAGTCGGTGCGGTTCAGCGTGGTGCTCGCCGAGAGCCCCAGCAGCTTGCCGCCGTCGGGGGTGTCGGTGAAGCCGCCCGGCTCGGTTTCCAGCGACACCGGAACGGTGACCCCGTGGAGGGTGAAGTCACCGTCGATGATCCAGTCCTCGCCGTCCTGGCGGATGCCGGTGGACCGGAAGGTCGCGGTGGGGTAGTTGTCCGTGTCCAGGAAGTCCTCGTTGCGGACGTGGGCGTCCCGGTCGGCGTTGCCGGTGTTGATCGAGGTGGCGTCGATCGTGGCGGTCACGCTCGACTCCAGCGGGTCCGCCGCGGTCACGATCTGCCCCTCGAACTTGTCGAAACGCCCGCGCGAGCGACCCACCCCCATGTGTCGCAGGGTGAACTCGATGTCGGAGTGCACCGCGTCGATGTCCCAGGTGCCCACGGTGTAGCCGGGAATGGTAGCGGTTTCGGTCATGTCGGGACCTCCGGAGGGTGTCGGGGAAATTGTTTCCGAGCGAGACAACGCCTTCCCCGTTCGGGGCAATCCAGGTTGTGACGGAAATCATCCGGTGCGAGCTGTTGTCGCGTGGTGCGCTTCGGCCCGCTGATCTACGCCGGTTAAGCTGCGCTGTGCGGGTGACTGCCCGTACGGCGGCGGATGAAACGAAGCGATGTTGAACGTTTTCGCGCGACCCTCGGTTTCCAGGATCACCGACCCGGTCGGTGCATGGTTGGTACGACATCGTGTGTCACCCAATGTAGTGACAGTGGTGGGGACCGTGTGCAGCGTCGCCGCCGCCGTGACGCTGTTCCCGCGCGGCTGGCTGCTGACCGGAACCCTGGTCGTCACGGTTTTCCTGCTGTTCGATCTGCTCGACGGCGCGGTCGCCCGTGCCTCGGGGCACGGCGGTGACTTCGGGGCAGTGCTGGACGCCGGCTGCGACCGCATCGCCGACGGCGCCGTGTTCGGTTCGCTGCTGTGGTGGGCACTGGTAACTACCGGGAACGAGACGCGCGGCCTGGCGCTGCTGCTCTCGCTGGTGGCGGCCCAGGTCATCTCCTACGTCAAGGCCAGGGCGGAGGCCCAGGGGCTCTCCGCCACGGCCGGGGTGGCCGAGCGGGCCGAACGGCTGGTGGTGCTGTTGGTGGGGACGGGGCTGCACGGGATGGGGGTGCCGTACGTGCTCGACGTCGCGCTGTGGGCGCTGGCCGCGGCTTCGGTGTTCACCGTCGGTCAGCGGCTGGTCGGCGCTTACCGGTCGCGGGCGGGATAACTGTCCCGGCCTCGGAGCGGCGTCGATTTCTCGCGAGATCGTCGCGTCAGTACAGCAGTGCGGTGGCACGGCCCCAGCCTCCGTCGATTTCTCGCGAAATCGCCGGCCTGCGATGTTCCCGAGGCCGAACTCCAACCACCCTTGCGGGCCGCACTCCGACCACTCCCGCAGTCGGCACCGCTGCGGGTTCTCTGGTGCGGCTCTCGCGAGGAAGGCCCGACGTGGCGTAGGTGGCTACTCGATGTCGGGTCTCCCGGAGCGAGAGCCGTGCCAGAGGTTCCGCCGAGTAACCACTCACGCAACCCGGCCGGACGAGCTCAACCACCCGAGACGGGGACGAGTTCGGAGCATCCGGACCAGCAGAGGTAGTCCTCGATGACCTCGGTGTCGTCGGCGATCAAATCGTGGAAGGCGTTCTCGTCGGGTCTGTGGTGCTGGTCCAGCGGCATGATCGCGATCTGATACATCCCGAAGCGTTCCTCGGTGCGGTAGAGCACGGCCAGCGCCCACTCGCGCAACCGGGACAGGGCTTCAGCGTCGTCGACTGGATGCTCGGTGGGCTGGTGGTGCAGCAGCTCGGTGTAGGACCCGAGCGAGTCGGGGTTGACCACCCGGTACAGGGTCATGGTGTTACGCATGGTTACCTCTTCGACGGTGTTCGTGACAAGTGGTGCTGACTTGGTTGTCGAGTCAGCAATAGTCAGATTGACTTAGTCAATTTGACTTCACAATCGCTCGATCGGGTAAGCGGTTTTGCTGTCATTCGAAGAGGTGAGTATGAACAGTTCGGGGCCGGCGATCCCGGAGCCGATCAGCCCCACTGTCGGAAGACGGTGGTTGTCGCAGGAGGTCCGCAGACTTCGTGAGGAAGCAGGGCTGAAACAGTCCGATGTGGCAAAACGACTTCGTTGTAACGCGGCGAAGATCGCCCACATGGAGAGCATGCGCAACACGATCAGCGGCCCTGACCTGGAGGTGATGCTCACGCTCTTCGAGGTGCCCGACGAACGCGTCGCGTGGTATCTGCGGCTGGCCGAACTCGCCAAGGAGAAGGGTTGGTGGGACGCAAATCGCGCGGTGCCGGACTGGTTCTCGATCTACGTCGGCCTGGAGTGGGGCGCCGA
Organism: Actinopolyspora lacussalsi; assembly: GCA_030803735.1. Lineage (NCBI taxonomy): Bacteria > Bacillati > Actinomycetota > Actinomycetes > Actinopolysporales > Actinopolysporaceae > Actinopolyspora > Actinopolyspora lacussalsi. The sequence continues at coordinate 1,953,121 of JAURUC010000001.1, read as the reverse complement.
TCGGATCCGGGAGTGGGAGCTGGGATATCCGCCCGGCATCCTGCAGACCCGCTCCTACATCGAAGCCCTGGTGCGTGGTGAGGACGGGCCCTTCGAGGTCGGGATTCGCGAGCTGGTCGAGGCACGGCTGCGGCGGCAGGAGGCACTGTGGCGTTCCGAGGATCCACTGTGGATGCACGCGGTGATCGACGAGGCGGCGTTGCGGCGACAGGTGGGCGACACCGAGGTGATGCGTGAACAACTGCACTACCTGGCCGAGGCGGGCCAATGGGAGAATGTCACCGTCCAGGTAATGCCGTTCGCCGTGGGACCACATCGCGGTCATCTCGGCTCTTTTCAGTGGCTGGGATTTCCACGCGTTGGTGATCCCGGCGTGGTGTATCTGGAGAACCAGCGGGGTGGGATCTATCTGGAGGAGGTCGACGAGGTGGCCATGTTCAACGGGGTCTTCGAGTCGTTGGCCGAGCAGGCGTTGTCCCCGGCGGAGTCAGCCGATTTCCTCGCCGAACTCGTGAAGGAGTTGACATGATGCGTTACGACAGTGTGCCGAACGCGGCAGAGCTGACCGGTGTGTCCTGGCGGCGGAGCAGCCGCAGTGGTCCTAATGGAGGCTCGTGTGTGGAAGCCGCTTCCTTGTCGGGCGGTGAGGTCACCGCTGTGCGGGATTCCAAGTGTCCGCACGGCCCGGCGCTGTTGTTCGACCGTCGAGCTTGGGCTGCTTTCCTCGGTTCGCTGCGCTGAATCAGGTTGCGGGGGTGAGTCCGGGCGCTCATCTCCAAGAGCAACGACGAGACGGAAGAGCGAGTATGACGATGCCCCCGCGAGGTTGGCGCAAGTCGAGCCGGTCCGGGCCGAACAGCAGCTGTGTGGAGGTCGGCCGAGTCGGCGACGGCGCGGCGGTCCGCGACACCAAGGACCGCTCGCTCGGCTACTTCACCACCACGAGCGCGCAGTGGCAGACGTTCCTGCACGCGGTCAAGACCGACCGGTTCAGCTGAGACGGACCCGGCGACACAGCGCCTCCGACACCACCGGAGGCGCTACCCGCGCCCTCACTCCCGCTGAGAACGAAGCTCACCTACCAGCGCAGCGTGCCGCGACAACCCGCTCACGTGGGCTCAGGAACGTTCGGCTCGATCTTCTTCGCGAGCTCCAGTCCTTTGGCGCACTCATCAATCTCGTCAAAGCGACCAACTTCAAGAGCTTGAACCTGGATAAGTCCCTGGCCAGCATCAAACATCACGTTGCAGATTCGGGCCTGAGTTGAGCCCTTGGTAATTGCCGTCGCTCCGGGGCGCCCGTTCACCTTCGTCCGATCAAACTTGGCCCAATTCGATTCTCCCTCAGAAGATGAAACCGTCTGACGTTTATTTTTGATGATAGTAGCGTCAACTGGATCTCCCTCATACTTGCACGCAGGTTTCCATGGAAGCATTTCTTCGGGTTTTCCAGGAAGTTGCAATCCGAAGGACTTCAAGGTTTCCGATGAGAGGATCTCGCAAGGCTTAACACTCGCCAATACTTCCCCCGAAGGCGATTCCCCTGTGGTCTCCGAGGAGCCGTCACCAGCGCCTTCACTTGGCGAACACGCGGAAGCGCTGACCAGCGCTACGCCCGCAACAATAGTCATCAATGACCGCTTCCACATGCTCACTGTGCGCCCCTCCGCAGATCCCCGGCAATCTGCTCATCGGTAGCCTGATAGTTCTCCTTGGCCTGCTCGAACAGACTCGCCTTGCGTCGCAACTCGTCAGCGAACTGTCTAAGCAGATCCGCCGCACCGGTCGAACCATTACTCGCTTTCTGACCGAACTTGGCAGCCAGCTGTTGGCCTGAGGTATAGGCCCCCAAACCAGGAACCTGCTGCAAACGGTCTGCCTTACCAGCAAGCGACTCAGCTTCCTCGGCCTCACATCTGTACACCTCGGCCGCCTTGTCGGCGGCTTGTGGTTCCATGCTCAGCCCACCGCCCGAGATCTGCTGCTGGATCCAGGAGTTCTCGTCCCGGATCGACTGCAACGCCGCCCCAGCTCCTTCGAAACCGGACGGTTCGGCACTCTGCTCAGCCATCACGGCTCCCTTCGTGCCCCGGACAACTCACCACTGCTCGGCGAAGTCGCCTCGTACGCCACGTAAGCCACCGGCGTGAGCGAGAGGTGACCCTCCGCTCGTTCCCGCGTCTCTCGGGTCTTCCCCGGCTCCGAGTAGCCAGCTCTCAGAACAGCTGGAGCAACGGTCTCGTCCTGGTCGCCACTACCCGCCATACGTGGCGGCATAGGCTCCTCCACGCTCGCAATCGAAGCGATCTCCCAGCCGGTCTCGAAGTGACATCATAAGGGTGACAAGCGGCAATTTGGAGCCACTCGAATCAAATTCACCCACATGGCATCGGATAGCGAATAACGGCGAGTGGTGAGAGTGCTGCTCGGTAGCACCGAAATCGATCCGCACAACTACACATTATGGTGATTTCAATAGGGCATTCGGCGGAATTTCGAATGCCGTCAAAGTCGTATCGTCGTTCCATGGCCTCGATGTCGGTCCTGCCGCGGCGAGCGCCGTGCGAAAGGTCCGGAACGCGGCCGGGCCGGTTGGTTTCGCGCGACCCGTACCGCGCACCGGCGAGGCGGTGATGGGTGAGTGCCCGCCCCGCCGGTTGTCGTCGTACCGTGTCGGCTTTCCGTGAGCTTGCTAAAAGCACCCGGTACTCCGGGCGGCCGGTGGCTCAGCCGACAGGTGTCGGCGTCTCGGCGTTCGCGGGACGTTCCGATCCTCGTGCGGCGTCGTCCGGTGCTGCCGTCCGAACCTCCATCCGAACGTCCGCCGCGCCGTCCCGCGTTGTTTCCCACGGCCGCAGCGAGCTCAGGTAGCGCTGCCACAACCACACGTTGTCGGCGTTGAACTCGCGGAATGCGTGCCGGAAAGCCCTCAACCGTCGCATGATCGCTCTCCTCGTTCGTGGTCTTCGAGTGCTCCGGCCGGCCGCTGGTAGCGGGTGATCACACCTGACAGCATGCGCCGCCCCGGCGAGGTCCACGAGTGGCAGATATGTCGATCGTCGATGATTTACTGCCACAATCGCGTCGTGCCTCATTCGTGGAACGTGGCGGTGCTGGTGGAGAACGGCGTGGCTCCGTTCGAGCTCGGAGTGGCCTGTGAGGTCTTCGGCACGGACCGTGGTGAGCAGGGACTTCCGACGTACGAGTTCGCGTTGTGCTCCGAGAGCCCGGGGCCACTTCGTACGAAGAGCGGTTTCCGGTTGATCGCCACGCACGGGCTGGAGCGGCTGCGGGAAGCCGATCTGGTGATCGTGCCGCCCATCGACGAGCCCACTCCGCCGGAGGTCTCCCGCTCCGTCATCGACGCGCTGTCGGAGGCGGTCGAAGCGGGTTCCTGGGTGGCCGCGCTGTGTTCCGGCGTGTTCGTGCTGGGGGAGGCGGGGCTGCTCGGCGGCGGCAGAGCGGCGGTTCACTGGTACAAGGCGGCCGATTTCCGCAGTCGGTTCCCCGGGATCGAAGTGGACGAGTCGGTGCTGTACACGGCGAATCCGCCGATCTTCACCAGTGCTGGAACGGCTGCCGCGATCGATCTGTGCCTGCACCTGGTACGGGTGCGGTCCGGTACTCGTACCGCGAACGCCATCGCCCGCCGGATGGTCGTGCCACCGCACCGGGAGGGTGGTCAGGCGCAGTACATCGAGCTGCCGGTGCCGACCTCGACCGACACGATGGGGCCGGTGCTCGATTGGATGGAGCACAACCTCCGCCGCGAGCTCACCGTCACCGAGCTCGCCCGCAGAGCGCGGATGTCACCGCGCACTTTCGCCCGCCGGTTCAGAACGGAGACCGGGACCACGCCGCATCACTGGCTCACCACGCGACGGGTCGCGCGTGCCCAGCAACTACTGGAGGACACCGACAGCACCCTCGAAGCCGTCGCCGACAACTGCGGATTCGGCAACGCCGCCGCGCTCCGGCATCACTTCCTGCGCAGGTTCTCCGTAACTCCCACCGAGTACCGCCACACCTTCCGGGAGAGGGGATAGTCCACGTTTCCTCCCGCGGTTCACCGCGGCAGCGGTTCGTAGCCCGCGAAGCTGCGGCTGAAGCTGGCGCTGCCCGAACTCAGCGAGCGCACGTTGATCGCGTAGCGCGTCAGTTCCGTGCTGGGCACGTGCGCCCGGACCACCGTCCAGCCGGTGTCCTCGGGTTCGGTGCCGATCACCCTGCCCCTGCGGCTGGACAGGTCACCGAGCACCGCCCCCAGGTGGTCGTCCGGGATGTGCACCTCCACCTCGTCCACCGGTTCCAGCGTGAGCAGCCCCGCCCGCTCCGCGGCGGACTTCAGCGCGAGGGCTCCGGCCGCCTGGAAGGCCGCGTCGGAGGAGTCCACGCTGTGCGTCTTGCCGTCCACCAGCGTCACCCGCAGATCCACGATCGGGCACTCCGGCTCGATCCCGCGCTCCAGCTGTGCACGGACGCCCTTCTCGACACTGGCGATGAACTGCTTGGGAACGGCACCACCGACGATCCGGTCGGCGAACTCGAACCCCGCACCTCGCTCCAGCGGCTCCACCTCGATGTCGCAGACCGCGTACTGCCCGTGCCCGCCCGACTGCTTGACGTATCTGCCGTGTCCCTTCGCGGGGCCGCGGAAGGTCTGCCGGAAGGCCACCCGCACCGGTTCGGTGTCCACGTCCACACCGTTCTCCCGCAACCGCTGCAGGATCACCTCGGCGTGCGCCTCGCCCATGCACCACAGCACCATCTGGTGCGTCTCGGTGGAGCGATCCAGCCGCAGCGTGGGGTCGGCGGCCAGCAGCCGGTTGAGGTTGCGGGCGAGCGCGTCGTCGTCGCCGTGCCCGGTGACGGCCATCGGCAGCAGCGGGTCGGGCATGTCCCACGGCTGCAGCAGCAGCGGGTCCTTGGGGTCGGAGACGGTGTCGCCGGTCTCGGCCGAGGCCAGCTTGGTCAGCGCGCACAGGTCGCCCGCCACGCAGTACGGCACCTCCCGCAGTCCGGCGCCCAGCGGGCTGTGGATGTGGCCGATGCGTTCGGCGGAGTCGTGATCGGGATGTCCCCGTTCCGCCAGGCCGTGACCGGACACGTGCGCCGGACGGTCCGGCGACAGCGTTCCGGAGAACACGCGCAGCACCGAGACCCGTCCCACGTAGGCGTCCACCGAGGTGTGCACCACCTCCGCCGCCAGCGGGCCGCTCGGATCGCACTCCAACCGGCGGGGGTTGCCTCCGTGCGGATCGGTGAACTCCGGGAGCACGTGCTCCAGCGGGGAGGGGAAGGCCCGGACGATGCCGTCCAGCAGTTCGGTCATCCCGATCCCGGTCTCGGCCGAGACCGGGATCACCGGCTGCAGCCCGCCGCGGGCCACCGCCGCCTCCAGATCACCGATGAGCGTCGCCTCCTCGATGTTCTCGCCGCCCAGGTAACGCTCCAGCAGGGTCTCGTCCTCGCTGCCCGCGATGATCCCCTCCAACAATCGGTCCCGGCCCGCCCTGGCCGACTCGTCCGGCGGTTCGGCGCTCGCTCGCACTATCGGCGTGCTGCCCTGCGAGTAGTCGTAGCTGCTACCGGTGAGCAGTCCGAAAAGCTCGGTCGGCGATCCACCGTGGTAGCGCGGCAGGTACAGCGGAACCACCCCGCTGCCGAACGCGGCCACGCAGGACTCGATCGCCGCCGTGGCGTCCGCGCGCGGCTGGTCCATGCGGGAGATCACCACCGCCCTGGGCATGCCGACCCTGTCGCACTCCTGCCATATCGTCCGGGTCGCGGAGTCCACCTCCTCGGTGGCGGCCACGACGAACAGCGCCGCGTCGGCCGCACGTAGTCCCGCGCGCAGCTCGCCGATGAAGTCGGCGTATCCGGGCGTGTCCACAAGGTTGATCTTGGTCTCGCGGTGCCACAGCGGAGCCACCGCCATGCCCACGGAACGCTGTTGCTCCACCGCGGCGGTCTCGTGGTCGCAGACCGTGCTTCCCTCGGTGACCGAACCACGTCTGCTGATGGTCGACGTGGTCGCCAGCAACCGTTCCACCAGTGTGGTCTTGCCGGAACCGGACGGGCCGACCAGCACCACGTTGCGAACGGCGGCGGGATCGGTCGCCGCCGGGACCGACTGAGCCTGCCCGTTGCCCGTGCGCTTGTTCCCCATCACTGCCCCCTGCCGCGTCGCACACCGGACTCGGATGTGGTGCCGAGCACACACCAGCTGGGAGGACTCCGCAAGGTCGAACCCGTGCGCACGGCGGGTCGTGAGTCGTTCGCGCGCCGAAAGTGGACTGGCGAGAAAGCCACGCAGTGGCCCGTTCGCCGTGCCGCGATCGCTCCTAGGCTCGGTCCTGTCGACCCCACCCGGCGTGTGTCGGCGACACCGTCGTGTTCGGGCGGCCCTGCTGTGCTCGGGCGGCCCTGCCGAGCCCTTCGGACGACGGTCGGCACCTCGCCGGTGGTCGGGGCGAGTTCTTCCCGGAAAGCACGTGCCGGGAGTCAACCGCGCGAAAGGATCGAACGTGACCAACGGCGACACGACCAGCCCGTCCGCCGGCACCCAGACGACCGGAACCGACGGTGTCAAGCGAGGCATGGCGGAAATGCTCAAGGGCGGCGTGATCATGGATGTCGTCACGCCGGAACAGGCGAGGATCGCCGAGGAGGCGGGGGCGGTCGCGGTCATGGCGCTGGAACGTGTGCCCGCCGACATCCGCTCCCAGGGGGGTGTCGCCCGGATGTCCGACCCCGAGATGATCGACAGCATCGTGCGTTCCGTGTCCATTCCGGTCATGGCCAAGGCACGTATCGGCCACTTCGTCGAGGCCGAGGTGCTGCAGTCGATCGGGGTGGACTACGTCGACGAGTCCGAGGTGCTCACCCCCGCCGACGAGGACAACCACATCGACAAGTGGCCCTTCACGGTGCCGTTCGTGTGCGGTGCGACCAACCTCGGTGAGGCGTTGCGTCGGATCTCGGAGGGCGCGGCGATGATCCGTTCCAAGGGAGAGGCCGGTACCGGCAACGTCGTCGAGGCGACCCGGCACATGCGGCGGATCCGCGCGGACATCCGCAGGCTGTCGGTGCTGGACGGCACCGAGCTCTACGCCGCCGCCAAGGAACTGCGGGTGCCGGTGGAGCTCGTGCGCGAGGTCGCTCGCACCGGCGAGCTGCCGGTGGTGCTGTTCACCGCGGGCGGGATCGCCACCCCGGCCGACGCGGTGATGATGCGCAGGCTGGGTGCCGAGGGAGTCTTCGTCGGCTCGGGCATCTTCAAGTCGGGGGATCCGGCGGCGCGCGCCGAGGCCATCGTCAAGGCCACCACCCTCTACGACGATCCCGAGCTGGTCGCGAAGGTCTCCCGTGGGCTCGGTGAGGCGATGGTCGGCATCAACGTCGACGACCTTCCGGAGGAGCAGCACTACGCCCAGCGCGGCTGGTGACGCCGCACCTCGATGTATCGGGGAACCGTCGCGCCGGATCCGGTCCGCTTTCCGGGACGGATTCCGTGGGCGGTTTCCCCGTACGAACCCACGAGCACCGGCTCAGGAGTGCTCCATCAGCAGCACCGCCGTGGTCGGACCGTCCACAGCCTGGTAGAGGTGCGGCACCGCTCCGGAGAACGTGGTGTAATCGCCCGGTTCGAGTTCGGCGGGCTCGTCGGCGGGGCCGCCGCGCATGCTTCCCGACACCACGATCAGGTGCTCGACCGTGCCCGGCTGGTGCGGCTCCGCCCGCCGGATCTCCCCGGCCTCCAGGCCGATCTCGTAGATGTCCCGGCTCGCCCCGGCGGGGCAGGCGGACAGCAGCCCCGCCGCGAAGCCGGCGTGTTCCGCCCGGATCTTGGGAGCCTGTCCCGCTCGGATCACCCTCGTGTGGGGGGTCGGCAGCTCCACGAGCCTGCTGAACGGCACGTTCAACGCGACGGCCAGCGCCCACAGTGTTTCCACCCCCGGGTTTCCCTCCCCGGATTCCAGCTGCGACAGCGTCGATTTGGCCACTCCGGCTCGCTTCGCCAGTTCGGACAGCGAGATTCCCGCGCGTTCGCGGTGGTGGCGCAGCGCGATCGAGATCGTCTCGATCGCCTCGGTCTCGGAGCCCCGCATAGTCGTTCCTTCTGGACTATCGATCGTTCGTCTTGACGAACGAAGTTCGTTTTGTTCATTATAGGAAACGATGCGTTCGACCAAAAGAACGAACCGTGCTTCCGACACCGCGCGATTACTGCCCGCAGTAACCTCCATGGCCCTCGCGCTCGTCGTGGTGGGAGCCTCGCTGGGAGCTATCGCGGTATCGAGTGGAGCCCCGCTGTGGCTGGTCACGGTAATGGCCGCGCTCGTCTTCGCCGGCGGTTCCGAGTTCCTGGTCGTGGGCCTGGCCACCGCCGGAGCCGCACCGCTGACCGTGCTGCTGGGCGGTTGGCTGCTCAACGCCCGTCATCTGCCTTACGGGCTGGCGATGGGCGACGTCCTCGACGGCGGTCTCTGGCGCAGACTGCTCGGGAGTCACCTGCTGGTCGACGAGGCCGTGGCCTTCGCGCTGGCCGAGTCCGAGCCGCGCCGCAGGCGACGTGCCTACTGGGTGGCGGGGACGACGCTCTACGCCGTGTGGGCGCCCTCGGTGCTGCTGGGCGGGCTGCTGGGACGCGGCCTCGGCGATCCCCAGCTGTTCGGACTCGACGCCGCACTGCCCGCCGGGCTGCTCACCCTCGTGCTGCCCGCCGTGCGGGACCGTCCGACCGCGCGTGCCGTGCTGCTCGGCTGTCTGCTCGCCGTGCTCACCGTCCCACTGCTGGAGGAGGGGCTCGCGGTGCTGGTCGCACTGCTCGGCACCGCCGCAGCACTGCTGCCCGTACCGGGCGTGAGGCGGGGAGCCGACGTCTCGGAAGGGGAAGCGGTATGACACTGGGCCTGGTACTGGCACTGGCCGCCGGGACCTACGCGATGCGTGCGGCGGGTCCGCTGCTGCGCGGCGGACTGCGCGTCTCCGAGCGCGGCAGGTGGATGCTCTCCGTGGCCGCGGTGACGCTGCTCGCCGCGTTCGTGGCCGTCAGCGCGTGCTACGAGTCGGGCTCGTTCGCGGGGTGGCCCCGCGTGATCGGGGTGCTCGTGGGTGGTGTGCTGGCATGGCGCCGGGCGCCCTTCGTGGTCGTGGTACTCGTCGCGGCTGGTGTCACGGCCGGGCTGCGCGCTCTGTGAGCGCGGCGACGGCTCGCGGGCAGTGCTGCCACGGCGCGGGACGGAGCTGACCCGGACGTTGCTCGTTCGCGCCACTGCCGGACAATCGTGGTGTGAACCCAGCTCAACCGGTCGTCGGCGTGCTCGCCCTGCAGGGCGGCGTCGCCGAGCATCTCGCCGCGCTGCGGCGCATCGGGGTGACCGCGTGCCCGGTGCGTCGTCCCGAGGAGCTCGCCCGAGTCGACGCCCTCGTGCTGCCGGGCGGGGAATCGACCACCATGACGCGGTTGTTGGACACCTTCGAACTCTTCGAGCCGCTGCGTGCGCGGCTGCGGGAAGGCATGCCCGCCTACGGTTCCTGCGCGGGCATGGTGCTGCTCGCGGACAGCGTGCTCGACGACCGCTCCGAGGTTCGGGGTAGTCCCGGCGTCCGATCGTTGGGGGCGCTGGACGTGGTCGTCCGCCGCAACGCCTTCGGGCGGCAGGTGGATTCCTTCGAGGCGGATCTCGACTTCGCCGGGATCGAAGGCCCGGCGTTGCGCGCCGTGTTCATTCGGGCCCCCCTCGTCGAGAAGGCGGGCGCCGATGTGACCGTGCTGGCCGACGTGCCGTCTCCCGCCGGGCCGCCGGACGGACGACCGGCGGAGACGGGTGCGGGTACCATCGTCGCGGTTCGGCAGGGACCGGTGCTCGCCACGGCTTTCCATCCCGAGCTGGTCAACGGTGACGACCGCGTGCACCGGCTGTTCGTGCGGATGATCAACGAGAACAGCGGGCATACCGGCCCGGTACGACCTGATACCACGGAGGAGAAATGAGCGGCCACTCCAAGTGGGCCACGACCAAGCACAAGAAGGCCGCCCTCGACGCCAAGCGCGGCAAGCTCTTCGCGAAGCTGACCAAGAACATCGAGGTCGCCGCGCGTACGGGTGGGGGCGACCCGGAGGCCAACCCCACGCTGTTCGACGCCATGCAGAAGGCGCGCAAGTCCTCGGTACCGCAGGACAACATAGAGCGCGCCCGCAAGCGCGGCGCCGGTGAGGAAGCAGGCGGCGCCGACTGGGAGACGGTCATGTACGAGGGCTACGCCCCCAACGGGGTGGCCGTGCTGATCGAGTGCCTGACCGACAATCGCAACCGCGCCGCGGGCGATGTGCGTACCGCCATGAACAAGCACGGCGGTTCGATGGCCGACGCCGGGTCGGTGGCCTACCTGTTCAACCGGCGTGGCGTGGTGATCCTGCCCAAGAACGGTCTCAGCGAGGAGGACGTCCTCGGCGCCGTGCTGGATGCGGGCGCCGAGGAGATCGAGGACCTCGGCGAGAACTACGAGATCCTCTGCGAGCCGAGCGACCTCGTGCCGGTCCGCAAGGCCCTGCAGGCCGAGGGCATCGAGTACGACTCCGCTGAGCCCAGCTTCCTGCCGTCGGTCAACGTTCCGCTGGACAGCGAGGGCGCACGCAAGGTCTTCAAGCTCATCGACGTGCTGGAGGACTGCGACGACGTGCAGAACGTCTACTCGAACTTCGACGTCAGCGACGAGGTCATGGCCCAGGTCTCGGGGTGAGCCGGGTGGAACTTCCGGACAGCGGGGTCCGGAAGTTCCCGTGCGTGCTTGACGGCGGCCCGTGCGGGCCGCGGGATCCGTGCGAGGGGCGTGGTCGGGCGGATCGCGTCCCGGCACGGTGCCCACGAACGCTCAGAGCCTGCGGACCCGTGCCAGCCAGGCCGCCGTGTCGACCTGCTCCTCGGGCGAGACGTCGAACCGTGCGGCGTACTCCTCGCCGGCGACCCCGCGGTAGACGTGCGGCTCCAGGGACTCGACGGTCCAACCGTCATCGAACGAGTTCCGCACCTGCTCGGCGCTCAGGCGCGGCCCACCGGCGTCCTCGGCGTCCGACAGCGCGAGCACGTGCACCACGGCCCCCGGCCCGCACACCGCGTGCAGGCTCCTGGTGTAGCGGCGCCGCTCCGCTTCGCCGAACACGTGCAGCAGGGCGCTGTCCACGACGGTGTCGAACCGCGGTTCGCTGCCGAGATCGAACGCGTCGGCCACTTCGAAACGCGCGGCCACCCCGCGTTCGGCCGCGTTGTCCCGTGCCCGCGCCACGGCGGTCCGGGAACCGTCCACGCCGAGCACGTCGTAACCGAGCTCCGCCAGCAGGATGGTGTGCTCGCCCTCGCCGCAACCGGGATCCAGCACCGGACCCCCGATCCACCCCTGTTGCTCCAGTTCGACGATCGCGGGCTGAGGGCCGCCGATCACCCACGGCGGGTTGCCCTCCCGGTATGCCTGCTCGAAGTGATCCCGCGAGATCGAAGTGTCCATGATGTTCTCCCAGTCGTCCGTTCGTCCCCGGTTCGGGTGTGCCCGATTCGTGCGCGCGGTGTCGTTCGTGCCCGGTGCGTCGTTCCTGCCGGCGTCGCGCTTTCGTACGGCACCGCCGAGCATGCGAGTTCGAGTGAACTCGAAGTCAAGATCGCTCGTATCTTCCGCCGAACTTCCCGTTTCGCGACCGACGACGGCGTGTCTCCGGCACCCACCCGTGAACTAGGCTTCGCCCCGACGCGGCGCTCGCCGGGTACGCGCGGTCGCGCCGGGAACGACCCCGTCGACGAAGAGGTGACACGTGATGACCGGAACTGCGAACTCGACGGAGGGACTGCGGCGCTGGTTGGTCGAAACCTCGGAGCGGTACGGGGCTGCCGTGCTGCACGTTCCAGAGGAGGAGGACCACGCGCCGTACTCCTTCTCGGTGGGCGCGTGGCGGAGGTTCGGCAAGCCGGAGCTCGTGGTGATCGGGCTGCCCGAGCATGTGGGTCGGAGCGTGGTGGACACCTACATCGAGCGCGTCGGCCGTGGCGAGCGGTTCATCACCGGCAGGCTCTACGAGGGCTTCCTGGCCGAACAGCCCGTCACCTTCGAGCGCGTGGCCGGGATGTACTACCCGGAGTACCTGGGAAGCGCGATGCTGGTTTACGGCGACGACGACTTCCCCGCGCTGCAACTGCTGTTACCCACCCCGGACACCGGGCTGTTTCCCTGGTCCGAGCGGGCTCCCGAGGGCTTCGCCGATTACCAGCCGGTGCTGACCCGAAGTGGTGTTCCGGAGAGCTGGAAACCCGGCCACGACGGAGCCTGAGAATCCCGCTGCCGAATGCCGGGTGGCCCGAGAAATCGTTGGACACGACCGCGTGCCCGTTGCGTGAATACGTGCCGTGACCGGCGCGGGGACGCGCATCGAGGCGCTGCACGAGCACGACAGCACTCCCCGGGTGCTCCCCCGGCCCGGCGACAGTCGGGACGCCCACTGGGACCGCCTGCCGCGGAGTGCCCCGCTCATCCCCCTGCTGTTCACGCCGCGGGTGAGCCTGCCCGGCTGACTCCCCGTCCGCGCCGCCTCGTCCGGTCGGTCCGGTCTCGTCCGGGTGATACGGCGTGCGTGTCGCCGTGGTCGGGCCCGTCCGGCCTGCCGTTATCATTCGAACGCGTGTTCAAAGCGGGCTCGCGCGAGAGGATGTGGGTGTGCGCATACTGGGAGTCGATCCGGGACTGACACGCTGCGGAGTCGGTGTCGTCGAGGGCGGGCAGCGGCGCGGGGTGAGCTGTCTCGGGGTCGGTGTGGTGCGCAGTCCCGTGGACGACGAGCTTCCCCGGCGCCTCGTGGCCATCGCCGACGGGGTGGAGGAGTGGATCGACCGGCACGAACCGGAAGTCGTGGCGATCGAACGGGTCTTCAGTCAGCAGAACGTGCGCTCGGTCATGGGAACCGCGCAGGTGTCCGGCATCGTGGCGCTGGCCGCCGCTCGGCGGGACATCCAGGTGGCCTTCCACACCCCGAGTTCGGTCAAGGCCGCCATCAGCGGTTCCGGCAAGGCCGACAAGCGACAGGTCACCGCGATGGTGAGCAAGGTGCTGGGCATGTCGAGCCCACCGAAACCCGCCGACGCGGCCGACGCGCTGGCGCTGGCACTCTGTCATCTCTGGCGGGCTCCCATGGTCGGCAGGCTCGCCGAGGCGGAGCAGCGCGCGGCCGAACTCGCGCGCAATCATCAACAACGGCTGCGGCAGGCAGCACGAGACTCGTCCGGTACAAGGGGGAACCACCGATGATCGCTTCGGTGCGGGGTGAGGTGCTTTCGGTCGGACTGGATCACGCGGTGATCGAGGTCGGCGGCGTGGGAATGGCCGTGTACGCGACACCGGCGACGTTGGGTGGACTGCGGCGCGGCTCCGAGGCGAACCTGGCCACCTCGCTGATAGTGCGGGAGGACTCGCTGACGCTCTACGGATTCGCCGACGCGCAGGCCCGTGACCTGTTCACGCTGCTGCAGACCGCATCGGGTGTGGGACCGAGGCTGGCGCTGGCCGCGCTGGCGGTGCTCGACCCCGCCCAGCTGCGCGACGCGCTGAGCCAGGGCGACATCGGGGCGCTGACCCGTGTTCCCGGCATCGGCAAGAAGAACGCCGAACGGCTCACCCTGGAGCTGCGGGACAAGGTGGCGGCGCTGTCCGTCCAGCCCGGCGTCGATCCCGCGTGGGCGACCACGGAGGCGGGTGCTGCTCCCGGGGGTGCCGTCGTGGACACCGCCGGTATCCGTTCCGAGGTCAGCGAGGCCCTGGTCGGGCTCGGGTTCTCCGCGAAACAGGCGGAGCATAGCGTCAACGCGGTGCTGGCCGAGAACGGCGGCGAGACCGACACCTCCACCGTGCTGCGCAAGGCGCTGGCCGGTCTCGGTCCCAAGTAGTGCGCCCCGGGAGCACAGCGGCGCGACAATCGAAAGTGGCACGAGCGAAGTTCTGAGGAAACGATGCACGAGGACGGGCCGGTGGAGCCGGAAGCCGAGACCCCGGACGCGACGGATGCCTCCGAGGAAACCCTCTCGCCGCACCGCGCCAATGGTGAACAGGAGATCGACGCGAGCCTACGCCCGCGCAAGCTCGACGACTTCGTGGGCCAGCAGCGCGTCCGCGAGCAGCTGCGCCTGGTGCTGCAAGGTGCCCTCGGGAGGGGGGAGCAGCCCGATCACATCCTGTTCGCGGGGCCACCGGGGCTCGGCAAGACCAGCCTGGCCATGATCCTGGCGACCGAACTGGGCTCTGCCATCAGGGTGACCTCGGGCCCGGCACTGGAACGTCCGGGGGACCTGGCCGCGATGCTGTCCAACCTCACCGCCGGGGACGTGCTGTTCATCGACGAGATACACCGCATGGCGCGCCCGGCAGAGGAGATGCTCTACCTGGCGATGGAGGACTACCGGGTCGACGTCGTCGTCGGCAAGGGGCCGGGCGCCACCAGCATCCCGCTGGACATCGCCCCGTTCACCCTGGTGGGGGCGACCACTCGTTCGGGTTCGTTGACCGGCCCGTTGCGGGACCGGTTCGGGTTCACCGCGCACATGGAGTTCTACGAACCCGCCGAGTTGGAGGAGGTCATCAACCGTTCGGCCGGGATTCTCGGTGTGGACCTGCGCCCGGACGGTGCCACCGAGATAGCCCGGAGGTGTCGGGGGACGCCGCGTATCGCCAACCGGCTGCTGCGGCGGGTCCGCGACTACGCCGAGGTGCGCTCCGACGGAGTGGTCACCGTCGAGGTGGCCCGCGCCGCGCTGGAGGTCTACGACGTGGACGAGCTCGGACTCGACCGCCTCGACCGGGCGGTGCTCGGCTCACTGGCCCGCTCGTTCGGGGGCGGACCGGTGGGTGCCTCGACGCTGTCGGTGGCCGTGGGCGAGGAGCAGAGCACCATCGAGGAGGTGTGCGAGCCGTACCTGGTCCGTGCCGGCATGTTGGCCCGGACACCGCGTGGGCGGGTCGCCACCGCCGCGGCCTGGCAGCATCTCGGCATGGTGGCACCGGCTAACGCTTTCGGTGCGGCGCCCGTGGCCGAGTCGGAACCGGTCGAACCAGGGTTGTTCGACGAGTGACCCGGGATTTTCGGGAGTGCGGCGCTGAGCGGTTCGGTCCGGGAATCCTGCCGGTGGGCTGTCGACCGGATGCGACGTTGTGCGCTGCATCACTGGTCGATCCGTCCGGGGCGGTGTGCCCACCGGAAGGGCAGGGGCGGTTATGTGCTGGTGAACCTGGCACACTGGGGGGCGGTACATCCGAATAGTCCGGGCGCCGGTGGGGCACGGCTCCGTTGTCGCGGTCGCCGCGCTGTCCGGGTGACGTCCGTGGATGGAGCAAGATTGTCGACAGAGTATTTGATCCCGATTCTGTTCGTCGCCTTCGCGGCGCTGCTGTTCTTCCAGATGCGCAAGCAGCGCAAGGCGATGAATGAGCAGCAGAAGCTGCAGAACTCGCTGACGGTCGGTGACCGAGTGATGACCACCTCCGGATTGTTCGGCACCGTGGTCGAGACCGAGGACGACTCGATCGAACTCGAGATCGCCGACGGTGTGGTCACGACCTGGCTGCGTCAGGCGATCCGTGAGCGGGTCGACACCGAGGTCGACGAGGACGAGCTCGACGAGGATGACAACGACGAGGACGACGAGGACGTTGTCGACTCCTCGGAGCGGACTTCCTCGGACGAGGACTCCGACGTCACCGAGAACGCGGATACCCAGAAGACGGAGACCCAGAAGACGGGCTGATCGGGATTTCCCGCCCGGGCGGCAACCGGGAGAGTGTCTCTCGGCGCAAAAGGCGTCGGGCTGAGCACTCGCTCGGCCCGCGTGGTCGTGAGGTCTGCCGCGTCGCGCTCCCACGAGGAAGCCGCACACGTGGCGAACTGGATCGCCACGTCGTGGTCACCGCGGGTGACGGCGGACGGCGGGTGCCGCGCGGTGGGCACCGCCAGGGGCGGACAGCGAAAACTCAATGAGAGTCGCGTTCGACGGTCCGTTCGAGGTCGTGCGGCGTGCGGTGAGGTCCGGCGCGTGCTTTCGGCGGCGACCCCCGCGTCGCCGCCGAGCGTGCCGCCCGCTGCACGGTAGTGTCGACCATTCGCTCATTCCGGGGAGGCCCCGCCGTGCGTGGGAGCACCACCGGGACGTGCGGTGCCGATCACCCGTGCCGTGTCCGGCGAGTGGATCACGATTCAGTA
The DNA here is from genome assembly GCA_030803735.1 of Actinopolyspora lacussalsi. NCBI lineage: Bacteria > Bacillati > Actinomycetota > Actinomycetes > Actinopolysporales > Actinopolysporaceae > Actinopolyspora > Actinopolyspora lacussalsi. The sequence goes on along the minus strand of JAURUC010000001.1, from coordinate 1,936,888 downwards.
CCTGCGCGACGCCGTCGGGATGTGACCTGTCAAACTGGACGCCGTTGTCGCGTCAGCCACGTGCGGTGTCGGCACCGTGAGGGCCGGGCGCGACGGCGGCTTTGGACGACTGCCGGACCTTCGGCACCGACCCCGGACGAGGAGACGGACCTAACGTGGCACCTCCACGCGGGCAGATCCGGCCGGCGCGTTATCTGCTGGCCTTCGTGGCGATTCTGCTGGGCATATACAGCCTTGTGTTCTTCACCGGTGACCGCAAACCAGTTCCGGAGCTGGGCATCGACCTGCAGGGCGGTACCCGGGTGACGCTCACGGCGCGGACCCCCAACGGTAAACCCCCCACCGACGAGTCGTTGCAGCAGGCTCGCGAGATCATCGAGCAGCGCGTGAACGGGCTCGGTGTCAGCGGATCCGAGGTCACCGTCGACGGCACCAACCTGGTGATCACGGTGCCCGGCAAGGACGGTGAGCAAGCCAAGCGGCTCGGGCAGACCGCGGAACTGAATCTGCGCAAGGTCAACCAGGTTGTTCCGGTCAGCGCGTTGCAGGGCAACCAACCCGGCCAGGGCAACCAACCCGGCCAGGGCAACCAGCCTGGGCAGGGCGATCAGTCGGGGCAGAGCGGGGACTCCAGCCAGAACGGCGGGTCGAGCGAATCCGGGGACCAGTCCTCCGACACCACGCCACAGGCGGTGGGCGCGCAGCAGGCTCCGGCGCAGGACCAACCGGACGAGGACTCCCAGTCCGGCGATGGTGAGCAGCAGTCCGACAACCAGCAGAGCGGTAACCAGCAGAACGGTAACCAGCAGAACGGGGACCAGCTGACCAGGGCCGAACGGATCGAGCAGGCCAAGCAGCTGCGCCAGAGCGAGAACCCGACCATGCAGCGGCAGGCACTGCTGACGCTGGACTGCAACGCGCCCGACCCGTTGCGCGGCAACGCCGACCCCGAACGCCCGTTGGTGACCTGTGGTGACGACGGTGAGCGCAAGTATATCCTCGACCCGGTACTGATTCCCGGTACCCAGATCAGCGACGCCAACTCCTCTCCACCGGGGCAGCGTAAGGCGGAGTGGACCGTAAACCTGGAGTTCAAGAACCAGGGCAAGAACACCTGGGCCGACTTCACCTCGCAGAACGTGGGTGAGCAGGTGGCCTTCGTGCTCGACAACGGGGTGGTCTCCGCCCCGTCCATCAACGACGCGATCGTCGGCGGAACCACCTCGATCTCCGGCAACTTCAACCAGGAGACGGCCAGCAACCTCGCCAACACGCTCAAGTACGGCGCGCTGCCACTCGCGTTCGACCAGTCCACCGCCGAGACCGTCTCGCCGACACTGGGGATCGCCTCGTTGCAGGCCGCGTTGCTGGCAGGTGGCATCGGACTGATCCTCGTGGCGGTCTACTGCCTGCTCTACTACCGGCTGCTGGGATTGCTGACGATCCTTTCGCTGGTGCTGTCCGGTGCGGTCGTCTACGGCGTACTGGTGCTGTTCGGCCGTTGGATCGGGTTCACGCTCGACCTGCCGGGCATGGCCGGTTTCATCATCGCGATCGGTATCACCGCGGACTCGTTCATCGTCTTCTTCGAACGACTCAAGGACGAGATACGCGAGGGCAGAACGTTCCGATCCGCGGTGCCGCGTTCCTGGGCCCGTGCCCGACGGACGATTCTCTCGGCCGACGCGGTCAGCTTCCTCGCGGCGGGTGTGCTGTACCTGCTCGCGGTCGGCCAGGTGAAGGGCTTCGCCTTCACTCTCGGGATGTCGACGGTGCTGGACCTGATCGTCGTCTTCCTGGTCACCCACCCACTCGTGGCGCTGGCCTCGCGCAGCAAGTTCCTCTCCCGCCCGGGGCTGACCGGTCTCGGCGCGGTCCAGCGGATGGGCGAACGCGCCAGGGCACAGCGGAAGGGCGTCAACCGGCAGCAGAGTGCTTCCAACGGCACTCCGAAGGAGGCGTGAGTCGTGGACACGACCGGCAGCAACGGGAGCGATCCCGCCGCGACCGACGCGAGCGGCACCGAGGCCAAGCGTGGGGTGCTGCAACGGCTCTACACCGGTACCGGTGCTTTCGACATCGTCGGCAAGCGCAAGTACTGGTACGCCATCCTCGGGCTGCTGATGCTGGTCTCCGCCCTTTTCGTCGGCGTCAAGGGCTTCAACCTCAGCATCGAGTTCGAGGGCGGGACCAACATCTCGATGCCCGCGCAGGGCTCCTCCGGACAGATCAGCACCGAAGAGGCCGAGGACTCTTTCCAGCAGGCGCTCGGCTCCGAGCCGTCCTCGGTGCAGCTGGTGGGCAGCGGTGACAGCCAGACGCTGCAGATCAACACCGAGAAGCTGTCGCAGGCCGACCTGGTCCAGGTCAAGTCGGCCCTGTTCCAGGATCTGCAACCGCTGGGAACCAACGGTCAGCCCAGCGCGGACGCGATCAGCGACAGCGCCGTCAGCGGTACCTGGGGCAGCGAGATCACCCAGCAGGCGTTGATCGCCCTGGCCGTGTTCCTCGTGCTGGTGACCGTGTTCCTGGCGTTCTACTTCGAGCGGTGGATGGCGGTCGGCGCCCTGGTGGCGTTGCTGCACGACGTGCTCGTCACCGCGGGCATCTACTCGATGACCGGGTTCCAGGTCAGTCCCAGCACGGTGATCGGTCTGCTCACGATCCTCGGTTTCTCGCTGTACGACACGGTCGTGGTCTTCGACAAGGTCAAGGAGAACACCACCGGGCTGCTGAGCACCACCAGGCGTACCTATCCCGAGGCGGCCAACCTGGCCGTCAACCAGTCCCTGATGCGTTCGATCAACACTTCGGTGATCGCGTTGCTGCCGGTGCTCGGCCTGCTGGTCGTCGGTGCCGGCCTGCTGGGCGTAGGTGTGCTGCGGGATCTCGCGCTGGTGCAGGGCGTCGGCATGCTGGCGGGTGTGCTCTCCTCGCTGCTGCTGGCCACCCCGCTGTTGGTCGACCTGAAGATGCGCGAGTCCAAGTACCGCGTACACGCCGACAAGGTCGCCCAGCGCAGGAGCAACCGGGGCGGTGACGCGACCGCCACGGTCAACGGGGCCACCACCGATGACCGGTCCGACTCCGAGTCCGAGGTGAGCACGACCGGGAAGACGCGCTCCGCCCGCGACAAGACCAACGGGACGGGTGGTGCGAAGCTGGCCGGTGCGGGTGCCGCCGGTTCCGGCGGGGCGCAGCCTTCGGGGAAAGCGGGACGTCGTTCCGCCGGACGCAAGCGGCGGTGACCGAGCGCCGATCATCGCGGGCCGGCTCCTGATGTGATCCGTGTCCGCGATGATCGGTGTACTGGTGATCACGCCGCCCTGTGGTCACGCCGCCTTGTGGTCACGCCGCCCGGTGATCGGCGCGGCCGATCATCCGGGGGTTCGGCTCACAGCCGCGTCGGGACCGCTCGGCGCGGCGTCGCCCCTCCCGGGAAGGCGCACGGGGGTCGTAGCGTTATGCTCAATGTCCGGGTCGCCGCACCGAGCGCCACGGGCGTTCTCGCGTGCGGAGAACCGACCCGGGCCGAGCGGATCCTCGAACACCCGGGAGCGTGCTGTGAGCCAAGAAGTCGAGTCTCCCGCGAGCGGGGCGGACTCTGCCGCGCAGCGGCCCGCCTCGGCCACTCGGCGGGTTCGCGCGCGGTTGGCCCGGCGAATCACCGCGCAGCGTCCTACCCAGGTCAAGCAGGTCCTCGAGCCGTTGGCCTCGGTGCACCGCGAGATGCACCCGCAGGCTGATCTGGCGTTGCTGCAGTACGCCTACGACATCGCCGAGGAACAACACAGCGACCAGCAGCGCAAGTCCGGTGATCCCTACATCACGCATCCGCTCGCGGTCGCCACCATCCTCGCCGAGCTGGGTATGGACACCACCACGCTGGTGGCCGCGTTGTTGCACGACACCGTCGAGGACACCGACTACCCGCTGGACAAGCTGCGGTCCGACTTCGGTGAGGAGGTCTCCCACCTCGTCGATGGCGTCACCAAGCTCGACAAGGTCAAGCTGGGAAACGCCGCCGAGGCCGAGACCATCCGCAAGATGGTCATCGCGATGGCCCGTGATCCCCGCGTCGTGGTGATCAAGCTCGCCGACCGGTTGCACAACATGCGCACCATGCGGTTCCTGCCGCCGGAGAAGCAGGTGCGCAAGGCGCGCGAGACCCTGGAGGTCCTGGCGCCGCTGGCACATCGGCTGGGCATGGCCACCATCAAGTGGGAGCTGGAGGACCTGGCCTTCGCGATCCTGCAGCCCAAGAAGTACGACGAGATCGTGCGACTGGTGGCCAACCGCGCGCCCTCCAGGGACACCTATCTGCGCACCGTGGTCGACGAGTTGTCGTCGAACCTGGACGCGGCTCGGCTCTCCGCGAAGGTGGAGGGGCGCCCCAAGCACTACTACTCGATCCACCAGAAGATGATCGTTCGGGGCCGTGACTTCGACGACATCCACGATCTGGTCGGAGTGCGCATCCTCGTCGACCAGGTGCGGGACTGCTATGCCGCGATGGGTGTGGTGCACGCGCTGTGGCAGCCGATGCCCGGCCGGTTCAAGGACTACATCGCCCAGCCCAAGTTCGGGGTGTACCAGTCACTGCACACCACGGTGATCGGTCCCGAGGGCAAGCCGCTGGAAGTGCAGATCCGTACCGAGGAGATGCATCGTACCGCCGAGTACGGCATCGCGGCCCACTGGCGCTACAAGGAGACCAAGGCGCGTGGCCGAGGCGGCGCCGGTGTCGAGATCGACGAGATGGCCTGGATGCGCCAGCTGCTCGACTGGCAGCGGGAGGCCGCGGACCCAGGGGAGTTCCTGGAGTCGCTGCGTTACGACCTCAACACCAGAGAGATCTTCGTATTCACCCCCAAGGGTGACGTGATCACGCTTCCGGCGGGATCGACGCCGGTCGACTTCGCCTACGCGGTGCACACCGAGGTAGGGCACCGTTGTATCGGATCCAGGGTCAACGGCAGACTCGTCGCGCTCGAACGCAAGCTGGAGAACGGCGAGGTCGTCGAGATCTTCACCTCCAAGGCCGAGGGATCCGGTCCGAGCAGGGACTGGCTTTCCTTCGTCGCCTCGCCGCGCGCCAAGACCAAGATCAAGCAGTGGTTCGCCAAGGAGCGGCGCGAGGAGGCGATCGAGTCCGGCAAGCAGGCCATCGCCAAGGAGCTGCGCAGGCTGGGTCTGCCGGTGCAGCGGTTGGTCTCGGCCGATTCCATCGGATCCGTGGCCAAGGAGCTGCACTACACCGATGTGACCGCGTTGTACGCGGCGGTCGGGGAACGACAGGTCTCGGCGCACCACGTGGTGCAGCGGCTGGTCGCCTCGTTCGGCGGGGTGGAACAGGCCGAGGACGAGATCGCGGAACGCTCCACCCCCTCCACGGTGCAGCAGCAGCGCCGCAGTTCCGGCGATTCCGGTGTACGCGTGGAGGGCGCCAACGCGGGTGAGGTCTGGGCGAAGCTCGCGCGTTGCTGCACCCCGGTGCCCGGCGACGAGATCCTCGGCTTCGTCACGCGCGGTGGTGGCGTCAGCGTGCACCGCACCGACTGCAACAACGCGGACGACCTGCGCTCCAAACCCGAACGGTTGGTGGAGGTCTACTGGGCCCCGTCGAACTCCTCGGTGTTCCTGGTGGCCATCCAGGTCGAGGCGCTGGACCGGCACCGGTTGCTCTCGGACGTGACGAAGGTGTTGGCCGACGAGAAGGTCAACATCCTGTCCGCCTCGGTGACCACCTCCAAGGACCGCGTCGCGGTGAGCCGGTTCTCCTTCGAGATGGGCGATCCCAAGCACCTGGGGCACGTCCTCAAGGCCGTGCGCAACATCGAGGGAGTCTACGATGTCTACCGCATGACCTCCGCTGCGTGACCGTTGGTCGGTCCGGCTGCGTGGCGGTACGGGCGGCGGAACCTCTCGCGGGCTCTCGCCGCGGGTCCGGAGACATCGGGTAGTTACACACAACGTCTCCGGCGTCCTCGCGAGAGCACCACGAGAGAACCCGCGGCGGTGCGGGCTGCGGCAGTGGTGGGAGCTCGGCCCTGCGTCGAAGCGGCGCGGCGATTTCGTGGGAAATTTACGCAGTCCGCCCCCCGCCACACCCGCGTGGCCGGGGCCACGCGGGTGTTCCCCGGTACTTCGCGGCCCAGGATTTCCGGGCCGGATTTCCCGGATCAGGACTGCACGGTCACCTTCTCGAAATTCACCTTCTTGTTCGGATGACCGCCACCCGCGCTCGAGAACGAACCGTCGTGGCCCGCCCGAGCGACCTTGTCCACCACTTCCAGGCCCTCCTTCGACACGGTGCCGAACACCGTGTAGTTGGACTGCAGCGGTGCCTCGCCGTACACGATGAAGAACTGGCTGCCGTTGGTGTCGGCCCCCGAGTTGGCCATCGCCAGGTATCCACGTCCGTACTGGATGTCGGAGTAGGTCTCGTCGTCGAACTGGTATCCGGGGCCGCCGGTGCCCTCACCCGTCGGGTCACCGCACTGCAGCATCTGCAGTCCCGAGGTGGAGATGCGGTGACAGGGGGTGTCGTTGTAGAACCCGGACTCGGCCAGGTGGACGAAGCTGTTCACCGTGCAGGGGGCCAGCGAGTGGTCCAATGTGATCGGGATGGTGCCCACATTCGCCTCGATCGTGGCCTGCACGGTTCCCTGCGAGGAGACCTCGCCGTCCTCGGGGGGATCCACCGGTTTGGCGGGCTCCCCCTCCGAACGGTAGGTGCAGGAAACCTGGTTCGGCAGCGGTTCAGGGCGGCTCGGAGCGGGGGCGAGTTCGGTCGGTATGGATATCTGCTCCGAGTTCGACTGTTCGGAGGTCGTCGTGGAGCTCGGTGGAGGACTCGCGGCGCCGTCACCCCCGCCGCCCGTACGGGTGAGGAAGTAAACCCCCACCACGGCCGCGATCACCACGACGATCGTGGTGGTCACCGCCACGGTCCTGCGTTTGCGGGCTTGCTCCTCCCTGCGGGCGAGCTGACGCTCGAGCTTGCTCTTGGCCGCCTGGCGACGTTGTTCGTTGCTGGACACCTGTTCCCACTCCGCGGTCGGGGTCGGTCGGCTTCGTCCCGAGGAAACAACACGGGATCACGTTTTCGGGGAGTGTAGAACGGCCCGGTGTGCGAAAACTGTGAGACCGCACGACTAGGCTGGTAGCACTGGAGTGATCGGGGTGGCCTGTCGGCCAGTGGTGCGGCAGGTTCTTACACGCCGCGGGCCCCGGTCGCACGTCCCCGAACGCTGAAGAGGTAGCACTCCGTGCTTGTTGTTGGTTTCCCCGTCGGACAGCTCCAGGCGAACTGCTACGTGCTCGCACCGCACGAGGGCGGCGACTGCGTAGTGGTGGACCCGGGCCAGGATGCCGTCGAGCCGGTGCGCAAGCAGCTGGACGAACACGGGCTCACCCCCGTGGGCGTGCTGTTGACGCACGGCCATTTCGACCACGTGTTCTCCGCCGGGGAACTGTGCGAGTCCTACGGGATACCCGCCTGGGTGCATCCCGAGGACCGCTACATGCTCGCCGACCCCGGTGCCGCGCTCGGCCCGGAGGGAAGCCAGCTGTTCGAGGGTGTCCCGGTGAACATGCCGGAGGACGTGCGTGAACTCTCCGGCGACACCGTGCTGAACCTGGCGGGCATGGAGTTCGACGTGCGGCCCGCTCCCGGCCACACGGGCGGTTCGGTGCTGTTCGGGACCGGCACCGTGGAAGGTGGTCGACTGCTGCTGACCGGCGACACGTTGTTCACCGGAGCCATCGGTCGCACCGACCTGCCCGGCGGTGACCACGAGCGGATGCTGCGCACGCTCCGGAACGAGATCCTGTCGCGTCCCGACGACACGGCCGTGCTCCCGGGACACGGCTCCACCACGACCATCGGCCGGGAGCGCGAGAGCAACCCCTTCCTACGGGGGCTCGCCGCATCCGACGAAGCGGCCGACTGACCGTCCTCGACAACCAGCACCAGGACCGACGAGACCAGAAGAAGCCAGCGATGAGCACGTTTGCCGCCCCCAAGGGCATCCCCGAGTACTACCCCCCGGGATCGGCACGATTCCTCGCGGTGCGCGACACCCTCGGCGAAGCCGCTCGCCGCGCCGGGTACGGCTACATCGAGCTGCCGGTGTTCGAGGACACCGCGCTGTTCGCACGCGGTGTGGGCGAGTCCACCGACGTGGTCAGCAAGGAAATGTACACCTTCCCCGACCAGGGGGGACGTTCGATCACGCTGCGCCCCGAGGGCACCGCGGGTGTGATCAGGTCGGTCATCGAACACGGTCTCGACCGGGGCCAGCTGCCGCTCAAGCTGTACTACAGCGGGGCGTTCTTCCGGTACGAGCGGCCGCAGGCCGGTCGCTACCGACAACTGCAGCAGGTGGGTGTGGAGGCCATCGGCGTGGACGATCCGGCGCTGGACGCCGAGGTGATCGCCGTGGCCGACGAGGGCTACCGCAGGTTGGGACTGACCGGGCACCGCATCGAGCTCACCTCGCTGGGCGACAGCACGTGCCGACCGGAGTACCGGGCCAAACTGCAGGAGTTCCTGCGCGGGTTGCCGCTGGACGAGGAGACGCGTCGTCGGGTGGAGCTCAACCCGCTGCGGGTGCTCGACGACAAACGCCCGGAAGTCCGCGAGATGGTCGCTGATGCCCCGCTGATGGCCGACAACCTCTCCGACCAGGCCGCCGAGCACTACGAGCGGGTCAAGGAGCACCTGCGTGACCTCGATGTCCCCTTCACCGAGAATCCCAGGCTGGTCAGGGGGTTGGACTACTACACCAAAACCACCTTCGAATTCGTGCACGACGGGCTCGGTGCGCAGTCCGGCATCGGCGGCGGCGGTCGGTACGACGGGTTGATGGCCGATCTCGGCGGCGCGGAGCTCTCCGGCGTGGGATTCGGACTCGGCCTGGACCGCACCATGCTCGCCTGCGAGGTGGAGGGAGTGCGGCCCGGTGACCAGTCCCGTTGCGACATCTACTGCGTACCGCTCGGCGAACAGGCCAAGCGTCGGCTGGTGGCGCTGGCGGGTCAGCTGCGGCACGCGGGCATCAGGGTGGAGATCGCCTACGGTGGCAAGGGACTGAAGGGGGCGATGAAGGCGGCCGACCGTTCCGGTGCCCGCTACGCGCTGGTTCTGGGAGAACGGGATCTGGCCGAGGACTCGGCGCAGCTGAAGGACCTCTCCGGTGGGCAGCAGGAGAGCATACCGCTGTCCTCGGTGGTCGAGAAGGCGCGGACGGTGCTGTCCGGATGAGCGAGGAACAGTCCCAGGAAAGCGTGACGCTGGATCTGCTCGATCGTCGCGTCGTCCGCAGGCGGGCGATCAGTGTCGCCGTCGCCGCTGTCGTGATCGGCGCGGCCATCGGTGGCATCGCGGGGCTGTTCGCGGGGACGGCCGGTTTCTTCGTCCCATTGGTCGTGCTGGCGCTGCCGCTGCTGCTGATGGCCTACAGCGAGGCGCGCAAGACTTACTGGCTGCGTGGCACCGAAGTGGCGGCACGCGCCTTCGGCACGCGCCGGGTCGATCTGTCGACGGCCACCGCGCTGGACGTGCTGATCACCGATATCCGTGGCACCCGCACGATCAGTCTGGTCGTCACCGGGCCGCCCCGGCATCGCACGTTGAACGTGGCGCTGGCGATGTACGCGGGTACCGGTGGGAAGGAACTCGGTGTCTACGCGCTGCGGCGGCTGGCCGACACGTTGGCCGGTACCGGAGACACCCGTGCGCTGGTGCTCTCGGAACTGATCGTGGCACAGCTCAAGGCCGAGGCGCGTGGCGACGCCGCGGCGGACCGGCCGCTCTACAAGTTGGCCTCCGCGGTCCCCGGAGGCGGGGTTGCCCGGCGAGTGGCCAACACCGACGTGGCGAAGTTCGTCGCCATGCTGGACTAAGGGGCGGAACGTGCTGCTCGTCCCGAACTGGCGGGGAAGCGGCGGCGGGTTCTCAGTGGCGCGAGCGGGATCCGCGACGTGATCTCGCCGCGCCGAGCACCGCACGGGTGGATCCCGCCGCGGCGGCTCGGTGCACCACGTCGAGCACCCCGGAGGTGGCCGCTCGCTGCTCCTCGGAGTGGGTCGCGGAGTCGTCCACCCGCCGACTGCCGTTCTCGCTCAGTACCACCGTCGCGGCGATGGCGGTGGTCAGTGGGACGGCGGCGATCAGGCCCAGACTGCCCACCAGGGTTCGCACGATTTCCTGGGCCACGTCCTGTGTGGTGGCGATGTCCCCGAACGACTGGCCGGACAGCTTGTAGGTCAACAGCAGCGGGAGTGCCGTTCCCGCGTAGGCCAGCACGAGCGTGTTCACCGAGGACGCCACGTGGTCCCGACCGATCCGCAGCGCGGCCGAGTACAGTTCCCGCCAGCGCATCCGGGGATTGGCGTGGTGCAGTTCCCACACCGCGCTGGTCTGCGTGACGGTGACGTCGTCGAGCACTCCCAGCGCCCCGATCACGACTCCGGCCAGCAGTAGTCCTCGGGCGTCGATGTCGTGGCCCAGGGCGCTTATCAGGGACGAGGTGGACTCGTCCAGTCCGGTCAGTCGGGTCAGTGCGGCGAACCCCGCGCTGAGCAGACCGATCAGGCTCAGACTCGCCAGGGTGCCCAGCACGGCGGTCGATGTTCGTGCCGAGACGCCGTGCGTCGCGTAGAGCACGCAGAACATGATCAGTCCGGCGGCCACCACGGCGACCAGCAGGGGGTCGGCCCCGGAGAGGATGGTGGGAAGCATGAACCCGAGCAGCATGGTCAACGTCAACGTCAGCGCCAGCAGGGAGGCGGCTCCCTTGCGACGTCCCAGCGCGATCACCGACGCGGCGAACAGCCCGACCAGCACCAGCAACCACCCACTCCGCTGGTAGTCCACTATCCGGTACGAGGTGGACTCGCGTGGCGAGTCGCCCGAGTAGGAGAGCACGATCTCGTCTCCCACGCCGAATTCCGGGGTGGTCGGCTCGTCTGGGACTCGTTGTTCGATCGTGCGTCCCGACGCGGGGCCACTGTGCAGTTCGACGCGAAGCAGCACGCAGCTTCCAGCGCCTCCGGCGCCCTGTCCGGACGTCCCGCCCGTGGTGCAGGAGGCGGTGCGTGCCGCTACCACGGCACCGTCCACCGGGTTGCGGGTGAAGCCCGGTTTCGCCTCCGGAGCGGAGTGCTGTCCGAAGGGGTACAGCAGTACCGCACCGATTACGGCCGCCAGTGCGAAAGGCGTCAGCACAGCGGCGAGTAGCCGCCGGGTGCGCCGGGAGGCGGTCGGAGCTGGATGGCCGTGACCGTGTCCGTGTCCGTGTCCGGTGGGGGGAGCGTTCGTGATGCCGCTGGCGGAATCTTCGGGTGACGGCACCGCATCATGGTACGACTGTCCGCCTCCCCTGCTTCCGCCGCTTCGGGGCCGCTCGTCGTATGTGGTGTGTCGGCCGCCGGTCAGCTCGCCGTGTCATCACGGAGGAGGAACACCGGAAGTCGAGCGAAGGAGACGTCACGGGAGTCAACGAGAATGCTCGTTTCTCCGAGGGGCCGCGTCTTCATCGTTTTCGGGGTTTCGTCCGCGACCGGTGGATGATTTTCGTCGTGTCGGTCAGAGTAACGCGATGCTGTGTTCTGGTTGCTTTCGCGTTTTCTCGACGAGATGTACCAAACTTTTTGGCCGTCTGGAAGGGGACGCGTTTCGGAGTGCGGGGCTGTCGCTCGGGGAGCGTGCGGTATCGATGCCGAGGGGGCTGCGCTTCGACTTTCCGGAAGTCGTTTCGGGTGCTCGGTTCGCGTCGGTTGGGTGAGCTCGGTCTGGAGGTTTTCGATATGCCCCGTTCCGGGGGCGGGAGGTTTCCGAAAACGATCCGGCCGGAAGGTGGAGGTCGTTTCCCTGCTCCGCGGAATGCGATCAGAAATGGTGGAGCAGTTCGGGGCGGAGCCTTCGGCCGGGCTCAGCAGGACTGTTCGACGCGTACCGGAGGATGATCTCGTCGTCGAAAGAGGCTTCCGCTCCGTCGAACCGTGATTCTCGGATGCCCCGTGGTCGCCGAGCTGATCACATATGTGGTCCCGAGGGGCGTGCTCCCGGTTCCGACGGTCTGGGGGCTCGTTCCGGTGCGCCGGGCGGGGCCCGTCGACTGGACAGCTGTTCGAATAAGTGTTCGAATGAGGTTGTGCGTTGGGAGAAACAGCGGATCACTCCGCCGAACAGTCCTTCGGGGGAAGCGGGTGCCGCCGCCGACATCGCAGGCGAGACGGCCGAGCTGGACCTGGGGGTGTCACCGGAAGCCCCGAGGAGCGGTGACCACCGGATCGGTGCGGGCCTGCGACTGCCCGAGCCGGTGCCGATCGAGGCGGGCACGGAGGACGCCTACGCCATCGAGATCCGGGCGAAGTCGATCCTCAACCGGGTGCCGGGTGAGTCCGGTGTCCCGTTCGAGTGGACCCTGAACCCCTACCGGGGGTGTGGTCACGCGTGTCGTTACTGCTTCGCGCGCAACACTCACACCTATCTCGACCTGGACAGCGGACACGACTTCGACAGCAAGATCGTGGTCAAGGTCAACGCGGGGCAGCTGCTGCGCCGTGAGCTGGCGAATCCGAAGTGGCGCGGTCACCCGGTGGCGATGGGAACCAACACCGATCCCTATCAGCGTGCCGAAGGGCGTTACGCATTGATGCGGGACATCCTCACCGCGCTGACCGAGCGTGCCAACCCGTTCTCGATCCTCACGAAATCGACGCTGATTCTGCGCGACCTCGATCTCATCGAGTCGGCGGCCGCGGTGACCGATGTTTCGATCGCGGTATCCATCGGCTCGCTGGATGAAGGGCTCTGGCGAACGGTCGAGCCGGGTACTCCCGCCCCCGCCCGACGGTTGGAAGTGGTCCGGCGGTTCGCCGAGGCCGGGATCGGTTGTTCGGTGTTGCTGGCCCCGATCCTTCCGGGACTCAGCGACTCCTGGGAGCACATCGACCGTACGGTGGGGGCGCTGGTCGAGGCCGGTGCGAAGAGCATCACTCCGTTGCCGCTCCATCTGCGCCCCGGTGCCCGCGAGTGGTACCGCGCCTGGTTGCAACGCGAGCACCCGTCGTTGGTCCCGCTCTACGCGCGGCTGTACCGCGACAGCTCCTACGCCCCCGAGTCCTACCGACGAGAAGTGGTGGAGCTGGTGGAGCGGGCCTGCCGTGCGCACGGGATGCACCGCGAATCCTCCAGCGGGGCGCGCGACACCCCGAAACGCGCCGCTTCCGAAACCGCGAACGAGCAGCTTTCGTTGCTTTGAGTTTCCAGCCCGCGAATACCGGCGTCACAGTGGCTGTTTTGCCGGTACGGAAACGGATCCTCGACAGCGTCGCTCGTCGGCGCGGCGTCATCCCGATGCCAGCGTGGACTTTCCCGACATAATATCATCCCCCTGGTGGAATATTCCAGACGTGACGGAATATTCCGCAGGATTTTGCCTCACGCATTTGGGGGATGGTCCTCTGGTTGTTCCGTTCGTAGTATTCATTTCGCTCGATGTCCGGTTAGAGTAAAATATCTGCATTACCGCGCTATCGGCGTGGACAGTCCAAAACGGATTCCCGCGGTGAAGAGGCACCCCAATACCCACCGCTGTCCTGGGCATAGTCGCCAAGCTCACCTCGGAGTTCAGGTGCCGTGGTGTCGTCACTTCGGCAAAATCCGCGACCAACGGTGTGGTCGTGGCCCGTTGATTACCTTCGATCGGAGTGAGCCGATGATCCGATTCCGAGTCCTCGGGCGGGTACGGATGTACGACGATGATAATCGGCCGACGGAGGTTCCCGGACTGCAGCGAAGAACCGTACTGGCGGTGTTGCTGCTCAACTCTGGGCAGGTGGTTCCTCGCGAGCAACTCGTCGAACAGCTCTGGCCCGACGGCCCGCCGAGGGGAGAGACGAACGCGCTGCAAGCACACATCGCGCGGCTGCGCCGCGACATGGACCGTTGCTTCGGTGCGGGAAACGGAGCCTGCCGGTTGTCCACCAGCGATCTCGGCTACGCACTGCGCCTCGAACAGGGCGAACTCGACCTGGAGGTGTTCGAGACGTTACGACTCACAGCACGCCAGATCGCCGAGGCCGACCCGTCGGCAGCCACGGACATGCTGCAGCAGGCGATCGAGCTCTGGCGGGGCCCTGCCTTGGCCGAGGTCAGACAACGCGGCGAACGTCTCTACGCCGCCGCCGTGCAGGCCGAGGAGCACTACGTACTGGCTCTGGAGGAGTTCGTCGAACTCAACCTGGAACGTGGTCACTACGACTGGGTGATCGGTCGTCTGAAGGCGCTGACGGCGCAGTATCCCTACCGGGAGCGACTGTTCGAACAGTTGATCATCGCGCTCGGTAGGACCGGACGTCGTGCCGAGGCGGCCGCGCTGTTTCGGAGGATCCGTTCGGAGATGGTCAACGAGTTCGGGCTCGAACCCTCGGCCGAACTCAATCGTGCCGTCCAGTTCGTGCTGGAGGACGGTACGGACGAGTCCGGCCGCCGTTCGGAACGCGGAGCTCGATAATCGAACCCGGTAGCTGGACTTCTTTCCGGAGCGAGCCGCTCGGCTGGGCCTCCCGCCGGTTCTGGCCGGGGAGGCCCAGCGTATCGCCGACACGAACCCGGGCCTCCGCCGCGTGAGCGCGTTACACGCTTCATCTGAGTCGTTGTGCCAGCGCCGCGGGGGGTCGGCTCGCGAGACCGGGAACTCCGTTGGGTCTCGGCGTCGGCTGAACGGGTTGCCATCTCACGCAGAACGCGCCGAGGCCGAAGTCCAGTGCCACGGCATGGGTACGTCCGCGCGGATCGATCGACATCGGCTTGGCGGTCCCCAGCTCCGAACCGTCCGGCCGGGCGGTGAAACTCTCGCAGTGTGCGGGTGGATTGTCCGGGTCGAACCACAGCTCCACCAAATACTCCCGCACGGGGAGCCGGAACCTGCGCGAATAAGTGTGGTCCTGTTCGGTACCCACCAGGCCGTTCGGGCCGTGGGTGATCTCGTACTCCAGCAGCGCGGTCTCGCCCTTTTCGAGGCAGTGGTCGAACAGCAATTCCGCCGCGACCACCCCGTTGCGGTGGTCCGAGAGCGTTTGACCGAGGGTGCAGCCGTGCGAGGCGTTGATGTTGGGCGGCGCCACACCGCTGCCCGCGTTGTCGAAGACGGTCACCCAACGATCCACCCCGTTGCGCTCCGCCTGGACCAGCTGTCGTACCCGCAGACTCCGTTGTTTGCCGGCCGAGTCGATCTCGAGCACGTCGTGCTGGCTCAGCCGTGTCAGGTGACCGTCCGCGCTGGTGTCCAGTCTGCTGAGCAGACCGGCGGCCGAGGCGTTGTCGGACCAGAGCGTGGCCAGCGTCGGCGCCGAGGGTTCCTCCCGGTTGCGGCCCCTCGGCTTCGGTGGTCCCAACAGCGTCGACAGCGCGCCGTCCGGTACACCGAGCACGTCCTCCAGCTCGCGCAGTGCCACCAGCGAGTCCGGTCGTTCCGGCCTGCGACGTCCGGATTGCCAGTAACTCAGCGCGGTGATGCTCACCGGCGTGCCTCTGGCACGCAGTCGATGCTGAATGCGCTCCAGGCTGAGTCTGCTCGAACGGATCGCGGCTCGCAGCGCGACGTCGAACGGGCCGGTCCGCAGCAGCTTGGACAACTCGGGGGACAGTTGTCGGTGCTCGTGTCCGGTTAACGGGGATGCTGTGGAGGGTGTTCGGGTACGGGGGACGACCATTACCACTCCTCGTGCTTGCTGACCTCCCGCGGAACGCTAATTGCACTGATCACGTTCGTGCAACGAGATTGCGGGAATTCGACGTCCCCTGGGGATGAACGTTACCGATTCGGTCGCGGCGGTGACGTTTTCCGCGGTGTTGCCGGGAGTTACGCGGTGTCGCCGGCAGCGCGGTTCGCGCCGTGCGGGAGATAACCGCCGAATTCCTCGTCCCTTCTCGCTCGTTGTGGTGTTCGGGTGCGCCTCGCCGGACCGCGCCGTCGGTGGCGGCCCGAAACCTGGTGCACGGTCGACGGCCGCCGTTGGCTAACCTGGAGTGGTCCTGCTCCGGACGACCACCCGTTTCACACCCTAAGGAGATCAGCAGCCGTGATGCGCACGCACGAGGCCGGCTCGCTCCGTGCCGACCAAGCCGGGCAGTCCGTCACCCTCGCCGGATGGGTGGCGCGTCGCCGTGATCACGGTGGAGTGATCTTCATCGATCTGCGTGATGCCTCGGGAGTTGCTCAGGTGGTCTTCCGCGAGGGAGAGATGGCAGAGCGCGCCCACCGGTTGCGCGCCGAGTTCTGCGTCCGCGTCACCGGGGAGATCTCGCTCCGGCCGGAGGGCAACGAGAACCCGGAGATCGCGACGGGCGCCATCGAGGTGACCGCCACCGACCTCGAAGTCCTCTCCGAATCGGCTCCGCTGCCCTTCCCGGTGGACGAGCATCTCGACGTGGGCGAGGACGTTCGGCTGCGGCACCGCTATCTGGATCTGCGCCGTTCCGGGCCCGCTAAGGCGATCAGGATGCGCAGCGAGGCCAACCGCATCGCGCGTGAGGTGCTGCACGGTCGCGAGTTCGTCGAGGTGGAGACCCCCACGATGACGCGCTCCACTCCGGAGGGCGCCCGTGACTTCCTCATCCCGGCGCGGTTGCAGCCCGGCAGCTGGTACGCGTTGCCGCAGTCGCCGCAGCTGTTCAAGCAGCTGTTGATGGTCGGTGGTCTGGAGCGTTACTTCCAGATCGCCCGCTGCTACCGCGACGAGGACTTCCGCGCCGACCGCCAGCCGGAGTTCACCCAGCTCGACATCGAGATGAGCTTCGTCGACGCCGAAGACGTCATCGACATCAGCGAGCGGGTGATCCGTGCGCTGTGGCGCGAACTGGCCGACCACGAGATTCCCGCTCCGATCCCCCGGTTGCCCTACGCCGAGGCGATGGCGCGCTACGGGACGGACAAACCGGACCTGCGGTTCGGTGTCGAGTTGACCGAGCTGACCGACTACTTCCGCGACACCCCCTTCCGGGTGTTCCAGGCTCCCTACGTCGGCGCCGTGGTCATGCCGGGTGGTGCCGACCAGCCCCGCAGGCAGCTGGATGCCTGGCAGGAGTGGGCCAAGCAGCGCGGCGCGAAGGGGCTGGCCTACGTACTGATCGGCGCCGACGGCACGCTGTCCGGTCCGGTGGCAAAGAACCTCTCCGAGCAGGAGCGTGACGGGCTGGCCAAGGCGGTCGGCGCGTCTCCCGGCGACTGCGTGTTCTTCGCGGCCGGGCAGCCCGCTCCCTCGCGTGCGCTGCTCGGCGCGGTCCGGCTGGAGATCGCCGAGAACTGCGGACTAGTCGATCACGACGCCTGGTCGTTCGTGTGGATCGTCGACGCCCCCATGTTCGAGTCCGTCGCCGACAGCGACGACGTCGCCGTCGGCACCGGTCGCTACACCGCTGTGCACCACCCCTTCACCGCGCCGGTACCCGAGTGGTCCGACAGTTTCGAGCAGAACCCGGATAAGGCTCTGGCCAGCGCCTACGATCTCGTGTGCAACGGTAACGAGATCGGCGGTGGTTCCGTCCGTATCCATCGCTGGGAGATGCAACAGCGGGTGTTCGACGTGCTCGGCATCTCCAAGGAGGAGGCCGACGAGAAGTTCGGCTTCCTGCTGGAGGCATTCCGGTACGGTCCGCCGCCGCACGGTGGTGTGGCCTTCGGTTGGGACCGCATCTGCATGCTGCTGAGTGGCGCGGAATCGCTGCGTGACGTCATCGCCTTCCCGAAGAGCGGTGGCGGGTTCGACCCGCTCACCGGGGCTCCCGCGCCGATCACCGCGGAGCAGCGCAAGGAGGCCGGGGTGGACGCCAAACCCACCCGTCGTGGCGCCGGTGAAGCCGACCAGGCGGCCGACTCGCGAAGCTCCTGACTCCGGTGAGTCCGCCCACCCGGTCGTGGAGTGTTGATCTGTGTGGCCGCCTGTTGCTACCCTGAGTGCATGGTCGTAGCGGTGAGTCGTTTCGTGTCACCCCGTTTGGAACACGATCAGTCGAGCTCTGGGTGAGTACGGTCTCACCCGGCTGTCCGACCAAGGAAGGTGTTCTCCTCGGCACTGGGACGTCAGGGGAAGAGCTCCCCGGCTCGGGCGGTTTCACAGCGTCAGCCGATGCTCCGATCGCGTGAAAAATCGTTACGTCTCCCGTGGTACCCGTCTACGGTCGGTGGCGGACTACCGTCCGTTCACCGTTCGGAGTGCTTTCGTCTTTCGGGGCGTATTCATCTTACGGATCCGCCTGTGGTCGGTCTCCGTCCTGCTGTCCACGAGCCGACGGCAGGTAGTGCGCCGGGCAGTGACGAGTGGAGAACATCGTGCAACCACCGTGGTGATTGATTCGTCGTCGGAACGGGTAGTTCACCTCGGTGGCAAGGGTTGCCGAGCGCTCGGTGGCCGCGTAACCGTTGAGGGTGGTGTTCTTGTGGGTACCGTCGGTACGCAAGGCCGTTACCCGAGTCGGGTGTAACTTAACCGGTCAGGCCCGTGGAGCAGCGGGTGGTGGCGGTAGGGTCTGGAGACGATGAGCGTGGAAATCACCACCGGTCCGCCGGAGGTTCGTGTGCCCGCGAGTGCGGAGGTTACCGATACGCTCGGTACTGCCGAGACCGTGCTCACCCGGAGAATGGGGGCACCCGTCCGGCTTGCCGACCCGGAGGATCTGGGCGGTAGTGGCCGGTCTGTCGTGATGCGGGTTCGTGTCGCCGAGACACCGTTCGAGTTGCCGCGCACACTCGTGATCAAGCATTACGGAACGGTTCCCGGCAAGGGCCATTCGGATCCGTTCGCCCACGAGGCGGCGAGCTGTCAGCTGGCCACCGCGCTTCCACCGGAACTCCGCGTCGGGCCGGAACTGATCGCCCAGGACACCGAGAAGCGACTGTTGGTTCTGGAGGATCTCGGCCGGGGCGCGAACCTGGCCGATGTGTTGTTCGCCGACGATCCGCGCGCCGCCGAGCGCTCGTTGTTGGCCTGGGCACGTGCGCTGGGCAGACTGCACACCTCGATGGCGGGCAGGGAGGCCGACTTCGACGCCCTGATGCGCAGGCTCGGGCTCGAGTCGTGGACCGATCCGGTCGCCGACGACATCCGGCGCTCGTTGCGGGAGCTTCCCGAACTGCTGGCCAACACTCTGGATCTCTCGTTGCCCGAGCAGGTGCGAGCACGGCTCGATTCCGCCGCCGGACTGTTGGGCTCGACCAAGTACCGTTCCTTCAGCCCCTCCGACATCTGCCCGGACAACAGTCTGGTGACGGGCAACGGGGTGCGGTTTCTGGACTTCGAGTGGGCGTGTGTCCGTGACATCGCGCTGGATGCCGCCTACCTGCAGTTCCCGTTCCCGTCCTCCTGGTGTTCCTACGCCATGCCGGCGGGGTTGGTGGACAACATGCTCGCCACCTGGCGTTCGGAGATCGTCGAGGTGTGGTCGGACCTGGACGACGACGCCGTGCTGATGCCTCGCCTGCTGGACGCGCAGCTGCTCTGGGTCTGGGTGTCGACCTGGTGGTTCCTACCGCGGGACGGGCAGTTGGACGGTCCCATCGACGCCCACATGCCCTCGCCGCGTCGAAGCACCGCTCTCGCTGATCGCTGGCAGCGCTTGGGCAAGGACGCCGAGGCCAACGATATGCCGGAGATCGCCTCCTACGCGGAACGAATGGTCCAGGCGCTGGTGGAACGATTCGGTTCCGGAGCGCTGGAGCTGCGGCCGTACCCGGCCTTTCGCTGAGCGTGACCACTCACGCGGCGAGCGGCCGCGTTTTCGTCCGTCACGGGTGGGAGGCACCTTGTTCGGGGTCGGTTCCGAACGGGATCCGGCCGTACCGATGGCCTCGTGCTCGCCACCTCGTCCGTTTCCAGCGGGGGAATTCGTCGCTGACCTCCGCTGTCGCCACGTCGCTCCGGGGCTGTAACGGGGATCCCCACGCGGCCGTCGTTGTCGGGAATCCTCCCTGGGGAATCGTTTCCCGGTGCCTCGCTTCCACTCCGAGCGGGAAGCCCGCCGGGGATATCCTCTTTTCGGGTATTCCTATTCTCTGAGAAGGACTCACTTGTGCGCTGTGTGATAACTTACACCCGAAGGTGGTATTGATTTTTCTGTCATCGCGCTGACCTGAGCAAATTTTCGTGTTTGGTGCGATCGCTGTCTCCTGCCGTGTTTTTCCACCTTTTCGGGTTACTTTTGGTTTACTCCGAGTACACATTTCTCGGGTAGTATCGGAAATGTCCGCTTCGGGTGGCGGTTCGGTACGTCCGGTCGGTAGTCGGAGGTAGCAGTGTCGGGGGTGACAGTGAAAGCCGGGATGAGTTCGGCGCTGCGGGCGGCGTTGTTCCTGCTGTTCGCTGTGGTCCTCATCGTGCTTTCCCCGCTCCACGCCACCGGTGCCGTGGCGCACGTCGGCAGGGTCGCTTCGGGGGAGTACAAAACCGAGCAGAGTGCTCCCTGCGAGAGCGAGAAACTCCGCAAGCGCCCCAGCGTGGCCGAATTGGGCAGAAGGATCGGGCGGCGCACCGAACGGTCGTGCAGCAGACGGAACCGCACGGCTCTTCCCGCCAGACAGCGCTTCGACACCGCGGAAGACGCGAGAAACATTCGCAATGCGGTCGACTCGACTGTGAAATGCAGATCAGCCCATTCACAGGCGAGACTCCAGGTGTACCGCAGGTGATTCCTCGGCCGATTCGGTTCGACGGGGACCTGCGCTGCTCGCGAGGTCCCTCGCCTCGTCTTCGCGGCAGCGGCGGTTGGAGTCGGGTCCACGTTCGGTTCGATTACCGGGCCGAGCTGTAGAACCTTCCAGTCCACAGGGCACAACGCTCGCGGGCATCCTCGCCGAATTCACCTCGCATCGACGCGAGTCCGTTGGAAATCCATTCCGAGTAGCCGTCCGAGACACGGTTCTTCCGAGCGTTCTCCACTCCGGGAGAGCGTGGTTCGGGGAAACCAGCAGCGGTACGGACGGCGAGCCGATCGAGTAGTCCGAATACCCGACCGGGACTTCCGGAACGGATTCCCACTCGTACCAGCGACACATTTCGACCGACGCCCCTGCGGGCCCACGTGTGTCCGATCGCGGACACGGGCCTGTCGACCCTCACGGAGTGAATCGTGACCACACAACTCGAATCGCCTCGGCCCACCCGGCCGGGCTCTCTCGGCGAACACATCCGCCGGAACAAGTCGGTGTTCGGCTTCGACCTGGGTGCTTCGCTCGTGGTCTTCCTGGTGGCGTTACCACTGTGCGTGGGCATCGCCGTTGCCTCCGGCGTGCCCGCCGAACTGGGCATCGTCACCGGCATCGTCGGCGGCATCGTCGTAGGTTGCATGCCGGGAAGCACCATGCAGGTCAGCGGCCCCGCGGCAGGTCTGACCGTGCTGGTCGCCTCCACGATCGCCGATCACGGTCTCGCCATGTTGGGCGTGGTCGTGCTCGGAGCGGGCCTGCTGCAGATCGCGATGGGGATGACCGGAATCGGTACCTGGTTCCGCGCGATCTCTCCCTCAGTGGTGCAGGGACTGCTGGCCGGGATCGGGCTCGTACTGATCCTCGGCCAGATCTATCCCATCGGAGGGCTGGACCAGCCCTCGCACACCGGTGCCAAGTTCGCCGGGCTGCCCGAACTGTTCCGGGCCGTGTTCACCACCCCAGCGGGACGGGCCGGGGTCGCCATCGCGGTGGTGACGCTGCTCAGCATGGTGCTGTGGGGGCGATTGCCCCAACGCCTCCGGACCGTTCCCGCACCGTTGGTGGGAGTCACCGTCGCGTCGGCGCTCACCTACGCGTTCGGGCTTCCGCTGGAGACGATCCGGGTCGGTTCGCTGCTGGAAACCATCAATGTCACCACCCCCGGTGACCTCGGCGCGGTTACCAGCTTCGCGGTGCTCGGATCGATTCTCACTTTCGCACTGATCGCCTCCGCGGAGAGCCTGTTCAGCGCGGCGGCGGTGGATCGGATGCACGACGGTCCCAAGACCCGCTACAACGCTGAGCTGGTGGCGCAGGGTACCGGGAACGCGGTCTGCGGAGTGCTCGGCGCGCTGCCGATGACCGCGGTGATCGTGCGCAGTACCGCCAACGTGCACGCGGGAGCCCGAACCAAACTCTCCCGTGTGCTGCACGGGTGCTGGCTCCTGCTGTTCGTGATGCTGCTTCCCCAGCTACTCTCCTTCATTCCGCTGGCTACCCTCGGAGCGCTGTTGGTGCACGCGGGATGGAAACTGCTCGGGATACGCCAGGTCGCCACCTTGATCCGGGAACAGCGTTCGGAGGCGTTCATCCTGCTGCTGACCGCTGGGACGATCCTGGCCACCGACCTGCTGATCGGTGTGCTCACCGGCATCGCGGCCGCGGTGATCAAGACTGCTTGGGAGGTTTCCGGACTTTCCGTGGAGATCGAACACGACGAGAACCATGCCCGGGTGCGGTTGCACGGCAACGCCACGTTCCTGCGGTTGCCGCAGCTGCAGGACAGGCTGGAACAACTGCCACACACCAGTAGCGCTCATGTCGACATGACGCCGCTGCGGCATCTGGACCGAGCCTGTCATCAGACCATCGAGCACTGGGCTGAGCAGCGGCGCAAGAACTCCTGCGCCGTGGAGCTGGCCATGCCGGGCGCGCGCTGACAGCTCGATGCGCACTGGTCCTCGCCGTGCTGTCACGGGGAGGACCAGCTATCAGCGGGATCAGTAACCGCGAGATCCGCTGGAAGGTGGCGATGTCCCGCGCCGTCCCGCACGACCGGTGCCACACGGCGCGGGTAGCGTCGGTAGCGTGACTGATGGCCTGTTCGACAACGGTTCGTTCCACAGCGGTCTGCTGGACGGCGGCCTGTTCGGTGCTGATGCCGAGGACCGCGCCGAACAGCGACTCGCCGAGAACGCGCCGTTGGCGGTGCGGATGCGTCCCCGGACGCTCGACGAAGTCATCGGGCAGGATCACCTCCTCGGCTCCGGAGCGCCGCTGCGCCGTCTCGTGGAGGGGGCGGCCCCCGCCTCGGTGCTGCTGCACGGGCCACCCGGTACCGGCAAGACCACCCTGGCCGGACTGGTCTCACAGGCCACCGGACGTCGTTTCGTGGCGCTGTCCGCGCTCTCGGCGGGTGTCAAAGAGGTGCGCGGGGTGATCGAGGAGGCACGGCGCAGGCTCGGGCACTCGGGTGAGGCCACCGTGCTGTTCATCGACGAGGTACACCGTTTCTCCAAGACACAACAGGATGCGCTGCTCTCCGCGGTCGAGGACCGGACCGTGCTGCTGGTGGCCGCCACCACCGAGAACCCCTCGTTCTCCGTGGTCTCACCGTTGCTTTCGCGTTCGCTGGTGCTGCAGCTGCGACCGCTCGGTGAACAAGAGGTCCGTCAGCTGGTGCTGCGCGCCGTGACCGAACAACGCGGGCTGGACGGCGAGTTCCGCCTGGAGGAGGAGGCCGAGCAGCATCTGGTGGCGCTGGCAGGGGGAGACGCGCGCCGCGCGCTGACGGCGCTGGAGGCCGCTTCCGAAGCGGCGGCCGCCACCGGCTCCACCACCATCGACCTCGCCACCGTCGAGGCGACGGTGGACAAGGCGGCCGTGCGCTACGACCGCGACGGTGACCAGCACTACGATGTCGCCAGCGCGTTCATCAAATCCATCCGCGGTTCGGACGTGGACGCCGCGCTGCACTACCTGGCCAGAATGATCGAGGCGGGGGAGGACCCACGTTTCATCGCACGCAGGCTCGTGGTGCACGCCAGCGAGGATGTCGGCATGGCCGATCCCACCGCGATGCAGAGCGCCGTGGCGACCGCCCAAGCGGTGCAGTTCATCGGAATGCCGGAGGGCAGGTTGGCGCTGGCACAGACCACGGTGCATCTGGCCACCGCCCCCAAGTCCAACGCCGTGATCACGGCCATCGACGCCGCGCTGGCCGATGTCCGTGCCGGCAGGGCCGGAACCGTGCCCGCGCATCTGCGGGACGGGCACTACGCGGGTGCCGAGCGACAGGGGAACGCCATCGGGTACCGCTATCCGCACGATCGCCCGGAAGGAGTGCTCGAACAGCAGTACCCGCCCGATTCGCTGGTCGGCAGGAACTACTACGAGCCCAACGGGCGTGGTGAGGAACGAACACTGGCGGAACGGCTGCCGAAACTGCGCAACATCGTTCGCGGGGATCACCAGTAGTGCCGGACGAAGTCACCGGCCCCTCCCGTCGTGGTTCACGGTCGTCCCGGAACGTCGGCTTCGGAGCTGTTCTCGGGTAATGTGCCGATTCGGCCGGACAGGCCACGAGTCGACGACCCGGCGCTCGTCACGGCCGGGTTCGGAAGGGACGGATGAGTGAGTTCTCGGATCCTGGTCACCCGCTCGATTCCCGATTCGGCGTTGCGACTGCTGGACTCGGTGGGTGATGTGCGGCTCTGCAGTCAGAGTCGAGCGATGACCCCGGCGGAGCTGCACGAGGCCGTGCACGGTGCCGAGGCGGTGGTCACCATGCTGCACGACCGGATCGACGGCGAGGTCCTCGACGCGGCGGGGCCGTCGTTGCGCGTGGTCGCCAATGTCGCGGTGGGCTACGACAACGTCGATGTGTCCGCACTGGACCGACGTGGGGTACTGCTGACCAACACGCCCGGGGTGCTCACCGATGCCACGGCGGATCTGACGTTCGGGCTGTTGCTGATGGCCACCCGCAGGCTCGCGGAGGGGGAACGGTTGATCCGCTCGGGTACCCCCTGGGCGTGGAACTTCTCTTTCATGCTGGGCAGCGGTTTGCAGGGCAAGACGCTGGGAATCGTCGGGATGGGCCAGATCGGCCGTGCCGTGGCACGCAGAGCACGTGCCTTCGGCATGGATGTCGTCTACACCGCTCGGAATCGCGTGGAGTCCGAGGTCGAGCGCGAGCTGGACGCGAGTTTTCTGCCGCTGTCGCGGCTGCTGCGCGACTCGGACGTGGTGTCGCTGCACTGCCCGCTGACCGAATCCACCAGGCACCTGATCGACGGTGCGGCCCTGTCCGGCATGAAGTCCTCGGCGGTACTGCTCAACACCAGTCGTGGTGCCGTGGTCGACGAACGTGCCCTGGCACACGCTCTCCGGGACGGCACTATCGGCGGAGCCGGACTGGACGTGTTCGAGAACGAGCCGGCGGTGGAGCCCGAGCTGCTCGAACTGGACAACGTGGTGATGGTGCCGCACCTCGGCTCGGCCACTGCCGAGACGCGTACGGCGATGGCCGAGTTGGCCGCCCGCAACGTGGTCGGTGTGCTCGACGGTAGTGGCCCGGTTTCACCGGTCAACGGTTGACCGGTCGCTTCCGGCACCGTCGTTACGGGAAACCGGAAGCGCCGGGCTTGCGGGCGGGTACGGCTTTGCTCCGCGTCAACCGCGGCGGAACCGTCCGCTCGCTCGTTCGCCCACCACCCCCGCGGCGGCGGCGAGCGCGGGGAGCAGTATTCCGAGCAGCACCCACACCGGGCTCGGCAGCAGCATCCAGTGGTCGATCCGCAGCCCCAGGAACTCCTCCAACGGAGCACGCAACACCAGGGCCCCCGGGATTCCCAACGCGGTCGCGGGGACCGCCCCGGCGAGTGCGACGGCCGCTGCCGTCGTCGTCCTGTGCTCGACCCGCTCTCGGGAGCCGTTCCGCCTGGCGGTGAACACCCCGAACAGCGCCGCGCCACCCAGCAGCCCACCGAGCGCGATGTAGCGCCAAGTGTGCACTGTGGCGATCATTTTCTGCTCCCGCAGCGGCATCCGGAAGGCGCCGAGCCCCATCTCGCGTAGCCGGGAAGCCACCGCCCTCGGTTCGTGCGACTCGTCGACCAGCACGCCGACCCGTTCGGCGTTGCTGGTCTCTCGTAGCTGGGAAACGGTCTTGCCCTCGTTCGCAGCGGCCAGCCGTGCGGCGGTCACCGGCGCGAGGTAGGCGGTCTGCGGCCCGTCCGCGTGCCACCGGTGGTCGTAGGTGGCGATCACCTCGAGCTCGATGACCGCCGAGTCAGTACGGAGCGGGCGCGGGTCGTCCGCGACCTCTTCGATTCCGGCCTCCGAGACCGGGGGCGCCGGGATCTTGTCGCTGTAGCCGAAGTTCAGCGTGCGTCCGAGGTAACGAGTGAAGTCCACTCCCTGGCTCCGGGCGGGTAGCACCACCTGGCCGGGGAGCACACCCTCGGCCACCGAGCCTCCCGTGATCGGAGGGGAGACGTAGCTTCCCCAGGAGTGCGTGGCCAGCGAGAGTCGTGGCATGCCGGTTCCCACCGGCGTCCGGATCGCCGAGGGGTAGTCCGCGACCGCGTACTCGACCCCGGGAACGGAGCGGATCAACTCCATCCGTTCGTCGTCGAGGGGGCCGAACGTGCCCTTGCTGTCCAGCGAGGAGATCACGATGCGCTGTGTGCCGTCGGCACGAAGGACGTCGCGTGCCGTCGCGGTCTGTATTCCGCCGCTGATTCCGACCAGTGTGCTGACCAGAAACGTGAAAACCAGCGTCACCAGCAGCGGCGTGCGGCTGTTGACCCCTGCCCTCAGTGCGGCCGATACGGCCCGCTTGCGCATTCGACGCGTCCCCTCGTGCTCGTCCGGCGGAGCCCAACCTGGCCGGAAGAGCAATCTATCGTGCGCCTCGCACGCTTTCACACCGACCACCCGTGCCGCGCCGCGTCCACGTCTGTCAAAGCCGCACACGAGCCGGTGACCGCGACGCGATAGCCTGGCCGCGATCATCGCCGCCGTTTCGAGGGGATCGTCACGGTGGCCGCACGAATCGGCTGGAAATCGGGAGGACACGTGACGCCCACCGAGATCGCCGCGCTGATCGCAGCAGGTGCTTTCGTGCTGCTGGTCGTGCTGCTGGCGATCCCGTTGGTCAAGCTCGGCCGCACCCTGGACGAGGCGACCAACGCGATCCGCAAGGCGCAGGAGAATTCCGACCCGCTGTTCACCGGTGCGAACACGACGTTGGACCATGTGAACACGCAGTTGGAACGTGTCGACGGCATCACGGCCAACGCCCAGTCGGTCTCCAGCAATGTGTCGGCGCTGTCTTCGCTGTTCACCGCTACACTGGGAAGTCCGCTGGTGAAGTCAGCCGCCTTCACCTACGGCGTGAGCAAAGCCCTGCGCGCCCGCCGAAAGCGCGACGAACAGGCCGCGGGCAAGCATTCCCGCAGGCGCAAAGGGGGTCGTAAGTGAGCCGTCTGTTCTGGCTCGGCGCCGGTGTCGCCGCGGGCGTGGCGCTGAGCCGCAAGGTCAATCGGACCGCGCGGAAGGCCACCCCGGCGGGTGTGGCCGATCAGCTGGGCGACGCCGTTCGAGAACTGGCGGAAGCGGTCGGCTCGTTCGGAGCGGACGTGCGCGCGGGCATGACCGAACGCGAACGCGAGCTCCACGAGGACGTCGCCGAGCGCACCGGTATCGTTACCGGAGGCCGTGAGCAGCGGACCATTACGCTGCCGGACAATGGGAACCGGCAGGTGACACGGATGGCGGGGACGCTCGAGGAGACCGGTTCACAGGGACGGCGAGCTCGCAGGGCGGGGCGCTGACGTTCGTCGCGAGTCTCCGCTCACGCCGACCGGTGTCCCGCCTGCTCCGTGCCGGTAGCCCGCATCCGCGTAGAAGGACTTCATCGTGCAGACCCACGAGATAAACAACCGTTTCACCGAGCATTTCCGTGGTCGGGGGCACACCGTCGTTCCCAGTGCCTCGCTGATCCTGGACGACCCCAACCTGTTGTTCGTCAACGCCGGGATGGTGCAGTTCAAGCCCTACTTCCTCGGTGACGCGCCCGCTCCCTACCCGCGTGCCACGAGCATCCAGAAGTGCGTGCGGACCGCCGACATCGACGAGGTCGGCAAGACCACCAGGCACAACACCTTCTTCCAGATGGCGGGCAACTTCTCCTTCGGCGACTACTTCAAGGAGGGGGCCATCGAGCACGCCTGGAGCCTGGTGACCAATTCGCGGGACTCCGGCGGGTTCGGCTTCGACCCCGACCGCATCTGGGTGACCGTCTACGAGCACGATCCGGAGGCCGAGCGGCTCTGGCAGCGGATCAGCGGGCTGCCCCCGGAACGGATCCAGCGCAGGGACGCGCACGACAACTACTGGGACATGGGTGTTCCCGGCCCCGGTGGCCCCTGCTCGGAGATCTACTACGACCGTGGTCCCGAGTACGGCAGGGAAGGCGGCCCCGTCGTCGACGAGGACCGCTACATCGAGATATGGAACCTGGTGTTCATGCAGGACGTCAGGGGGGAGGGGAGTCCCAAGGACGGTTATCCGGTCCTGGGCGAGCTTCCCACCAAGAACATCGACACCGGTATGGGTGTCGAGCGGGTCGCCTGCCTGCTGCAGGGCGTGGAGAACGTCTACGAGACCGACCTGGTGCGTCCCGTGATCGCCAAGGCCGAGGAGTTCTCGGGCAAGCGCTACGGCGACGAGCACACCGACGACGTGCGGTTCAGGGTGATCGCCGACCACATGCGTTCCGGCATGATGCTGGTCTCCGACGGTGTCACCCCCAGCAACGAGACCCGGGGTTACGTGCTGCGGCGACTGCTGCGCCGTGTCGTGCGTTCCACCCGGCTGTTGGGTGTGCACGAGCCCGTGCTGGGAGAGTTCACCAAGGTGGTGCGGGACGCCATGTCGCCCGGCTACCCGGAACTCGCCAGTGATTTCGACCGCATCGACTCGGTGATCCGCAACGAGGAGGAAGCCTTCCTCGGCACCCTGTCGGCCGGTTCCAAGATCTTCGACACGGCGGTGGAGCAGACCCGGGAGAAGGGGGCCGCGCAGCTGCCGGGCTCGAAGGCGTTCCAGCTGCACGACACCTACGGCTTTCCGATCGACCTGACGCTGGAGATGGCCGCCGAGCGCGGGCTCTCGGTCGACGAGCAGGGTTTCCGCGAGCTCATGGAGCAGCAGCGGCAGCGCGCCAAGGAGGACGCGCGCTCGCGCAAGACCGCGCACGGCGACCTCTCCACCTACCGCACCCTGCTCGATGAGCACGGTGCCACCGAGTTCATCGGCTACACCGATCTGCGGTCCACCAGCCGGGTGCTCGGGCTGTTGCGGGACGGTGCTCCGGTGCCGGTCGCGGGTGAGGGAAGTCGGGTCGAACTGGTTCTCGACCGGACCCCCTTCTACGCCGAGGGAGGTGGCCAGATCGCCGACACCGGCAGGCTGGTCGGTCCCGGTGTGGAGCTGGAGATCACCGACGTGCAGCAGGCGGTGCCCGGCCTGTCCGTGCACCGTGCCAGGGTGCTGGGCGGTGAGGTCGCGGTCGACACCCGCCTGGAGGCCAGTGTCGACGAGGAACGCAGGCACGCCATCGCCCGTTCCCACTCCGCCACCCACCTGGTGCACGCGGCCGTGCGCAACGCCTACGGCAAGCGTGCCGCGCAGGCCGGTTCGTTGAACTCCCCGGGCCGGATGCGGTTCGACTTCACCGCCCCCTCGGCCGTCTCCTCCGACGTGCTCGGTGGTGTCGAGGAGGAGGTCAACGAGTACCTGCAGCAGGATGTCGAGGTGAACTCCTACAACACCTCGATGGACCGGGCCATGGAGCTCGGGGCCGTCGCCCTGTTCGGTGAGAAGTACGGCGATCGGGTCCGCGTGATCGACATGGGCGACTACTCCAGGGAGCTGTGCGGCGGTACCCACGTGGGCAGCATCGGGCAGCTCGGTGTGGTCAAACTGGTCAACGACTCCTCGGTCGGTTCCGGGGTGCACCGCGTCGAGGCCCTGGTGGGTATGGACGCGATGCGCTACATCAACAAGGAGCACATGCTCGTCAACGAACTCGCCGACAGGTTCAAGGTCAAGGCAGAGGACCTGCCCGAGCGCATCGACAGCATGGTCACCCGGCTCCGGGATGCCGAGAAGGAACTCAAGCAGCTGCGGGTGGCCAAGGTGCTGCAGTCGGCGGGCGAACTCGCGGGCGGTGCTGTCGACATCGACGGTGTCAGCCTGGTGGCGGTCCGGGTCGCCGATGGCGTGGACGGCAACTCGTTGCGGGCCCTGTCCGGCGAGGTTCGCGGTAAACTGGGATCCCGCCCCTCGGTCGTGGCGCTGTTCTCGACCGACCCGGAGACCGCCAAGGTCGGTTTCGTCGTCGCGGTCAGTCCGGGTGCCCAGGACCGGGGTGTGGCAGCGGGCCAGTTGGTGCCCTCCTTCGCCGCGCACATCGGCGGCCGGGGCGGCGGAAAGGCCGAGATGGCCCAGGGCGGGGGAACCGACCCCTCGGGCATCGACACCGCGATCGAAGCGTTGCGCAAGGAGCTGGAGCAGGTGGTGGCACGGGCGTGAACCCCGAACGCTCCGAAACCGAGCCGAACCGGGGCGGCACCGGCCGTGACCGGAAGGACCCGGGCCCGGGCAGGCGTATTTGTGTGGACGTGGGGCAGGCACGGGTGGGCGTCGCGGTCAGCGATCCGGCGCCCATCCTCGCCAGCCCGCTCACCACGCTCAAGCGGGACAAGTCCCGCAAGTCCGATCTCGACGAGCTGGCCGAGTTGGTGCGCGAGTACGAGGTCGTCGAGATAGTGGTCGGCCTGCCGGTCACCCTGGCGGGCAGGCACGGCCCCGCGGCCGACATGGCACGTTCCTATTCCGACGCGCTCAATGCCAGGACCGGCGATGTTCCGGTGCGGCTCAGTGACGAACGACTCACCACCGTGACGGCCACCAAGGTGCTGTCCGATCGCGGGATTCGTGGTAGGCGTCAACGGGACGTGGTGGATCAAGCCGCCGCGGTCGAGATCCTGCAGTCCTGGCTCGACGCACGCGGCCGGAGCGAATGAGAGGACCCCGGCGTGAACGATGATCTCGGTCTGTTCACCGATGACGCTGGAGACGCACCACGTGGCGGCCGTGCCGAGGAGCGTGAACGGCTGCACCGTCGACGACGTCGACGCATCGTCACGGCGTTCTCCGGAATACTCGTACTGCTGATCGTCGTCGGCGGTGCCGGGTACGGCGTGCTGCAGTTGCTGCGGCTCGGCAGCTACGAGGACTACGAGGGGACCGGTAACGGACAGGTCGTCATCGAGGTCCAGCCCGGTGAAACCACCAGTGCCATCGCGGGCACCCTCTCGGAGCGGGACGTGGTGGCCTCAGCCGCCGCCTTCGTCCAGGCCGCCGAGGGAAACAGTGAGATCAAGGGCATTCAGCCGGGTTTCTACCTGATGCGTTCCCGGATGTCCGGTCAGGCGGCCGTCGAACGCATCGTCTCCGACAAGGCCAGAGCGGGCATGGTGGAGATCCGCGGGGGCATGCAGCTCGCCGATCACAACCTTCCCGGCGGGAAGGTCAAGAAGGGTATCCTCGCCCGGCTGGCCGCGGCCACCTGCGCCAGGGAGGGGAACTCCCAGGGATGCATCAGCAAGGAGGAACTGACCCGGGCCGCCACCGAGACCCCGGCTGCCGAACTCGGGCTCCCCGACTGGGCCGCCGGCGCGGTCTCGGACGTTCCTCACCCCAGGCGACGCCTCGAGGGACTTCTGCTGCCGGGGATCTATCACGTCCAACCCACCGCCGGACCCGTCGAGGTGCTGCGCTCGGTGCTGTCGGACTCCTTCGACAAGCTGCGTGCCGTGGGGCTGTCGAATCTGGCCTCGGAATCCGGCCACTCGCGCTACGAACTGCTGCGGATCGCCTCACTGGTGCAGAGCGAGGGCATCACCGAGGACTTCGGCAAGGTGGCGCGTGTGATCGAGAACCGGTTGGCCATCGACATGCGGCTCGAGCTCGATTCGACGATCAACTACGTTGTCGAGGACCCGCAGCTCTACACCGACGACGAGGACAGGGCCGAGAAGGGTCCGTACAACACCTACAACAGAACCGGGCTGCCACCCACACCGATCTCCGCGCCCAGCACGGCGGCTGTCAGAGCGGCGGCCAATCCCGCCGAGGGCGACTGGAAGTACTTCGTCAAATGCCGCAAGGACGGCACCTCGTGCTTCTCCAAGACGTTCGAGGGGCACAAACAGGCCCAGGACAAGGCCGAGAGTAACGGTGTGTGACGTTCGCCCGTGAGCGGGTCCGCGACGTTCGTACGAGAGTCCGGTTTCGAAAGGGAGCTTCCGGGAATGTCCGCTCAGTCAGCCGAGTCGGTGGAGTCCCGTGCGGTGCGAGCCGGAGTGGTGGGCTCACCGGTGGAGCACTCGCTCTCCCCGGTGCTGCACGGAGCCGCTTACGCGGCTCTGGGGCTGCGGGACTGGTCGTACCAGCGCATCGAACGGGACGCCGAGGGGCTGCGGGATCTGGTCGGTGAGCTCGATCCCAGCTGGCGCGGACTGTCGGTGACCATGCCGGGCAAGCAGGTGGCGCTGGAGCTGGCATCGGAGGCCAGTGAGCGCGCCGCCGCCGTCGGTGCCGCCAACACGCTGGTCCGGCGTTCCGACGGTGCGTGGTACGCGGACTGCACCGATGTCGACGGCATCACCGGGGCGCTGCGTGCGGCCTGCGGATTCCACGGTGCGGCGGACGCGGGGGAGCGCACCGGGCTGGTGCTGGGTGCCGGTGGCACCGCCCTGGCCGTGATCGCCGCGTTCGCCGAGTTGGGGGTGCGTACCGCGACCCTGGCGGTACGCGATCCCGCCCGGGCCGGTTCGGCGCTGGCCACGGCCGAGCGCATCGGTGTGCGGGCCGAGGGCCGGGCGCTGGGTTCGCTGGATCTGGCGAAAGCCGCCGCCGAGGCCGATGTGGTGGTGTCCACCCTGCCTGCCGGAGCGGTGGATGACCACGTTCGGGAGCTGGCGGCGGCGGGCCGCGTGCTGGACGTGGTTTACCATCCCTGGCCCACGCCGCTGGCCGGGGCAGTGCACGCGGCGGGCGGTCGACTGGCGACCGGGCTCGACATGCTGTTGCACCAGTCGTTCGGCCAGGTCGAGTCGTTCACGGGGAAACGGGCTCCGCGAGCGGCGATGCGGGACGCGCTGTCCGAGGCCACCGGCGGGAGGGTGCCGCTCCCGCTGCTGTGAGCGGGTGGTTCGTCGCGGTGGACGTGCGGACTGTGAACCGCCCTGGTTCCATGGTGCTTCGCACGAGAGTGGGCCGGCCCCCGTACTCCCCGGGGGCGGCCCACAGTTGCATGTGCGGATCTTCGGATTTCCGACGCTGTCGATTTCCCACGAAATCGCCGGGCCGCTTCGTCGAAGGTGAACCCCGACCACCCTCGCGGGGCGAACTCCGACCGTTCTCGCAACCTGCACCGCCGCGGGTTCTCCGGTGCGGCTCTCGCGAGGACGGCCCCGACGTTGTGTAGTGACTACCCGATGTCAGGGCACCCGCAGCGAGAGCCGTGCCAGAGGTTCCGCCAAGCGACCCACTGACGAGACCGGGCCACTACAGTTTCCATCAGGAGCCGTCCATCTCACTGTTGACGAGCTCGGCGATCCTATCCAGCGCGTCGTCGGCTCCCTCGCCATCGGCGGCGAGCACGACTTCGTCGCCGTACGCGGCTCCCAGGGTCATCAACCCCAGGACGCTGGCGGCCTCCACCGGGTCCGTCTCCTGCTTGCGGATGGTGATCTTCACCGACTGCGCGGCCGCTTCCTTGGCCAGCATGGCCGCGGGCCGTGCGTGCAGACCGACCTTGCTCGCGACGGTGACGTGTCGTTCAGGCATCTCCTCGTCCGTTCTCGTCGTTGCCTACCGATCCTCGTGAGTCGTCGAGAATCAGGTCTTGCTCCCGCTGGTGGTGGAATCACCGGTTTCCGCGGACCCCGTGCTCGCCGTTGTCGCCGAAGCGGTTTCGGTCTCGGACTGCTCGGTTTCCGCGTCGTCCTCCCTGCCCGGCGTGGGCAGCTTCATCTTCGTGATGATGATCCGGAACAGGAAGTAGTAGATGACGGCGTAGACCAGCCCGATCGGGATCAACCACAGTGCCTTCTGCGCGATTCCGAAGTTGAGCAGGTAGTCGATGGCCCCCGCCGAGAATCCGAAACCGTGGTGGATGTCCAACGCGTTGACCAGCGCCAGCGAGCTCCCGGTCAGAACCGCGTGCACGATCAGCAGTGGCCAGGCCACGAAGATGAACGAGAACTCCAACGGCTCGGTGACACCGGTCAGGAAAGCGGTCAGCCCCGTGGAGAACATGATACCGCCGACCAGCTTGCGCTGGGAGGGCTTGGCCGAGTGGTAGATCGCCAGCGCGGCGGCGGGCAGCGCGAACATGAAGATGGGGAAGAACCCGGTCATGAAGGTTCCCGCGCTGGGGTCACCCTCGAAGAACCGGTTGATGTCGCCCTGGGCGCCCTGGTACTCGCCGGTGCTGAACCACAGGATGGCGTTCGGGATGTGGTGCAGGCCGATCGGCAGCAGCAGTCGGTTGACCACGCCGTAGATCCCGCCGCCCGCGACGACACTGCCGGTCACCGCGTCACTGAACGCCGTCAGTGCCTGGTCGAAGTAGGGAAAGACGAAGCCCAGCACCACGCCGATGACCAGCATGACCACCGAGGTGATGATCGGGACGAACCGACGTCCGCCGAAGAAGCCCAGGTACGAGGGCAGCTTGATCCGGTGGAAGCGCTGCCACAGCGTGGCGGCCACCAGACCGGCGATGATACCGCCGAGCACCCCGTAGGGCCCCTTGTTGTAGACGGTGTCGCCCTCGGTGCCGGTCATCTGGTACAGCACCCCGGCCAGGACCAGATAGCCCACCGCGCCCGCGAGGGCGGTGGAGCCGTCGGCCTTTCGCGCGAACCCGATCGCCACGCCGATCGCGAACAGCAGCGGCAGGTTGTCGAACAACGCCCCGCCCGCGGAGCTGATGACGCTGCCGACTTCGGTCAGCCCGGGGATGGCGCCGATCAGGTCATCCTGTCCGAGCCGGAGCAGCAGTGCCGCCGCCGGCAGCACTGCGATGGGGAGCATCAGGCTTTTGCCCAGCCGCTGTAGCTGCGCGAAAGTCTTGCTGCCGCCCGAGGACGGGCTGGTGCTCATCGAGTACCTCCTGGATACACCGGTGCGTTGGAACGGTTTCGACACGTCGCGGCCAGTTCGACCCGGTGTTCCCGGTCGGGGGGTGGGATCACCTGTCGCTTACTGTCCGCCGAATCACTCGTACCTTCGCCAGACTGTTGGTACGGTAAGGTCTAAACCAGTTGGAGGGAACCTTGCGCTTCCGGGTGAACAGGTGTCAAGCGGGTGGCCGATTCGTTGCCGGTTCGACATCGGACGTGCCCGGGGCGACGTGGTTAGCTGTGTGGGGACACTCGATGTGCGAGTGATCGAGAGTGGAGGATTTCGGTGGCTGATGACAAGGCTTCGGCGATCCTGGCCGCGCTGGGCGGTCAGGGCAACGTCGTCGAGATCGAGCCGTGCATTACGCGACTGCGTTGTGAGCTGGAGGACGGCGCCAAGGTCGACGAGCCCGCGTTGAAGAAGGCGGGTGCGCACGGCGTTATGCAGCAGGGCACGGTTGTCCAAGTCGTGGTGGGGCCGGAGGCGGACACCATCGCGAGCGATATCGAGGATTTGTTGTGAGTGTTCAAGTGCTCAGTCCGGTGACGGGGCTGGTGGCCCCGATAAGCGAGGTACCGGACCCCGTTTTCTCCCAGTCGATGGTCGGCTCCGGCGTGGCGGTCAAACCGAGCGGTGGAGAGTCGCAGGCCGTGGCGCCGGTGGAAGGCATCCTGGCGACTCTGCACCCGCACGCCTTCGTCATTTCCATCGACGACGACAAGGCCGTGCTGGTGCACCTGGGGATCGACACCGTCAAGCTAGAAGGTGCGGGCTTCACGTTGCACGTGGCCAAGGGGGAACGTGTCACGGCAGGCAGCCCGGTCGTGACCTGGAACCCCACCGAGGTCGAACAGCAGGGCTACTCCTCGGTGTGTCCCGTGGTGGCACTCCAGACCGGGCAGGACGCGTTGTCGGACATGGCCGACGACGTGCGGGTCAATCACGGAGACCCGCTGTTCACCGTCGACTCGTGATGTACTCCGCACGCTGTCGCCGTTCGTGAGTCGGGAGTCGCGGCCGATTCGGCGGTCGCGGTTCCCGACACGCCGGTGACATCGTCGTACTCGCGTGCGCGTCGGGGAGAAGGCCCCGACGCTGCTGATGTGTTCGACGATTCGCTCGCCACTCCGCTACCGGTTTTCCTGGCGGTCGGAGTGCTCTTCCCACTGGGGTGGTCCTGCGGCGCGGAGTGCGCTCGTCTCGCCGCCCGGGCGCTGGGAGGCACGACACCGACCGGGGTGTTGCCGTGCCGGGCGGCGCTGGCGGTTCTGTGGGCTTCGCTGGCCCCCGCCGTGTGCTACGGCGGCCTCGACCTCCGGTGGTTGCCGGTTCCGATGTTGGTCGGTTGGTTCGGTGTCGTGCTCGCCACCTGCGACTTGATCGCTGCCCGGTTGCCGGACCGGTTGACGTTCGCCGCTCTCGTTCCACTGCTGGCGGTGCTGTGCCACTGGTCAGTGGTGGCCCAGCGTTGTGCGGCACTGTGGTGCGGTCTGGTGGGATCGTTGCTCTTCGGTGGTTGTTACGCGCTGGTGCGGCTGGTCCGGCCCGCGATGCTCGGTCCCGGCGACGTGAAACTCGCCTGCGTGCTCGGTCTTCCGCTGGGTGCGGTGGATCCGTTGGCCGTGCCCGCCGTGATGCTCGCCGCGGCGTCGCTGACCCTGTTGGCCGCGGCCCTGACCCTGCGGTGGCGGATACCGCACGGACCGGCGATGCTGCTGCCGGCCTGGTTGGTCACGGCGCTTCCCGCCCCGTCTCTTCCCATGCTGCCCCTCACCGGAGCTCCAGCGGGTTGAGCCCGGACGTCCCGCCGGTTGAGACGGTGGCGATCCTCGGAACCTGACGTACTTTTTACCCCGTGCTGTCCGTAACGCGGCACGCCGTGGCAGGATCGCGGGCGTGCTGCGCTGGATGACCGCCGGGGAATCACACGGTCCCGCATTGGTGGGGATTTTGGAAGGAATGGTGGCCGGCGTCGAGGTCACCACCGAGGACATCAACGCCCAGCTCGAGCGTCGCAAGCTCGGGTTCGGACGTAGCCCTCGGATGAATTTCGAGTCCGACGAGCTGGAAGTGATCGGTGGCATCCGACACGGCCTCACCCAGGGGAGCCCGGTGGCCGTGCGGATCGGCAACACCGAGTGGCCCAAGTGGCAGCAGGTGATGGCCGCTGATCCGGTCGATCCCGAGGTGCTCGCCTCGTTGGCCCGCAACGAACCGCTGACCCGGCCACGGCCGGGCCACGCCGATCTTCCCGGCATGCAGAAGTACGACTTCGACGAGTCCCGGCCCGTGCTGGAGCGCGCCAGTGCCAGGGAAACGGCCGCCCGAGTGGCCGTGGGAACCGTGGCGCGGCACTTCCTGCACCAGCTGCTGGGAGTGGAGCTGGTCAGCCACGTCGTCTCGCTGGGGGACGTGGACGCAGCGCACGAGACGCTGCCCACGGCCGCCGACCTGCCCACCATCGACGAGAACCCGGTACGGGCCTTCGGCGATCATGCCACCGAACGGATGATGGCCGAGGTCGAGGCCGCCAAGTCCGAGGGTGACACGCTGGGCGGTGTGGTCGAGGTGGTCGCCTACGGGTTGCCGCCCGGGGTGGGTTCGCACGTCCACTGGGACCGCAAGCTCGACTCCAAACTGGCGCGGGCGCTGATGAGCATCCAGGCCGTCAAGGGCGTGGAGATCGGTGAGGCCTTCGCCAACGCGCGCCGCAGGGGCAGCGCCGCCCACGACGAGCTCTATCCCGCCCACGGCCCGAACTGGGTGCACCGTGCCAGTAACCGGGCAGGTGGGCTGGAAGGCGGCATCACCAACGGGGAACCGTTGATCGTGCGGGCCGCCAAGAAACCGATCTCCAGCCTGCCCCGCGCGCTGTCGACCGTCGACGTGCGCACCGGTGAGCAGGCGCAGGCCATGCACCAGCGGTCCGACATCACGGCCGTGCCCCGCGCGGCGGTGGTGGCCGAGACCATGGTGGCGCTGGTGCTGGCCGAAGCGGTGCTCGAGAAGTTCGGCGGTGACTCCATCGGTGAGACCCGGCGAAACGTGCGGGGCTACCTCACGGCACTGCACGAGCGCGCCGAATCCCGGGGGGAGAACTCATGAGTCCGCGACTGGTGATCGTCGGACCACCCGGTGCGGGCAAGACCGAGGTGGGGAGGTCGCTCGCCGAACGCCTCGGGGTGCCGTTCCGGGACACCGATGAGGACGTCGAGGAACTGGCGGGCAGGACCATACCGGAGATCTTCACCCATGACGGGGAACCGGCCTTCCGGGAACTGGAGACACGCGCCCTGACCGCCGCGCTGGCCGAGCACTCGGGCGTGCTCGCGCTGGGCGGGGGAGCCGTGACGACCGAGCGGAACCGGTCGCTGCTGGCGGGGCATCCGGTGCTGTTCCTGTCGGTGGGCCTGGCCGAGGGAGTTCGTCGAACCGGCCTGTCCGCTCCCAGGCCGTTGCTGACCGGTGTGAATCCCAGGGCGACGTTCCAGGCGTTGTTGCGGGAGCGACTGCCGCTCTACCGCGAGATCGCCGTCTGGGAGGTCGACACCGACGAGTCGTCCCCGGCCGAGATCGTCGACGACCTGCTGCTCCGCATCGGCGGCACCGACAGCTAGGTGTAGGTGCCTGCGGTAACGAGTATCGGCCTCGGCGGGTACGGCCCGAGCCGCGACGGGTACCGTGGGATGATCGGAATCATCTCCGCATCGCGGTGTATCTCAGCGATTCCATGACCGGGTCATGTCCTGCTGGTAGGGCCGGAAACAGTGGCATGGCCTGGTCGTAGTGGCGTTCAGTACGGGGAGCCGCGGTCGACGGACATCTTCTGCTACCATATTCAGTAACATGGCCAGCCCCTCTGATCTTTGTGATCACGGGCTGGTTTTCTTGTGTCCGGACGTATGACGGTTGGCTGCCGACATGGGTCGTGACCGAGGTTCTGGATTTCGGCGGGATCTCCACCCGCTACAGCGGCCTCAAGAGACGTGACCGGGACGAGATCGCGGGCGACCTCGGCGTTGTTGACTCCACTGGCGCGGGCAACGGCTCAGCTCTCGCCAACTGGCTACAAGTGATCAACTACCTGCGCAACGTCTGCGCCCACCACTCGCGGCTGTGGAACCGTAATATGGACGTTCAGATCGCTTCGAAACATCTGGGGCCGATCGAGCTTTTAGCGCCACTGCGTACCGGGGCGACCACGCAGCTCTCCCGAGTCTTCGGCCCGCTGTGCCTCGTGCTGTTCCTCCTTGCCGAGAGTGCCGACGCGAACACGTGGCAGCGGTGGCGCGACCATCTCATCGACCTGCTGATCACAGTCCTCCCACCTACCGGACGCTCCCTGAACGAGATGGGCTTCCCGCCTGCCTGGTGCGACTGGTCGTTGTGGCGGTGGCGCGACTGGCAAAGCGCCGTCAGGTGACGCCGTGTACCCGGTCGCGCTACTTCGAACGCCCACCCTGTGCGTGGCGGTGCGGCGACTCGCGGGACAATGCGGGACGAGCCCGTTGAGAGCGAGAGGACACGATGAGCGAGCCCGAGCGAATCCCCGTCAATGCCGAGAAGCCCTACGATGTGCTGGTCGGACGCGGACTTCTCGGTGAGCTCGTCGAGTTCCTCGGCGACGCCTCGGTTGTCGCGCTGCTGCACCAACCCACGCTCACCACGACGGTGGAGACCATTCGGGAGGAGCTGAGCGAGGCCGGGGTGGACGCCCACCGGGTGGAACTTCCCGACGCCGAGGACGGCAAGACCTTCGCCGTGGCCGGCTTCTGCTGGGACGTGTTCGGCAAGATCGGCATGGACCGCGGCGGTGTCGTCGTTTCCATCGGTGGTGGCGCGGTCACGGATCTGGCGGGCTTCGTCGCGGCCACCTGGATGCGGGGTGTCCGGGTAGTGCACGTGCCGACCACGCTGTTGGGCATGGTCGACGCCGCGGTGGGTGGTAAGGCCGGGATCAACACCGATGCGGGCAAGAACCTCGTCGGGGTCTTCCACGAGCCGTCCCGGGTGTTCGCGGACCTGGCCACACTGGATGAACTGAACCGCAACGAGCTGATCGCGGGGATGGCCGAGGTCGTCAAGTGCGGTTTCATCGACGATCCCGAGATCCTGCGGCTCATCGAGACCGACACCGACACCGCGCTGGACCCGGCGGGCGACGCGCTGGCCGAGCTGGTCGTGCGTGCGGTGCGGGTCAAGGCCGCTGTCGTCGGTGCCGACCTGCGCGAATCCCACCACCGCGAGATCCTCAACTACGGGCACACCCTCGGTCACGCCATCGAGCGCCGGGAGCAGTACCGCTGGCGCCACGGTGCGGCCGTGAGCATCGGGCTGGTCTTCGCCGCCGAGCTGGCGCGACTGGCGGGCCGTCTCGACGACGAGACCGCCGATCGGCACCGTGCCGTGCTGGACCGGCTGGGGCTGCCGGTCTCCTACGACGAGGACGCCCTCAACGACCTGCTCGAACTGATGCGCACCGACAAGAAGACCCGCACTGGAGTGCTGCGCTTCGTGGTGCTGGACGGTTTGGCCAAGCCGGGCAGGCTGGAAGGGCCGGACCCGTCGTTGCTGGCGGCGGCCTACTCCGCGCTCGCCGAGGGCGGCGCCAAGTCGGGGCAAGAGGTTCTGCTTTGAACGTGCTGGTGCTCAACGGCCCCAATCTGGGACGACTCGGTACCCGGGAGCCGGACAAGTACGGTCACGACACCTATGCCGACCTCGTCGAGCTGTGCCGGAGTACGGCCGCCGAGCTCGGCATCGAGGCGGAAGTGCGCCAGACCGACCACGAGGGCGAAATGGTCGGGTGGCTGCACGAGGCCGCCGATTCGCGGCGTCCCGTCGTGCTCAACGCCGCCGCCTGGACGCACTACTCGATCGCCGTGCGGGACGCCTGCGCCCAGCTGCGCGCGCCGTTGCTGGAAGTGCACCTGTCCAATGTGCACAATCGTGAGTCGTTCCGGGGACACAGCTACATCTCCGACATCGCCACCGGTGTGCTGGTGGGGCTCGGGGTGCGCGGTTACGCGCTCGCGCTGCGTTGGTTGGCCGACACCGCGGCCTGAGCGGAACTCCGGGGGCTCGCTCGACTGGCTGTGTCCCCGGCACGTCGAACGCGGGCACACCCGCGGCTACGGTCGGCTCAAGCCCTCTCCTCCTCGGAGGTCGCGGCGGTGTTCGAGGGGCTGCCGAACGGTGACGTGAGATGGGCCAGCAGCTGTGCCGGTGCGTCTTCCTGCAGCACGTGGCCCGCGCCTTCTACCCAGTGCAGCTCGGCGTGCGGGATCCGCTCGTGCAGCCACCGCGCGTAGTGCGGCGGGAGGATGCGGTCCTCGGTGCCCCAGATCAGGCGCGTCGGGATGGTGATCTCGCCGAGCAAGTGCTCGTAGGCCGCCGTGTGCTCCTGCTTGATCTGGCTGTACTGGCGGTAGAAGGCGGCCTGTCCGGTTTCGCCGCGCCAGGGGTCCAGGAACGCGTCGAGGACCGCGGGCGGGTAGCCGAGGTTCGTGGCGTGGCGCATGTGACCGGCGACCACCTCCCGGTGGGCGTAGCCCGGAAGCCGATGGAACACCTCGGCGTGTTCCAGGATGAGCTGGAACAGTCCGCGTTCCCATTCGCCACCGCTCACGGCGTCGAACAGTGTGAGGTCTCGGAAGCTCGCCCCTTCCAGCAGCATGCTGCGCAACGTGACCGCGCCACCGATGTCGTGCGCCACGACACTGGGGTTCGACAGTTCCCAATGATCGAGGAGCCGGGCCAGGTTCCGGGCGTGCGCGGCCAGGCTGAGGTCCTGTCCCTCGCGTTGCTCGGACCGGCCGAAGCCGAGCAGGTCGAATGCGTAGACCCGCCGCGTTCGGGCGAGCGCGGGCGCGAGGTCGCGCCAGAGGAAGGACGAGTACGGGGTGCCGTGCACGAGTACGAGCGGCTCCCCGCTTCCCAGGGCCGTCCACCGGATCATTCCGCCCGGTGTCTCGAACTCGTTGTCCAGTGACCAGGTCATCGCTGTATCTCCTACACTGATCTGTGAAGTTGCCTGTACGACTATAGGTACACAGACCTGTGAAGTCAATTGGGATGACGATGAGCACTGGCACGCACTCGGAACAATCGCTGACACCCGGCGCGCGGCGGATCCTCGACGTCGCCTCGGAGCTGTTCTACTGGCGCGGCATCAACGCCGTCGGGGTGGACACCATCGCCGCCGAATCCGGCGTGACCAAGCGGACCCTCTACGACCGGTTCGGTTCGAAGGACAACCTCGTCGCCGCCTATCTGGACGCCCGGGATCGGCGTTGGCGCGACACGATCACCGCTCGCCTCCACGACGCGCCCCCTGGGCCGGTGGCCCGCGTGCTGGTGCCGTTCGACGCGCTCCCGGAATGGCTCGCGCCGAGTACCCGAGGCTGCGGCTTCAGCAACGCCTTCGCCGAGCTGTCCGACGCCGATCATCCCGGCAGGCGAATCGCCGTCGCGGAGAAGACGTGGTTACGCGCCCTGTTTCGCGACCTGCTCACCGAGGCGGGCGCGGCTGACGGGAACGAGCTCGAGACGCTCGCTACGCAGCTGCTGAGCCTGCACGAAGGTGCCATCATCAGCTACGCCGTCGCGAATGACGACTCGGCCGTGGCTGCCGCTCGTGCGGCCGCGAAGGTGCTCGTGACCGGCGTGCTACCCGGCCCGCTGGCCGATCAGCCCTCCTCCTGCTAGCCGAACCCGCACTTAGGTACAGCAGGGGACCTGTGCCCGTATCCGCCGTCGACTCGGCAGGCGGGCCATGGCCGGACCCACGGCGTCGCGATCAGCCCGGCCCTTCGCCGCCGCTCGGGACGGCCGCCGGAGTGCGGGCCTCGTTCCGGTGATCAAGAGCTGCTGGGAGAGCTGTCTGCCAATAGATACCGCAGAAAGTGTTAACAAGATGGGTTCTCTCTGCTAAGAATGACTCCAGTCACACGGACGGGTGAGTAGCGGGAGAGCCCATGGTCGATCCGAAACCAGCGGCCGTCAGCAGAAGACGCCTGCTGACGGGAACACTCGCCGGAGGAGCCGCCATAGCCGGTGGCGGTGTGCTGAGTGGTTGTTCCACTCGACAGGACGTGCGACGCCGCGACACGGCCGATCCCTGGCGGCAGTTCGCCGGATGCACCCTGAACTTCGTCTCGGAGAACACGGCGCCCACCAGCGCCATCGCCGCCGACGCGCAGCGCTTCACCGAGCTGACCGGTATCCACATCAACATCGTGAC
Organism: Actinopolyspora lacussalsi; assembly: GCA_030803735.1. NCBI lineage: Bacteria > Bacillati > Actinomycetota > Actinomycetes > Actinopolysporales > Actinopolysporaceae > Actinopolyspora > Actinopolyspora lacussalsi. The sequence continues at coordinate 1,893,661 of JAURUC010000001.1, read as the reverse complement.
CCTGGAACTGTCCGCCCTCGTGCAGAAGGTGGCGCTGGACCTGGCTTCCGGCCAGTCGCAGTACCAGGTGCTCTACGCCGACTCCTACCAGGTGCTCGCGCCCTACGCCGAGGGGCTGGTCGATCTGCGGGAACCCGCGGGAGATCCGTCACTGCCCGGAGATACCTCGCGGTTCGACGAGTTCGTTCCGCTGCAGATGGACGTTTCCGGGCGTTTCGGCGACGGGGAACGAGTCCTGGCGCTGCCCTACGACTGCGCCACGATGATCTGGCAGTACCGAAAGGATCTGTTCGAGACCTACCACGACCGCATGGCAGCCGATCTGGGATTCGATCCCACCCCCGGACCGCAACGGACCTGGGAGGAGTACTTCCGCATAGCCAAGTGGTTCAACGACAACGTCGACGAGGTCGCCTACGGCACCGGACACCAGGCCAAACAGCACGACTCGCTGATGTGCGACTTCTCCAACGTGCTGTTCGCCCACGGCGGGCAGTACTTTCCCGACGGGGAACGGGTCGGGCGCTACGGCGCCGTCGACCCCGGGCCCTGCCAACTGGACTCCGATGCCGCGCTGGAGGCCGCGGAGTTCTACCGGCGCCTGCTCTCGGTCGCCGACCCGGCCTCCCGGACCTGGGACTGGACCGGTGTGGGCGCCGCCTTCGCCGCGGGCAGGGTCGCGATGTGCCCGAACTGGCACGAGTTCGCCGCGGACAACGAACGGGCGCTGCCCGGCAAGGTGGGCTACGCGGCCCTGCCGAGCGGTCCGGTCAAGTCCGCCAACATGTACGGCGGCGCGGGTATCGCCGTCAACGGCAACACCGCCCCCAACGAACGCAAGGCCGCCTGGTTGTTCCTGAACTGGGCGACCTCCCGGCGGACCCAGCTGCGCAATCTCACCGGCGAGGTCGGTGGGGCCACCCCCACCCTGAGTTCCATCTACCAGCTGCCGGAAGTACGCGGTGCCCAGCAGCGGCCCACCGATATGCCCACCATGCTCACGGCTCCGGCGGTGCGGCGGGCGTGGCAACCGGAGTACTCGGGTATGCGGCCGAAGATCCCGATGTGGAGCGAGTGCGACACCGCCATCTACACCGAGCTGTCCCGGATGCTGGCCGGTGACGCCACCTCGGCCCAAGCCATGCGCGACACGACCGAGCAGGTGGACCGGATCGTCTCCAGAGGGTGGGTGGCAGCGCGATGACCACCGACACCGAATCATCCACGACGAAGACCCACTCGGCCGAGCCCGCACCGCCACGGCGCCGAATCGGATTCACCGGGCGCATGATGGCCCCCGGGATCGCGCTGCTCGCCGCGCTGACGGTGCTGCCGTTCGTCACCATCGTCGTGATGAGCTTCTCCGAGGTTCATCTGCTCGGCGGACTGAGCCTGGACTTCGCCGGACTGAGCAACTGGGCGCGGTTCTTCACCGACCCCGACATGGGCTGGTTCTGGCTGCGAACCGGGCTGTACTTCGTGCTGACCCTGGGACTGGAGATGGTGCTCGGGGTGCTGCTCGCGCTGTGCGTGTGGCGCCTGATCCGTGGCCGGAACCTGGTGCTGAGCATGTTGCTGCTGCCCATGTTCGTCGCCCCGGTGCTCGTCGGTCTGCTCGGCAGGTTCCTCGTCGACCCGACGATCGGTCTGTACAGCTGGGTGCTGGAACAGCTCGGTTACGGCGGGGACGTGCTCGGCGGAACCTTCTCCGCGTTCGCGGCCGTGGTTGCCATGGACGTCTGGGAGTGGACACCGCTGATCGCGTTGATCACGCTCGCGGGACTCACCTCGGTGCCGCTTCCGCTGCGGGAGGCGGCGGCGCTCGACGGGGCCGGACGGTGGCAGACGCTGCGTCACATCGTGCTGCCCTCGATCTCCAACGTGCTGCTGGTGGCCCTGTTGATCAGGGCGATGGACGCGATCCGCTACTTCGACATCATCTGGGTCACCACCAACGGTGGTCCCGCCAACGCCACGAAGATAGTCCCGGTGCGGCTGTACGAGACGGCCTTCCGGTTCTTCGACTTCGGCTACGCCGCCGTCATCGGGCTCGCCATGCTGCTGGCCTCCATCGTGATCGCCCGAACGTTCGTACGCATGTTGGACAGGAAGGGGCTCGCCCGATGAGCGTGGTCGACACCGCGGACTCCCGCGCCGCATCGGCCCCCGGCGGGGGAACGGACGACAACCGGGGCGGCCCCGCGGGCACCCGCGGTTCACGACTGAGCCCGCTGGAACGAACCGGCACCGGAACCAGGGTCGTGATCGGTGTCGCGCTGGCCCTGGCGCTGCTGTGGACCCTCGTCCCGCTGGTGTGGATGTTGTTGTCCTCGTTCAAGCCGAGCGAGGCCATCAACTCCGCCGATCCACAGTGGCTGTTCGACCCGACCCTGCGGCACTACACCGGACTGTTCACCGGTGGCAACGAACTGCTGCCCTACCTGTGGCACAGCGTCGCCGCCGCAGGGGGCTCCGCGGTGCTCTCCGTGATCCTGGGAGCGTTGGCCGGTTACGGGCTCGCGCGCAGCGGGATGCGGGGCAAGAGGCACCTGTCGTTCTGGATCATCTCGACCAGGATGGCGCCCATCGCCGCGGTGGTGCTTCCGCTGTTCCTGATGTTCCGCCAGGTCGGGCTGATCGACACCGTCCCGGGACTGATACTGGCCTACCTGACCTTCAACCTGCCCTTCGCCATCTGGCTGCTGAACGCCTTCTTCGCCGATGTTCCGCAAGCGCTGGAGGAGTCGGCCCGAGTGGAGGGGTGCACCAACTGGCAGGCTTTCCGGTACGTGGTGCTGCCGTTGACCAAGTCCGGGCTGGTGACGACTTTCGTGCTCTGCCTGGTGTTCGCCTGGAACGACTACGCGTTCGCCCTGGTGTTCAGCGGTCCGCACTCACAGACGTTACCGATAGCCGCCAGCCAGCTGGTCACGCAGTCCGGTATCGACTGGGGACAGCTGTGCGCCATCGGCACGTTCGTCGTGGTGCCGATGATGCTGGCGGGACTGGCAGTTCGCCGGTGGTTGGTCACCGGCCTGACACTGGGAGCAGTGACCGGAGAATGAACGAACTTCCGACATCGATGCGCGCTTCCGTGCTGCGTGCGGTCGGCGACATCGCCGTCGAGGACCGCCCCGTGCCGGAACCCGGCCCGCACGAGGTGCTGGTACGGGTCTCCGCTGTGGGCACGTGCGGTTCCGACACCCACTACTACGAACACGGTCGGGTCGGTGGGTTCGTGGTCCGCGAGCCCCTGGTCCTCGGGCACGAGGCGTCCGGCACGGTCGTCGCCCGCGGGGCCGAGGTGACCGGGCACGCTCCTGGAACCCGGGTGTCGCTGGAACCGGGCGTTCCCTGCGGCAGCTGCCACGAGTGCAGGTCGGGGCGCTACAACCTGTGTCCCGACGTGCGGTTCTTCGCCACTCCACCCATCGACGGCGCGTTCTGCGAGTACGTCACGTTGCACGAGCAGTTCGCCTACTCGGTGCCCGAGGAGATGTCCGACGAGGCCGCCGCACTCGTCGAACCGCTCTCGGTGGCGGTGTGGGCGTGCCGCAAGGCAGGGGTCTCACCCGGCAGCCGGGTGCTGGTGACCGGAGCGGGGCCGATCGGACTGCTCGCCGCGCAGACCGCACGGGCTTTCGGCGCCACCGAGATCGTGACCACCGATGTGTCCGAGCGCAGGCTGCGGATGGCCGCCGAACTGGCCTCGGCCGAGACGATCGACGTCCGTGCGAGCGGGCTGGCCGGCAGTGGCTACGAGCCGGACGTGCTGCTGGAGTGCTCCGGCAATCCCAAGGCCGGTGCCGAGGCGGTCGGCACGCTCGCCCGCGCGGGGCGCGGCGTGTTCGTCGGACTCGGCGGTGACGAACTGCCGATCCCGCTGGCGCACGTGCAGACCCGGGAGATCGAGCTGACCGGCACCTTCCGCTACGCCAACACTTGGCCCACCGCCATAGCACTCGCCGCTTCCGGTGCGGTCGAGCTCGACAGACTGGTCACCCACCGGTTCGGGCTGGACCGGGTTCCGGAGGCGCTCACCGCGTCCGCACGCGACGAGACGGCGGTCAAGTCGGTCGTCCGCCCCCAGGAATGACGTTCGGGACATGTCCCGCGTACCCGCACGGTCGTTTCCCGACGAGACGAACCCGGGATTCGACCGGGCCGTCGCTACCCGATGTCGGGTCTCTCCGCAGCGAGAGCCGTGCGAGAGGTTCCGCCACTGGACCGGCCGGGCAAACCGGGCCGGTCACCCCGAAATCAGCGAAGCGAAGGGAGGGGAGATGGCCGCGGCCCGCCCGTCCGAGGCAGCAGTCGAGCAACGTAGGCAGGAGGTACTGCGGTTCGTCGTCGACCGCGGCAGGGCACGCATCGACGAGCTGGCCGAGCACTTCGGTGTCAGTCTCATGACGATGCACCGCGATCTCGACGATCTGGCCGCGAGGCACCTGCTGCACAAGTTGCGGGGCCGGGTGGAGTCCTTCCCGTCGCTGACGATGGAGACGGCGACCAGGTTCCGTGTCGGGCTGCACGTCGCGGAGAAGGAGGCCCTGGCGGCGGTGGCCGTCGACGAGGTACGCCCGAACACCACCGTCATCCTGGACGACTCCAGCACACTTTTCCCCTGCGCCCGCAGGCTCACCGCGGTCGAGAGCCTCACGGTGGTGACCAACTCGTTCGGAGTGGCGCGGACCCTGTCGGGAGCCGAACGCGAAGTGCTGTTGCTGGGAGGAAGGTTCCGGGGCGAGTTCGACTCCTGCACCGGGCCGGACGTGTTGCGCGGGCTCTCCCGGCTGCGTGCCGACCTGGCCGTCATGTCGGCGACCGCGATCACCGACGGGCGGCTGTTCCACCCGATGCAGGATTTCGCCGAGATCAAGGAAGCCATGTGCGCGGCGGCCGAACGCCGTGTGCTGCTCGTCGACCACTCGAAGTTCGGCAAGACGGCCACCTACTCCCACGGCACCGTCGCGGCATTCGACCTGGTGGTCACCGATGAGGCCACCCCGGAAGAAGAAATAGCGGCCATCCGGGAATTCGGTACGGAAGTGCGGGTCACGCCCGCCGATCCGGCCGCGGAGTTCCCCGGAGAGACCGTCCGAGATTGAGAAACGAGGCACTCCAGTGCGCGCAGCGGTTATCGAAACACCCGGAAAACTGTCGGTCACCACGGTGCCCGATCCCGAGCCCGGCCCCGGCGAGGTCGTCGTCGAGGTCGATGCCTGCGGTATCTGCGGCACCGACATCCACATCGTCGACGGCGACTTCGCACCGGCTCCTTACCCGATCGTGCCCGGTCACGAGTTCGCCGGCAGGGTGGCCGCCCTCGGGCACGGGGTGACGTCGCTGCGGGTCGGCGACGCGGTGGCGGTGGACCCCTCGCTGTTCTGCGGCAGCTGCCACTACTGCTCGCTGGGGCACGGCAACCTGTGCGAGGACTGGAACGCCATCGGCAACACCCGCGACGGTGCCTGCGCCGAGTACGCGGTGGCTCCCGTCGCGAACTGCCACCGGTTGCCGGAAGGGGTGACTACGGCGCAGGCCGCGCTCATCGAACCGCTCTCCTGCGCCGTGCGCGGTTTCGACCGGTTGCCCCGCAAGCTCGGTGAGCACTACCTGATCTACGGCGCTGGAACGATGGGTCTGCTGATGGCCCAGCTCGCCCGCAGGGGCGGCGCCACCTCGGTCTCGGTCGTCGACCTCAACGAGGAGCGCCTCAAGGTAGCCGAACAGCTCGGTGCCGACGCTACGGCGACCACGGCCGACTCGTTGAGCCACCGCCACGGCTGGGAGGTCGTGATCGACTGCACCGGCGTCATCGCCGCGATCGAGGACGGGCTGAGCAGGGTTCGCCCCGGCGGCACCTTCCAGCAGTTCGGAGTCGCCCCGGGCGAGGCCACCGCCTCGTTCTCCCCCTTCCGGGTCTACAACGACGAGATCACCATCGTGGGAAGCATGGCCGTGCTGCACAGCTACTCACGCGCCGTGGAGCTCATGGGCAGCGGCGCGGTCGACGCGGACACCATGATCAGCGACGCCTTCCCGCTGGACTCCTACGAGGACGCGGTCCGCAAGTTCCGCGCCGGGACCGGTCGCAAACTCCAGATCCTTCCGAACTCGACGCATCAGTCGCAGGATGGCAGTCGATGAACAACGACGATTACGAACCCACGTTCGATTCCGGCGAGCTGGTCGCCGGAATCGACTCCTCCACCCAGTCCACCAAGGTGGTGGTCTGCGACGCGGCGAGCGGCAAGGTCCTGCGTACCGGCACCGCCGAGCACCACGGCGGGACCGAGATCGACCCGGCGGTCTGGTGGGACGCCCTGTGCGACGCCACCGACGGCCTGCTGGACGGCGTGACGGCCCTCGGCGTCGGTGCCCAGCAGCACGGCATGGTCGCGCTCGACTCCGCCGGGGAGGTGGTGCGTCCCGCGCTGCTCTGGAACGACACCCGTTCGGCTGAGGCGGCCGAGCAGCTCATCACCGAGTACGGGGGTGCCGCCGCTACGGCCGAGCTGACCGGAACCATGCCCGTGGCGAGCCTGACGGTCACCAAACTCCGCTGGATGGCCGAGCACGAGCCGCTACTGGCCGATCGGGTCAGCGACGTGCTGCTGCCGCACGACTGGCTCACGGCCAAGCTCACCGGAGGGGAGTACGTCACCGATCGCGGTGACGCCTCCGGCACCGGCTACTGGTCCCCGCGCGAGGAACGCTACCGCCACGACCTGCTCGCCCGCGCCTTCGGCGGACGTTCGCCGAACACCCCGCGCGTGCTCGCCCCGGGGGAGGCGGCCGGGACCACACCGTCCGGCAGGCTCGTCTCGGCGGGCACCGGCGACAACATGGCCGCTGCGCTCGGCCTCGGCATCACCCCCGGTGACGTGGTGGTCTCGCTGGGAACCAGCGGCACCGTGTTCGCCTGCTCGGAAACGGCCACCAGCGATCCGGAGGGCACGGTCGCCGGGTTCGCCGACGCCACCGGCAGATTCCTGCCGCTGGTGTGCACGCTCAACGCGGCCCGGGTCCTGACCGCCACAGCGGACCTGCTCGACACCGACAGCGCGGGCTTCGACCGGCTCGCCTGCGCGGCCGAGCCCGGCGCGGGCGGGCTGACGCTGCTGCCCTATCTGGACGGTGAACGTACCCCGAACCTGCCGGACGCCACCGGGACGCTGCACGGGCTCCGCAGGGACAACATGACGCCCGAGAACCTGGCCCGCGCAGCGGTGGAAGGGATGCTGTGCGGCCTGGCCGACGGGCTGGACGCGCTGCGGGAACAGCACGTTCCGGTGCGCCGCGTGCTGCTCATCGGCGGTGCCGCCCGTTCCGAGGCCGTGCGCCGCGCGGCGCCGCGCGTATTCGACGTGCCGGTCACCGTCCCGGCCCCCGCCGAGTACGTCGCCATCGGCGCGGCGCGGCAGGCCGCCTGGACGCTGGCGGGCACCGACCGACCGCCGGAATGGGCGGTCGACACCGAAGTGGAACTGCCGGTTTCCGAGGCGTCGGACGGCGCACGAATCAGACGGACACATCGTTCGGCGCTGCACCGGATGCACCCGGACGTCCACGGTTGAAATTCACCGCCCGGGGGCCGTAGGTGGTGGAACCTCCGAGCACCGGGCGGACTCTCCCCGCAGAGGAGTGTGCGAGATGGCCACGATCACCTACGACGACGCGACGCGGCACTACCCCGGAGCCGACACCCCGGCGGTCAACGCTCTCGACCTCGACATCGCCGACGGCGAGTTCCTGGTGCTGGTCGGCCCGTCCGGCTGCGGCAAGTCGACCAGTTTGCGCATGCTGGCCGGGTTGGAGGACGTCGATCGGGGCGGTATCCACATCGGCTCGCGTGAGGTCACCCGACTGGCACCCCGGGACCGCGACATCGCGATGGTCTTCCAGAACTACGCGCTCTACCCCCACATGTCGGTGGCCGACAACATGGGCTTCGCGTTGAAGATCGCGGGAATGAGCAAGCCCGAGATCAGGGAGCGGGTCACCGATGCCGCCCGGCTGCTCGACATCGAGGAGTTCCTCGACCGCAAACCCAAGGCGCTGTCCGGCGGTCAGCGACAGCGCGTCGCGATGGGACGGGCCATCGTGCGCCAGCCGCAGGTCTTCCTCATGGACGAGCCACTGTCCAATCTCGACGCCAAGCTCCGCTCCGCCACGCGTGCCCAGATAGCGGCGTTGCAGCGCAGACTGGGAGTCACCACCGTCTACGTCACCCACGACCAGGTGGAGGCGATGACGATGGGCGATCGGGTCGCGGTGCTGCACGAGGGCGTGCTGCAGCAGTGCGACACCCCGCGTGCGCTCTACGACCACCCGGTTAACTCGTTCGTGGCCGGGTTCACCGGATCTCCCGCCATGAACCTGCCCCGGGCGGTGCTGCGCGAGGACGGCGCCGAACTCGGCGGTACCACGGTGCCGCTGTCGCGGGAGGCGCTGCGTGCCGCCGCCGAGGAGGGAGCCGGGACGGTGCTGCTCGGGATGCGCCCCGAATCGCTGCACCTGGGCAGTGAGGGAATCCCGATGACCGTGGAGCTGGTGGAGGAGCTCGGCGCCGAGGCGCTGTGTCACGGCGTGGTCGACGACGGCGAGGGTGCCGGGGATTCGGAACGACTCATCGTGCGGCTGGACGCGCGCACCCCGCCGAAGGTGGGGGAGCGGGTCACCGTGGGATTCCGCGCCGACGAGGTGCACGTCTTCTCCGCCGACAGCGGGGAGCGGTTGGCGGGGTAGGAGCCGCCCTCGAAGCGATTCGCGTGGGTGATCGCGTGGTGGAAAACGGTTTGCCGTCCCAGTACCGGGAGCCGGTAGTCTCCAGCAGTCGCCCACGCCACATCGGATTTCACCAATCGCCGTGCTCGTTCCCACCGGGGCGGGAACGGCGATTGCCGGGCGGGGTGACACCTTCGAACGAACGTACTCGTCGAAACGAGCGCCCGTGACTGTCGGTACCGAGATCGAGCTGATCGACCTGCCGGCGGGGCGGGCGGTGCTCACGGATCGCCGGACGCGGCGAAGCTGGTCGGTCGATCTGGCCCCTTACCGCCTCGCCGCGACCCCGATCACCCAGGCCCGCTATGCCGAGGTCACCGGACTGCGGCCCAGCGCGGTACGAGGTGATCAGCTCCCCGTCGAAAGTGTTTCCTGGTGGGATGCCGTCCGCTGCTGCAACGCGCTGTCCCGGCTGCGGGGGATCGAGCCCGCCTACCGCCTGCACGAGCAGGACGACTCAGTCGAATGGGACACCACGGCCGACGGCTACCGGCTGCCGACCGAAGCGGAATGGGAGCATGCCTGCCGCGCGGGTACCACCGGGCCGCGGTACGGACCGCTCGACGAGATCGCCTGGTACCGCGACAACTCCGACGAACACGTGCACGAAGTGGGCCGCAAACAGCCGAACCCGTGGGGCGTGCACGACATGATCGGCAACGTCTGGGAGTGGTGCTGGGACTTCTACGATCCCGAGGTCTACGGCACCTACCGGGTGCTGCGCGGCGGCGGCTGGTTCGACGAGCACTGGAGCTGCCGCGCCTCGGTGCGCCGCCGGACCCACCCGACCAACCGGCTCGACGACATCGGCTTCCGCGTAGCTCGCGGGGCGGTGCCGGAACGTGAGAACGGTTGGACGCGCGTACCCCACCACGGGTGAGCGAGCGGGTCGCGGTGGGGTTCCGGCCCGAGGACATTGTGCGTCTTCTCCACCGACAGCGGGGAACGGCTGACCGGTAGAGGTTCGGTCGGCCCGGTTTCAGTGGGAAGTCTCCGTCAGCGTCGTTCGTCGCCCCAGCGGTCCTTGCATCCGGTGAGGAGCGTGACGCAGGCGAGTGTGAGTGGTTCGACTGCGGCCGGACCGACGAGAAGGTGGAGGGTTTCGCCGTCGTCGAGGCGTCCGAGAACGGCGGGGTGGTCGCGTAACGCGGTGCCGTCGACGGCCTGGTGGTCGGCCAGGGTGATGCGTAGGCGGGTGACGCAGTGGGTCATTGTGATGATGTTTTCGGCCCCGCCGAGCAGGGTCAGCAGCTCGTTGGCGGTGCGGGTGTAGGGGTCCGAGGTGGATTGTTCTGGTGGTGTCATCGGGCTCCCCAGAGGTAGCGGGGCACGTCCATGTCGGCGTAGGCGACCTGGTCGGCCTCGTTCCAGTACGCCTTGGCGAGTACGTGGGCGATCAGGGATCGCAGCCGTAGCAGGGAGTCCAGCCACGTGCCGGGGTACTGCCAGTGTTGCCATAGAGCGGGGTCGGTGGTGGCGAGGTGGTCCAGGGTGGTGTCGAGGTCGCGGCGCCAGCGGTGTAGTTCGGTGAAGGTCACCGTGGTGTGCCTGTGCTGGGTGGCGTCGATGAGGTGTTCGCGGATCGCTGTGGCGGTCTGTCGGGCGGGGGCGCTCCAGGCTGTCGGGGTGTGTGGGTCAGGGTCGTTGGCCAAGGTCGCCAGGAGGGTGCGTGCGGTCGCGGTGTCGTCCTCCATCGAGGTTCCTTTCTACATGGTCGGTGATCTCGGTGGCGCTGGTCAGGCAGTACACGGGCCCACCGTGGGGTTGGTGGTGCAGGGCGCGGCTGAACAGTTGTGTGCGTCCGTGCGGGCTGGTCACGCTCGTCGAGCGCGGTCGGCCGCAGTCGCCGCCGCAGGCCAGGTCGGCGTTCGACACGGCCGGTGTGGTCGTCGAGGCGGGCAACAGGGTGGCCACGGTGGCGGTCAGGTCGGTGTCGGTGACCTGGTGGTGTTGCCAGCTGGGCCCGGGGCTGATCCACCGGGTGAGCTCGCGGAAGAACTCGCCGTAGGCGGTCAGAAAGTTCGTGTCGTACCAGAGGCGATAGCGGGGATCGTCGGCTCGGTCGCGGCGGCGGTGTCGTGACTCGTCGGGTTCCAGGTGCAGGATCAGCACGGTGTCGTCGTGGTGGCGCTGGTCGAGGGCGAGCTCGCGGCTGCGGGTCAATGCGAGATGGAAGTCGTGCCACTGGCCGGTGAGTCGGGCCAGGGCGTAGCGGTAGGCCAGCACGCCGAGGTGGCAGCGGTCGGAGGCGATCACCCGCTCCGGACTGTGCGTGTGCAGCCGGGCGGTCTCGGTGGTGCGCGCGTGGTCCTCGGCCAACAGGTGCCGCAGCACGGTCTCGTCATCGCCCTCGGCCGGTGGGCGGGCTTCGGGAAAGACCACGGCCTGCCACTGGGTGAGCAGTGTTCCGAGGAGCGTGGTTTTGCCCGCCCCGGGCATTCCGTCGAGGATCAGCACGTCACAGCACCTGTCCGGTGTCGTGCAGGCCCGCCAGCAGCCACGGGACCAGGGCGGTGACCTGTTCGGCGAGTTCGGGGTCGAGGTCGATGGCCCATTGCAGGATCCAGCGGGCGCGCAGGGCTAGGTGGTAGGCGAGGTGGTCACCGCTGACCGGGGCGGCGGTGGGGATCCAGCGGCGGCGCTCGGTGTCGTAGGCGGCCAGCAGCACGCGCCGGTCGTGCGTGCCGAGCAGGCTCTCGTGCAGCACCAGCGTGCCGAGGTCCTCGTAGCGGCAGCCGATGCCGGAGCCCTCGAAGTCGATGACGCCGGGGTGCTCGCCGTCGGTGAGCAGGATGTTGCGGCGGGAGAAGTCCCCGTGCACGAATCCGCGCTCGCGGGTGCAGCGCGTCTCGGCCGCCGGTGTCGCCTCGGCCAGTGCGGTGTCGAGCTGTGCCCCGGCCCGGTGGGTGGGGCTGGTGCCGTCCGGCAGCTCACGCAGTCGTCGGCGGTGTTCGGGCATTGCCGCGAGGAGCTCACCGGGCAGGCTGTGCAGCTGGGCGGCGACTTGGCCGAGCGTCGTGGTCGCCTCGTGCGGAGACGGTTGGGTGCCGTTCAATCGGGTGGTTGCCAGCCAGGGCAGCTGTCCGGCCTGTTCGTCGTGGGCCAGCACCTCGGGCACGCGTAGTTCGGGAGCGTGGGCGGCCGCGCGCAGCCCGGCGGCCTCACGGTGGCACCGTTCCTGCCCCCGGTGGGTGTAGACCTTCAACACCGCGTGCTCGGCCAGGAAGATCGCGGAGCGTCCGCCGTAGCCGACCAGGGCGTGGGAGGCGAATGTCGTGCCTACGGCCGCGGTGGCGGCGAGGCGTGCACAGTCGATGGCTTCGGCGAGCTCGCTGCTGACGTCCTCGTCGCTGTTGGTGGTGTCGTCGTCCATGTCGGATCCTTACTCGGAAGCATGCGTGCGAGGAGTGGTGTGGCCGCGCCATTCCCGCAGCCAGTACGGTGGCTCGGTAGCCAAGGCTCGCGTCTCGGGGTCGGGAACGCTGCCGCGTGTGCCGGCGCGGTGCTGCTCGAGGATGGCGCTGTAGGCCGCGTGTGCGGCCCGCGCCTGGGCCGACCAGGAGTAGCGCTGTTCGACCAGGTGCCGTGCGCGTCTGCCCAGACGGTGGCGGCGCACCTCGTCGCCCAGCAGCGCGGTCACGTGTCCGGGCAGCTCGGCCAGGTCGGCCTCGACTGCCCACTGCTCGGTCTCGGCGAACCCGACGAACGCCTCGGCCGTGCCGACCACGGGCAGCCCGGCGGCGCAATAGTCGAGGACTTTGAGTTTCATGCCCCCGCCGGTCTCCAGCGGAGCGACGGCCACGGTCGCGCTGTCCAACGCCGAACGCAGGTCGCGCACCGGGCCGCGCAGCCGCACACGGTCAGCGAATTCCCGCAGCGAAGCGGGATAGCGGCCGATCACCTCGATCACCGTCCCGGGCGGCAGGCTCGGTGCGAGCACCTCGTGCAACCACCGCATCGCACGGCGGTTCGGCTCGTAGTAGCCGTTGCCGACGAACACCACCCGCGACTCGGCACTCGACTGCGGTCTCGGGGCAGGCCCGGGGTCGACTCCGCAGGGCACTACGTGCACCGTGGTGGCGCCGAGTCTTCGCGCGGTCGGGGTATCGCGGTCGGTGAACGTGATCACTCCGTCGGCGGCGGCCACGGCGGCGGTTTGCAGCACCGCCGCGGTGTCCTGCCCCGCATCGCCGATCGAACGCAGCAAGGCGGGCTCGTCGTCGTGCATCTCGTAGACCAGCGCTGCCCCGGCCTCCTCGGCCAGCTCGCGGCCGTAGCGCACGGTCAGCTGGGTGTTGGACAGCACCAGCACGTCCGGTGCCAGCTCGGCCAGGTGCAGCCGCAGCCGGTCGGTGTGTTCGTAGACGCTGGCATAGGGCAGGTAGCGCACCGGTAGCGGCCACGCCCCGCTCGGCCGCGAGGCCGGGTTCAGATCGCACAACAGCAGGGTCGTCTCCGCGCCTTGCTGGTGCAGCCACGCGTTCAACCGTGCCGTGCGCGCGGCCGCGCCGGTCAGCGGCAGGGTGCGCAGAAACCCGGCCGTATCCAGCAACACCGCCACGGTCGGGTCGCTGCTTGCCGCGCTGGTCGACAGTGGCCACGGTGGGGCGCTCATCGGCTCTTCACCCCCTCGTCCTTGCCGGCTGATACCCGTCGCGTTGGCCGGAGCGTTTCCAGTCGCCAGCCGGTGATGCGGGCCAGATGCGTTGCCACGGTGCGCCAGTGCTCGCGCGGGACCGCGCCGAGCACATCGGACAGCCGCACGCTGTCGTAGATCACTGCCTCCGGGTGGCTGCGGCGCAGTCGTGCGGCCGATACGCCGTGCCAGAAGCCACGCGCCAGCAGCCGAGGGAGACGCACGTCGGCGGCGTGGATGGCTCGGTGCGCGATCGCGTTCGGGGCCACGACCACTCCGAGTCCGGCGTGCTCGGTGCGGACGGTCAGCTCCAGGTCCTCGCAGGACAGATGTCGCCACGGGCGGACACCGAGCTGCTCGTCGAACACCGGAGTCGGGGTGGAGCGGGTGGCCAGGTTGCATCCGAGCAGCCAGAACGGCGGGCGCAGCTCGCACGGCTCGCTCGGCCAGTCGGGTGGGACGAAGAACTGCGCGAGGCCCGGTTCGAGCGCGGGTGGTTCGGAAAAACCCACGAAGCGGGGGACGACTCGGCCACCCGCGCAATGGGCACCCGTCTCGATGAGAGTTCGAACCAGACCACTGGCCCAGCCCGGATGAGGACGCGAGTCCGGATCGGTGAACAGCACGAATTCCCCGGTAACGTGCTCCACCCCGGTGTTGCGGGCCCGGCTCAGCCCGGGGCGGGGCTCGTGGACCACGGTTCCGGCCAGTCCCGCCTCGACCAGCACCGACGGTGAGATTCTGCGGCGACGGTGGTTGTCCACCAGGATCACCTCGATCCGCCCGGTGAAATCCTGGACGGCGATGTGCCGCAACAGGCCCGCGAGCTCCCGGTGATTGCCGCGGACGGCGACCACGATGTTCGCTGTGCACATCGTTCAGCCCTGCCGCGAGTGGTGACTCGTGGAACGGCTGGTGGCCTGCCACCTGCTCACGAGCGCGACGATGCGGTCCCACAGCGGACCGCCGTACTCCTTGAGCGTGGATCGCTTCTCGGCACGTTCGAACACGATGACCCAGTCCCCTGTTCGACGATCTCGATAACCGTGCACGGTCTCACCGTGCGTGGGGTGTGGTCGGTGGATCTGCTCCAGCTCGGGATGCGCCGCTGTGATCAACGCCCGGAGCTCGTCGTTGTCCAGGTTCGGGGGTACGTGGGCCGGGCGCTCGGGACGACCGGCGTGCCGCAACGACAGCAGTGGGACTTCCAAGTCCGTTCGTGGCACTTCGGCAGCGGTCATGACGACTCCTTTCCGGGATGGGAACAGGGGGAGGTGGTCCGAGCGCGGGGGGAGGGAAGCCGCGCCCGGACCACCGGCTCTCGGCCGCTCACCCGGTGTTCGCGCCGGATGCCTCGGCGTCGAGGTGGATTCCCACGCATGTGGCACAGATCCGAGGGCCGCGCTCGATGTCGTGGTCGGGACCGGCGTTGAGTCCGCACAGCGTGCGGCCGGTATCTCGCGTATGTCGTTCGTGCACCGTTCCGGTGTGGTCGATCCACACTCTTACGGTGCGGGTGGGATCCCCCGCTGACTCCGTGTTCGTCGGGCCGGACCACAGGGGGTTATCACTGGCCATAGTGGTCTCCCCAGGCCGTCAAGCAGTCCGCGCAGGGGCCGTTCGTGTCGTGGGATTTCGGCTGGGAGAGCAGCGGCCGAGCACGCTGGTCGAACCAGAGACCACACGCAGTGGGCGTGTGTGTCGCGACGTGCTTCCGCGACGCGAACCACGCCACGTGCACGAAAAGTCCGAGCGCGACGAACGCGTACGGCGTCTCGGCGAACACCCCGATCGGTTTCCAGTGAGCGCTCAGCCCGTAGTCGCGGTCCAGTACGGACACCGAGGCCGCTGCTCCCGGAATCCCCGCCACGGAGATCGTGAACGAGCTCGTCGTGATCAGACAGGGGACCGTCCACGGCCTCGGACTAGGTCGTGTCCACAGCAGTGGTGGCGATTCGTCGTCGATCATCTCTGACTTTCCGTTGCCGGGCAGTGCGGCGGCGAGCCCGGCGCTGTCGGGGGAAACGTCGGGATCGCCGCCATCGGCGGCCGGAGAAGTACCGGGGTTCCACTCATGGCGATCTTCTCGGCCACATTCTCTGTATTCGCTACTCTGTAGCGGCTACATAAAAAAGCTACAATGTAGCTGCTACAGATCCAAGAGTTGTGCATGCCCCCGTTCGGGTGATCTTCTTCTTGGAAGCCGACCATGAGCTGTATGCCGAGGGCGGGACCTTGACCAACAGGCGAAGGAGATCATCACGTGGTTGCCACTTCGAGCCCCGCACTACTCAGACGCTGGATCGGCCTCAACCTGCGCCAACTTCGTGAAGAAGCGGGCAAGGAACGCTCCGAGGTCATGCAGCGGCTCGGGCTGTCGTGCGCCCAGGTGGGACACCTCGAGACGGCAGAACGGCTCCCTTCCAAACCCGTGCTGGAGATCCTGCTCGACTTCTACGGCAAGCCCGATCGGCTTCCGGACTTCTTGCGGATCGTCGAAGCGGCTCGCAAAGGCAAGAACTGGTGGGACAAACTCAGTGGCGCGGTACCGTCATGGTTCGACCTGTTCTTGGGGCTGGAAGCGGGAGCCACCGAGGTATTCAGCTTCGACGCCTACGTTGTCCCTGGCCTGCTGCAGACACCCGCCTATGCCGAAGCCGTGATCCGTGCCGATCCCGAACTCACCGACGAGCAGGTCCAGCAACGTGTCGAACTTCGACTCGGACGTCAAAACATCCTGGATCGCACCGAGGAACCGGTTCGGTTGTGGGCTATCATCGATGAGTCGGTACTCCATCGTCCTCGTGGCAACACCGAGGTGATGGCCGAACAACTCGATCATCTGATCAAACTCGGTGAGCGCCCTCGCATCGATCTGCAGATACTCCCCTTGAACGCGGGAGCGCATCTGGCTCAGTCCGGTGGTTTCCAGATCCTGAAGTTTCCCGGCGAGATGACTGGAGACCCTGGAATCGTCTATCTGGAAGGGCTCGTCGAAGGCCGTTACTACGAAAAGCCCGACGAGGTCGCACTGTACGAGCGGGCTATGACCCGCCTCCGGGTGCAGGCCGCGAACCAGGAAGACTCGCAGGCGATGTTGCGCCGAGCAGCACAGGAGGTGCACAAGTGACGCGATCCCCACTCGACTTCCCCCCGGACGCCGAGTTCCGCAAGAGCAGTTACAGCAATGATCACCAAGGCTGCGTCGAGGTGGCCGTGGCCGCCGACGGTGGTCGCTGGCTGCGTGACACCAAGGACCGCAGCGGGCCCGCGCACTACTACACGCCGGTCGAGTGGCAGGCGTTCGTCGCCGGTGTGAAGGACGGCGAGTTCGGCTGACCATCCGGCCGTTCGGCCCTCGAACGCGGAAACGTCCTCCCGCTCCCTCGCCGGAGCCGGGAGGATTTTTCGTCACCGGCTCCGACGCACACGCCACCGATGCGAGGCAGCGCACACGCGGAGTGGTGGACTCGCGGCACAGCCCGCACCCCCACATGCCCGGGCGGCGGTTCCCGCCCGGGAACTAAGCTGCCCGCATGCCCGAATCGCACGTACATCGCCGTGAATCCCTTCGGGGCCACCTGCGTGACCGCGAGGTGGACGCGATGCTGGTGAGCGACCTGCTCAACATCAGGTACCTCACCGGCTTCACCGGCTCCAACGCGTCCCTGCTGGTGCACGCGGCCGATACCGCGGCCGACGAGACCCGCACGGTGTTCTGCACCGACGGTCGCTACGAGACGCAGGCCGCCGCACAGGTCCCCGAGCTGGAACACCTCATCGACCGGGCCAGCGTCGCCGAGCTGGCCCGACGCGCCGAATCGCGGAGCGCGACCTACCGGCGGGTGGGCTTCGAGAGCCAGCACGTCACGGTGGACGGGCTGGACGAGCTGAGCCGCACCGCCCCCGGGGTGGAGCTGGTCCGCGCCCCCGGCCTGGTGGAAACGCTGCGCCTGATCAAGGACGAGAGCGAGATCGAGGCGCTGCGCATGGCGTGCGCGGCGGCCGATCGCGCGTTGGCCGGGCTGATCGAGCACGGTGGGCTGCGTCCGGGCCGTACCGAGCTCGCCGTGGCGCGCGAGCTGGAGAGCCGGATGCTCGACCACGGTGCTGCAGGCCCCTCCTTCGAGACGATCGTGGCGACCGGGGAGAACTCGGCCGTGCCGCACCACCGCCCCACCGATGCCGAACTCGCCCCGGGTGACTTCGTCAAGATGGACTTCGGCGCGCTCGTGGACGGCTACCACTCCGACATGACCCGCACGGTCGTGCTGGGCCGACCCGCCGACTGGCAGCGCGAGATCTACGAGCTCGTCGCGACGGCGCAGGCAGCCGGACGGGATGCCATCCGCCTCGGAACCGAGGTGGCCGACGCCGACACGGCTGCCCGTGACGTCATCACCGAGGCCGGTTACGGGGAGCGGTTCTCGCACGGTCTGGGGCACGGTGTGGGACTGGAGATCCACGAGGCACCGGCGTTGTCCCAACGCGGAGCGGGTACCATCGAGGCCGGAATGGCGGTCACCGCCGAGCCCGGTGTGTATCTGCCTGGGCGGGGCGGCGTCCGCATCGAGGACACGCTGGTCGCGCGTGCGGACACGCCGGAGTTGCTCACCTTGACGACGAAGGAGCTCGTCATTCTCTAGGTGTGACAACGTGCGCTCGATCCCGCTTCTCGGTCGCGCGCCAGCTCGAATCGGCGAACATCTGTAGCCTTAGCACAGGAGAGACTCCGACCGTGGCCACCACGAACGACCTGAAAAACGGAATCGTGCTCAACATCGACGGGCAGCTGTGGACCGTCACGAGTTTCCAGCACGTGAAGCCGGGCAAGGGCGGTGCCTTCGTGCGCACCACCCTCAAGAATGTGCTCTCCGGCAAGGTCGTGGACAAGACCTTCAACGCCGGGATCAAAGTCGAGACCGCCAACGTCGACCGCAGCGAGATGACCTATCTCTACAACGACGGCGTCGACTACGTGTTCATGGATCCCCACACCTACGACCAGGTCAGCGTCTCGCCCGAGACCGTGGGCGACTCGGCCGGTTACATGCTGGAGAACAGCACCGTCACCCTGGCCCGCCACGAGGGCGAGCCGCTCTACGTCGAGCTGCCCGCCTCGGTGGAGCTGACCATCGCCCACACTGACCCCGGTGTGCAGGGGGACCGTTCCACCGGTGGCAACAAGCCCGCCGAACTCGAGACCGGCGCGACCGTGCAGGTCCCGCTGTTCATCGAGTCGGGCGAGAAGATCAGGGTGGACCCGCGCGACGGGCGTTATCTGGGACGCGTCAAGTGACCGGCTCACGGTCGGCCGGTATGCTGGTCCGGTTGGGCTGTCCAGGACCGCGCGCTGCCGAAAAGAGGGTGTGAGTTGGGCGAACGGAGCAAGGCCCGCAAACGCGCGGTGGAAGTGCTTTACGAGGCCGATTTACGCGAACTTGCCCCCGACGCGCTGCTCCGGCAGCGCGTCGGTTCCACCGAGGCACCGGTCGTCGGTGACTACGCCGTCACGCTCGTCTCCGGGGTGGCCGAACACCGCGAACGGATCGACGAGCTGATCGTCGAGTACTCGCAGGGCTGGGCGCTCTCCCGGATGCCGGTCGTGGACCGGGCCGTGCTGCGCCTTGGTTTCTTCGAGATGTTGTGGGGTGACGACATCCCCCCGGCCGTGGTCATCGACGAAGCCGTGCAGCTGGGCAAGGCGCTCTCCACGGACGACACTCCCCGGTTCGTCAACGGGGTGCTCGGCAGGTTGGCCGGTATCGACGAACAGCAGCGGGAGTCGCTGCGTGATTCCCCGGAGAGCTCGGCCGAGGAAGACGAGACGGTCGCGGCCGAGCGGGACTCGGCCGCCGAGGCGGAGTCCCCCGCGGCTTCGGAGCGCTGACCGCGATTTCCCGTTCCGGCCTCCGCCGGAGAGTGACGGAGAACCTCAAACGGTGCGGCCTGTCGTGTGGTGCCCGCAACGGGCACCAACCTCGGCGCGGGCACGAAATCGACCCGGTCCGGGGCCGAACGGTTCCCCGGCCGGGTCGTGTTGTCACCGGGCGAACGTAGTGTGGATGCCTCGCCCTTCAGGGCGGGGAGGAAGCGCATCAACTTCCCGCTCAACCGGCCCAGCGGTGGCCTACACAACCGGCCGCGCCTGCTGCTCGATGTACTGCCGCACCACCGAGATCGGCGCCCCGCCGACTGACCCGGCGAAGTACGAGCCGGACCACAGACGGACACCTTTCCAGTAGGCGAACCGCAGATCCTCGAACTCCTTGCGCAGCATCCGTGACGAGACGCCTTTCAAGCTGTTGACCAGCTTCGATACCGCGACCTTCGGCGGGAAGTTGACGAGCAGGTGCACGTGGTTGGCCTCGCCGTTGAACTCTTCGAGCTCGGTCTCGAAGTCCTCGCACACCTGCCGCATGACCTCGTGCATCCGCCGCAGGTGCGTGTCGGTGAAGACCGGGTGCCGGCATTTCGTGACGAAAACCAAGTGCGCGTGCATCGCGAAAACCACATGTCGACCAGTGCGGAAGTCCCCATCTGTACCCATAAACCAAATGCTACAATGATCGGCATGGACATGACACCGCAGGAAACAGACACCGCCAGGGCGCGGTACCTGTTCCGCCTGCGCGTGTCCAACACCGCCGAGAAGCAGCTCCGCGAGGAGTGGGGACGCTGCCGGTGGGTATGGAACGAATGCGTAGCCATGTCCCGCAAGGTCTATCGCGACAACAAGGCCACCGGGGCGGACGACACGTGCGGCCCGGCCTGGCTGGACAAGCTTCTGACCGAAGCGCGGCAGGCAAACCGGTAGCTGCGTGAAGGTGCGACAGTGCCGCAGCAGCAGACCATCCGCGACTTCGGGAAGTCTCGCGCGAAAGCACTCAAGGACATCAAGGCCCGCTTGCCGATGAAGCAGCGCGCCGGAATGCCCCGGATCAAGCGGGACAAGGACACCCGTCCCAGCTTGGCCTACACCAAGCGCGGCTTCCGCGTGAAGGACGGGCGTCTGTACCTGGCGGGCGGGATCGAGCTGACCGTGGTCTGGTCCCGCGACCTGCCGTCCGAACCGTCGTCGGTGCGGGTGTATCAGGACAACCTCGGGCACTGGTACGCGTCGTTCGTCGTACAGGTCGCCGCCGAACCACTTCCGGGATCCGGCCGAGCGATCGGTATCGACTGGGGCGTGACCGAAACCGCCACCACCACCGATGGCGCCTACGATCTGCCGCACGCCCAGCACGGCAAACGCGCTCAGCAGCGTCTCGCGCACTACCAACGCCAGATGTCGCGGCGTGAGCGCCCACGGAACAAGCCGCAAACCAAGGGTTACCGCAAGGCGCAACGCCAAGCGGCGAAAGCGCACAAGAAGGTCGCCCGTCAGCGGCAGGACACCGGCCGTAAGTGGGCGAAGAGTGTTGCCCGCCACCACGACCAGATCGCCGTGGAGGACTTCAAGCCGAAGTTCCTCGCCAAGACCACAATGGCCCGCAAGGCCGCCGATGCCGCGATCGGCGCGACCAAGACCGCGTTGGTCGAGCAGGCCCGTAAGCACGGGCGGGACCTGCGGTTGGTGGACCCGAAATACACAACGATGGACTGCGCGCACTGCGGGGCGAGAGCCAAGCACCGCCTGCCGCTGTCAGAACGAACGTTTACCTGCACCGCGTGCGGAGCCTCATCCCCGAGGGACAAGAACTCCGCACGCGTGATGCCGGTCCGGGCTGGTTTCACCCCGGCTGATGTTGAGGGCGTGAGACCCGGTCACCTGCTGCGTGACCGGGCTGCCTGAGTCAGGAATCCCCCGCCTCCAGACGGGGGAGGATTCAAATCGTCCGATCGAGCCCGGTTCCCGTCGGCCGGGGATCATCTCCCACTCGACGAGAACCGGGCTGGTCGGTGGACGTTTCCGTCCCGACGATCGGCGGACATCGGTGTGGTCCGCACCCGTGTCGGAACGAGTGCGGACCACGGGTTCGTCACTCCTCGCGGGCCGGACGGGCCTCGGGGGGAAGGACGCCCCAGTCGATGAGCTGCTCGGTGAGTTCTCCCGGCGACATGTCGTAGATGATGGCCAGGGAACGCAGGTCCTCGGTGCGGATGGACAGCACCTTGCCGTTGTAGTCACCCCGCTGACTCTGGATCGTGGCCGCATAGCGGGCCAGCGGCCCCACCTTCTCAGCGGGAAGCTGTTGCAGCCGTTCGAGGTTGATCACAACCTTCGTCGCGGGCTCCGCGCTGGAGGGAACCCGCCCCTCCGGCAGCAGTTCGGCTACCGGAACACCGTAGAAGTCGGCCAGCTCGGCGAGTTTCTGCACAGTGACCGCACGGTCACCTCGTTCATAAGACCCGACGACCACGGCCTTCCACCGCCCGCCTGACTTCTGCTCGACGCCGTGCAGCGAAAGACCCTGCTGCTGGCGGATAGCGCGGAGCTTGCTGCCCAGCGCCTTGGCGTAGTCGCCCATGTGGCGGTTCTCCGTTTCATTCGCCCCGTCAGCCTAGTTCAAGTTGCCGGGGAGGAACGCTCAGTATTGATACGGAGAGTAATATTCGCTCGCGAGCGTCACCAGGTCAAGCTGCTCTTGGAGTGAGTGTGGCACGAATCCCGTTACACCACCCCGGCGGTTGACCCCCCGACGCTGATAGCGTACAAGGCAAGCCCGGTAGCTGCCGGGCTCCTGGCGTCCTTTAACGGCCCGTCCAGTGAGGCGGGGAAGGAGGTCCTTCCGTGGCGTCACGCCAATCGGCGGACGCGGCGGTTCCGGCCGGAGAGCGCGAATTGCTTTCGGCCGGTGACGTCGCGCGCACCGTCGCCCGAATGGCCCATCAGATCATCGAGAAGACCGCGCTCGACAGCGGCGCCGAACACGTCGTGCTGCTGGGGGTTCCCACCAGGGGAGTGCCGCTCGCCCGACGTATCGCGGAGCGCATCGCCACCTTCAGCGGTGTCACGGTTCCCACCGGGGCGTTGGACATCACGCTGTACCGCGACGACCTGCGCCAGCAGCCGAACCGGCCGCTGGAACCGAGCAGCGTGCCCACCGGGGGCGTCGACGACGCGCTGGTTGTGCTCGTCGACGACGTGCTGTTCTCCGGCCGCACCGTTCGTTCCGCGCTGGACGCGCTCCGCGACCAGGGGCGCCCCCGTGCGGTGCAGCTGGCCGTGCTGGTCGATCGCGGGCACCGCGAGCTGCCCATCCGCGCCGACTACGTGGGCAAGAACGTGCCGACGGCGCGCAGCGAGGACGTCGCGGTGCGGCTCACCGAGGTGGACGACACCGACGCGGTGCTGCTGCGTCGCCCGGATAGCTCGTCGGGTGCCACCTCGTCGACTGCCACCTCCGGGCGGGAGCCGGACACCGAATCGGGAACCGAAACAGCAGAATCGGCCGGAGGAAAACAGTGATACGGCATCTGCTCACGGCCGACGGGCTGGACGGCGAGACCGTGAACACGGTGCTCGGCACCGCGGACACGCTCAAGCAGACGCTGCTCGGCAGGGAGGTGCGCAAGCTTCCCACCCTGCGTGGTCGCACCGTGATCACCATGTTCTACGAGAACTCGACCCGCACCAGGGTCTCGTTCGAGGTGGCGGGCAAGTGGATGAGCGCCGACGTGATCAACGTGTCGGCCTCGGGCTCGTCCACCGGTAAGGGCGAGTCGCTGCGGGACACCGCGCTCACGCTCTCGGCGGCGGGCGCGGACTGCGTGATCCTGCGGCACAGCGCCTCCGGTGCCCCGCACCGTCTCGCGGAGTGGCTGGACCACACCGGAACGAGGGTCGTCAACGCGGGCGACGGGATGCACGAACACCCCACCCAGGCGCTGCTGGACGCCGCCACACTGCGGGAGCGACTCGGCGAGCTGTCCGGCAGACGCGTCGGCATCGTCGGTGACCTGCTGCACAGCCGGGTGGCGCGTTCCAACGTGCACCTGCTGCGCACCCTCGGAGCCGAGGTGGTGCTGATCGCGCCCCCCACGCTGGTTCCCGACGGGATCGAGAGCTGGGGAGCCACCGTCACGCACGAGCTGGATCCGCAGCTGCCCACCCTCGACGCGGTGATGGCGCTGCGGGTGCAGTCCGAGCGCATGAACGGCGGGTTCTTCCCGACGGCCAGGGAGTACTCGATCGGTTACGGCCTCAACGTCGCGCGCACCGCGAAACTGCCCGAGCACGCGGTCGTGCTGCACCCGGGACCGATGCTGCGCGGAATGGAGATCGCGCCGCGAGTGGCCGACTCGCCCAGCGCTGCCGTGGAACAGCAGGTTCGGAACGGGGTCCACGTGCGAATGGCCGTGCTGTACCACCTGCTGGCCGGAGAGGAGAGCACGGCGTGACCGAGCACGAACACCCCACGGGCGCTTCCGGGCGGCGGGTACTGCTGCGCGAAGTACGCCCCTACGGCACCGGTGATCCGGTGGACCTGTTGATCGACGACGGCGTCGTGGTCGGAATCGGACAGCACTCCGGTACCGACGCCGACGAGATCGTCCACGCCGGAGGCGCGGTACTGCTTCCCGGCTTCGTGGATCCGCACACCCACCTGCGGGAACCGGGCGGGGAGGACGCCGAGACAGTCGAGAGCGGCTCGACGGCCGCCGCGCTCGGTGGTTACACGGCGGTGCTGGCCATGGCCAACACCGATCCGGTCGCCGACAACGCCGTGGTCGTCGAACACGTGCGGCGCCGTGGCCGCGAGGTCGGTCTGGTCGACGTGCGCCCCGTCGGCGCGGTCACGGCCGGACTGGAGGGGAAGCGGCTGGCCGAGATCGGTTCGATGGCGCGTTCCCCCGCGGAGGTTCGCGTGTTCTCCGACGACGGGCACTGCGTGGACGATCCGCTGCTGATGCGGCGGGCGCTGGAGTACACCCGCGCCTTCGGCGGTGTGGTGGCCCAGCACGCCCAGGACCCGAGGTTGACCCCCGGTTCGCAGGCCCACGAGGGGCCGAACGCCGCGCGGCTCGGGCTGGCGGGTTGGCCCGCGGCGGCCGAGGAGTCCGTGGTGGCGCGGGACTGTATGCTCGCCGAGCACACCGGCGGCTCGCTGCACGTCTGCCACGTCTCCAGCGCGGGCACCGCGGAGTTCCTGCGGTGGTGGCGGTCCCGTTCGACGGCGGGCTCGGTCTCGGCGGAGGTCACACCGCACCACCTGCTGCTGACCGACGAACTGCTGGAGACCTACGACCCGCTCTACAAAGTCAATCCGCCGTTGCGCACGGACGAGGACGTGCACGCGTTGCGCACGGCGCTCGCCGAGGGCGTCGTGGACTGCGTCGCCACCGATCACGCACCGCACGCCGACCAGGACAAGGACTGCGAGTGGTCGGCCGCCAGGCCGGGCATGCTGGGGTTGCAGACCGCGCTGTCGGTGCTGGTGCGCACCATGGTCCGTCCCGGTCTGCTGGACTGGCGGGGTGTGGCTCGGGTCCTGAGCGAGACACCCGCCCGCGTAGCTGGGCTCTCCCGGCAGGGGCGACCGATCGAGGTCGGGGAACCGGCCAATCTCACCCTGGTAGATCCGGACACCGAGTGGACGGTACGCGGCGCCGAGCTGGCGAGTACCGCGGTCAACACGCCCTTCGAGGGGATGGTGCTGCCGGGGCGCGTGCTGGCCACGATCTCCGAGGGACGGATCACCGCACGCGACGGCAAGGTCGAACCGATCGGAGGACGGTCCTGATGGCACGCACGCTCTGGGTGATCGGGCTGGCCGCCCTCGCTGCCCTGGTCATCTACGGGATGCGCAAGGGTTGGAACAAGCGCAAACGCGGGCACGACGAGCTGGCGGGCTCGTTGCCGGGTGTCCCGCCGGAACTGGACTCGCTGCCCGAGCTGTTGCCCGCCTCGGTGGGGCTGTACGTGGGCACCACCGTCGCCGGTGACTGGCAGAACCGGGTCACCGCGGCGACGCTCGGCAACCGGGCGAACGCCACCGCCAGGCTCTACCGCACCGGGGTACTGCTGGACCGAGCAGGCGATGAGCCGCTCTGGATACCGGTTTCGGCGCTGCACGACGCCCGTGTCGATCACAAGCTGGCCAACAAGGTGGTCCCCGGTGTCGGCATGCTGGTGCTCACGTGGCGCCCGGACGGGTATTCCTCGTCGACCGAGGCGTTCGACAGCGGTTTCCGCCACGGCGACGAGACCGACCCCGCCGAGTGGGTGAGCGCGATCAGGGCGCTGCTGCCCACCACGAACACCGATTCCGATTCCGAGCACGACGACGAGGCCGCGGTTGAGCGGCAGGAGGAAACATGACCGCGCAGGCCCCCGCCGCCCTGGTGTTGGAGGATGGCCGGATCTTTCGCGGCGAGGCCTTCGGCAGTGAGGGCTCTTGCTTCGGTGAGGTTGTCTTCAGCACCGGCATGACGGGCTATCAGGAGACGTTGACCGATCCCTCGTACCACCGGCAGATCGTGGTGGCCACCGCGCCCCAGATCGGCAACACCGGCTGGAACGACGAGGACGACGAGTCCGGACGGATCTGGGTCGCGGGATACGCGGTACGCGACCCCGCGCGCAAGCCTTCCTCGTGGCGTGCCACCCGCTCGCTGCAGGACGAGCTGCGCGACCAGGGCGTGGTGGGCATAGCCAACCTGGACACCCGTGCCCTGACGCGGCACATCCGGGAACTGGGCGCGATGCGCGCCGGCATCTTCTCCGGCGCGGAGGTCGCCGACGACCGGGAGATGATCGACCGGGTCGTCTCCGGCGATCGGATGCTGGGTGCCGACCTCGCGGGCGACGTCACCACCACCGAGCCCTACGTGGTGCCCGCGGTGGGGGAGCGCCGGTTCACGGTCGCGGCGCTGGACATGGGGATCAAGTCCAACACGCCCCGGATGCTCGCCGAACGCGGCATCGAGGTGCACGTGCTGCCGCTGTCCTCCTCGATGTCCGAGATCACGGCCGTGGCGCCCGACGGTGTGTTCTTGTCCAACGGCCCGGGTGATCCCGCCACCGCCGACCACGCGGTGGAGGTGACCAGGGAGATCCTGGCGCGGCGCCTGCCGCTGTTCGGGATCTGCTTCGGCAACCAGATCCTGGGGCGCGCGCTCGGCAGGGGAACCTACAAGTTGCCCTACGGGCACCGCGGCATCAACATCCCGGTGATCGACTCCGACAGCGGTCGGGTCGCCATCACCGCGCAGAACCACGGGTTCGCCGTGCGCGGCGAGCCGGGCGAGCACTTCGACACCGAGTTCGGTAGCGCGGTGGTCAGCCACCACTGCGCCAACGACGGCGCCGTCGAGGGGCTGCGGTTGCTGGACGCTCCCGCGTTCAGCGTGCAGTACCACCCCGAGGCCGCCGCCGGGCCGCACGACGCGGCAAACCTGTTCGACTCCTTCGTACGACTGATGAGCGAGGCACGCTGATGCCGAAGAGGACCGACATCAACCACGTTCTGGTCATCGGCTCCGGTCCGATCGTGATCGGCCAGGCGTGCGAGTTCGACTATTCCGGAACCCAGGCCTGCCGAGTACTGCGTTCCGAGGGGATCCGGGTCAGCCTGGTCAACTCCAATCCGGCCACGATCATGACGGATCCGGAGTTCGCCGACGCCACCTACATCGAACCCATCACCCCTGAGTTCGTGGAAAAGGTGATCGACGCCGAGCGTCCCGACGCCCTGCTGGCCACGCTGGGCGGGCAGACCGCGCTGAACACCGCCGTGGCGCTGTACGAGCGGGGTGTGCTCGAGAAGTACGGCGTGGAGCTGATCGGCGCCGACGTCGACGCGATCCAGCGCGGCGAGGACCGGCAGCGGTTCAAGGACATCGTGCGCTCGGTGGGCGGCGGCGTCCCCGAGAGCAAGGTGTGCAACTCGATGGACGAGGTGCGCGACTTCGTCACCGAGCGCGGGCTGCCGGTGGTGATCCGGCCCAGCTTCACGATGGGCGGGCTCGGCTCCGGCATGGCCCACACCCACGAGGAACTGGAGCGCATGGCCTCGCTGGGGCTCACGGAGTCCCCGGTGCACGAGGTGCTCATCGAGGAGAGCGTGCTCGGCTGGAAGGAGTACGAGCTGGAGCTGATGCGCGACCACGCCGACAACGTGGTCGTGATCTGCTCCATCGAGAACGTCGACCCGATGGGCGTGCACACGGGTGATTCGGTCACCGTGGCCCCGTCGATGACGCTGACCGACCGCGAGTACCAGCACATGCGCGACGTGGGCATCGACGTGCTGCGCGAGGTGGGCGTGGACACCGGTGGGTGCAACATCCAGTTCGCCATCCACCCGAGCACCGGCCGCATGGTCGTCATCGAGATGAACCCGCGGGTGTCGCGCTCCTCGGCGCTGGCCTCCAAGGCCACCGGCTTCCCGATCGCCAAGATCGCGGCGAAACTGGCCATCGGCTACTCGCTGGACGAGATCCCCAACGACATCACCGAGCAGACCCCGGCCAGCTTCGAACCCACGCTGGACTACGTCGTGGTCAAGGCGCCCAGGTTCGCCTTCGAGAAGTTCCCCGGAGCCGACACCCGGCTGACCACCACGATGAAGAGCGTGGGTGAGGCCATGTCGCTGGGGCGCAACTTCACCGAGGCACTGGGCAAGGCGATGCGTTCGCTGGAGTCCTCCCGCGCCGGGTTCTGGACCGTCCCGGACCCCGAGGGCGTGACGCTGGACTCCACGCTAGACGAACTGGGCGACGGGCACGACGGCAGGCTCTACACCGTCGAGCGGGCGTTGCGCATGGGTGCCACGGTGGCCCAGGTGCACGAGGCCTCCGGGATCGATTCCTGGTTCATCGACCAGATCGCCTCGCTGGTGGAGCTGCGCGAGCAGATCCTGGCCGCTCCCGTGCTGGACTCCGAGCTGCTGCGCAGCACCAAGCGTGCCGGGATCTCCGACCGGCAGATCGCGGCGCTGCGCCCCGAACTCGCGGGTGAGGACGGGGTCCGCTCGCTGCGCCACCGGCTGGGCGTGCGCCCGGTCTACAAGACCGTGGACACCTGCGCCGCCGAGTTCGCCGCGGCCACGCCGTACCACTACTCGGCCTACGAGTCCGATGCCGCCGCCGAGTCCGAAGTGGACCGGCAGCGCGAGAAGCCGAAGGTGATCATCCTCGGTTCCGGCCCCAACCGGATCGGCCAGGGCATCGAGTTCGACTACTCCTGCGTGCACGCCGCCATGGGGTTGCGTGACGCCCCCGACAACGGCGGCAGCGGGTACGAGACGGTCATGGTCAACTGCAACCCGGAGACGGTCTCCACCGACTACGACACCTCGGACCGGCTCTACTTCGAGCCGCTGACCTTCGAGGACGTCCTGGAGGTCGTGCACTCCGAGCAGGCATCGGGCACCGTCGCCGGGGTGGTGGTCCAGCTCGGCGGCCAGACACCGCTGGGGCTGGCGAGCAAGCTCGCCGAGGCCGGGGTGCCCGTCGTGGGAACGGCGCCGGAGGCCATCCACCTGGCCGAGGACCGCGGTTCGTTCGGCGAGGTGCTTAACCGGGCGGGACTGCCCGCTCCGAGCTACGGCACCGCCACCTCCTTCGAGGGCGCCAAGCGCATCGCCGACGACATCGGCTATCCCGTGCTGGTGCGCCCGTCCTATGTGCTCGGCGGTCGCGGCATGGAGATCGTCTACGACGAGACCTCGCTGGAGAACTACATCGCCCGGGCCACCGAGGTCACACCGGAACACCCGGTGCTGGTGGACAACTTCCTCGACGACGCGATCGAGATCGACGTGGACGCGTTGTGCGACGGAACCGACGTCTACATCGGCGGCGTGATGGAGCACATCGAGGAGGCCGGGGTGCACTCCGGTGACTCGGCCTGCGCGTTGCCGCCTATCACCCTCGGCCGCCAGGACATCGACAAGGTCCGTCGCTGCACCGAGGCGCTGGCCGAGGGGATCGGGGTGCGCGGGCTGCTCAACGTGCAGTACGCGCTCAAGGACGACGTGCTCTACGTCCTGGAGGCCAACCCGCGCGCCTCGCGCACCGTGCCGTTCGTGTCCAAGGCGGCGGCCGCTCCGCTGGCCAAGGCCGCTGCCAGGGTCATGTTCGGTGCCAAGATCGCCGACCTGCGGGCCGAGGGCATACTGCCGCCACACGGCGACGGTGCGGACCTCCCGCCGCACGCCCCGGTCGCGGTCAAGGAAGCCGTGCTGCCGTTCCACCGGTTCCGCACCCCGGAGGGACACGGCATCGACTCGCTGCTCGGGCCGGAGATGAAGTCCACCGGCGAGGTGATGGGCATCGACACCGCGTTCGGCCAGGCGTTCGCCAAGTCCCAGAGCGGTGCCTACGGCTCGCTGCCCACCTCGGGCCGTGTGTTCGTCTCGGTGGCCAACCGGGACAAGCGTTCGATGGTGTTCCCGGTCAAGCGCCTCGCCGACCTCGGGTTCGACATCTGCGCCACCTCGGGAACGGCCGAGATCCTGCGGCGCAACGACATCGCCTGCACCGTGGTCCGCAAGCACAACGAGGATCCGGCCTACGCCTCCGCGCCCTCCGGGACCGACCCCGAAGGGGACCGCGACGTCATCGACCTCATCAAGGCGGGCGAGATCGACATGATCTTCAACACCCCCTACGGCAACCCAGGGCCCAGGGTGGACGGTTACGAGATCCGGACCGCCGCCGTCTCCCGGGACGTCCCCTGCATCACCACCGTGCAGGGAGCCGCGGCGGCGGTGCAGGGCGTGGAGGCCGCCATCCGCGGCAACATCGGCGTGCGGCCGCTGCAGCGGTTGCAGGCGGCGTTGCGGAGCGATCGGAGTGGTGAGACCCGATGACAGTGGTTCACGCGGCCTTCGGGCAGCGGCTCGCCGAGGCCGTGCACGCTCGGGGGCCGCTCTGCGTGGGGATCGATCCCCATCCCGCGCTGCTGCACGCGTGGGGGCTGGAGGAGACTCCCGCCGGGTTGGAGCGGTTCGCGATGACCGTGCTCGAAGCCGTGGGCGAGGAGGTCGCTGTGGTCAAGCCGCAGTCCGCCTTCTTCGAGACCTACGGCTCCCGCGGGCTCGCGGTGCTGGAACGGGTGGTGGCCGAGTGCGCTCAGACGGGCACGCTGGTCGTCCACGACGTCAAACGTGGCGACATCGGGTCCACCATGACCGCCTACGCCACCGCCTACCTCGACGACTCCTCACCGCTGGCGGCGGACGCGATAACCGTCTCCCCCTACCTGGGGTACGGATCGCTCGCGCCCGCCCTGGGCATCGCCGCGCAGACCGGTCGGGGTGTCTTCGTGCTCGCCCGCACCTCCAACCCGGAGGCGGTCGGGTTGCAGCGCTCGGTCACCTCGGAGGGGAAGACGGTGGCGCAGTCCATCGTGGACGCCGCCGCGGAGAGCAACGCCGGGGCGGAGCCGATGGGGCACGTCGGTGTGGTCACCGGTGCCACGGTGCGGCCGGGCGAACTCGATCTGACCGCACTGAACGGCCCCGTGCTCGCTCCCGGCCTGGGCGCGCAGGGGGCCACCGTGCAGGGGCTGCGCTCGGTCTTCGGTGGGATGCTGCCCAACGTGCTGCCCGCGGCCGCCCGCGAGCTGCTGCGGCACGGCCCCGACGTCGCGGAGATCCGCGCCGCCACCCGGCGGATGCGGGCCGATCTGTCCGGTGTGTTCGGACAGTGAATCTCGCGGGACGCCCGTGTGCCCGGGGTTCGTGGTGATCGAATCCCGGCCGTGTCCTCCGACACAGCCATCCCTCGACAGCACGAACCGTTTCGATCGAACGAGAAGCGCCGACAGCCGAACCGACGCGTCGCCGAGTTCCTCCGTGCGTCGGTGGTTCGGCGTCGGCGCGCCTCTCTCGTGCTCGCCTCGTTGGTGCTGCCGCTCGTCCTGAGCGCGCTGTGTCTCGTCTACCTGTTCGGCGGAGGCGACAGCGACCAGTCGGTCATGGGCGCGTTGGCGCGGCCCGTGCCGAACTCGTCCTGGTTCCCTGTCACTTCCTGCCGCACGGACAACGCCGTGAACTGGCCCGGACGCCGGCGCGGCATTCGATCGGGGATTGTTATGTGCTGCTCGCGGTCGTGGCGCTGCTGTCGCTCTGGTGGTGTATCCGGGGTGTGGATCCCGCCGTTCGGCGGTGAATGTCACTCGTTCGCTCGATCGCAGGTCGCGCGAACTGTCGCCACGAGGCGTGATATCGGCCACTCTTCGGTGGGAGGTGCTCGAACGGACGGGGTGGCCCACCGCCGTCCGGCGGTGGTTCGAGGCCGCCGCGCCGGTTCCCGTTCTCCGGTGTTCGCGGTCACGTGCGAGCCTCCGCCGACTGCCCGTCGTCGCGGTTACTGACCTGCGATGAATCGCTCAGCGTCGCTCAACCGCCCGGAAATCGAACAGTTGGGGCCAGTTTTGCCCCGGGTTAGTGCACTTCAGCCTCGTTGTTGGTAGTACTTGCAACGGCCGGTGGTCGTCAGCGTCGTGGGCGAGCCACCCGACAGGCCGGGCGACGGGAGAACCGATGAAACCGACTCGAAAAAGGCGGACCCGCGTTGTAGCGAGCTGACCTGGGTCGGTACCGTCGCCGCACCGATCAAGAAAACCCACATCACGGAGGACATGGTGGCCCTTCCCCAGCTGACCGAGGAGCAGCGGGCTGCGGCACTCGAAAAGGCGGCTGCCGCCCGTCGCGCCCGCGCTGAGCTCAAGGAGCGCCTCAAGCGCGGTGGGACCAGCCTGGCCGAGGTCTTGGACAGTGCCGACAACGACGAGACCCTCGGAAAGATGAAGGTCTCCGCGCTGTTGGAGGCCCTTCCCGGCGTGGGCAAGGTCCGCGCGCAACAGATCATGGAGCGGCTGGAGATCGCTAGCAGCCGCAGGCTTCGTGGTCTCGGTGAGCGTCAGCGCAAGGCGTTGCTCGCCGAGTTCAACGGGGCGTGATCGACGCGGACGACGGCGTGCTGCCGGGGCGTGCCTCGATGGGTACGCCCCGGCTCACCGTCGTATCCGGACCTTCCGGTGTGGGCAAGTCGAGCGTGCTCGACGAGCTGCGCAACCAGGCACCGGACATCTACTTCAGCGTGTCCGTGACAACCCGTCCGGCCCGTTCCGGGGAGATCGACGGGGTCCACTATCACTTCGTCGACCGTGCCGAGTTCGAACGCATGGTCGCGGCGGGCGAGATGTTGGAGTACGCCCGGTACGCGGGCAACTACTACGGTACTCCCCGCGCGCCGGTCGAGCGTGCGCTCGCGGCCGGTCGTCCCGCCGTGCTGGAGATCGAACTGCAGGGCGCTCGTCAGGTGCGGCGGAGCATGCCCGACGCGCGGCTGGTGATGCTGCTGCCACCCTCCTGGGACGATCTGGTTCATCGGCTCACCGGGCGGATGACCGAGGACTCCGAGGTGGTGCGCCAGCGCCTGGAAACGGCCCGTGCCGAACTGGCCGCCCGTACCGAGTTCGATGCCACCGTGGTCAACGCCGATGTGCGGAAAGCGGTGGACGAGTTGGTACGATTGATAGTCGGTCCCCCTCCCGGGCAGCCGCTGCCCTCGAACGATCGGTAGACGTCGCGCGATCCGGTCGCTTCGGCGACGCCGCGGGGCGGAGTGTTTCACTCGAGCGGTCCCTTCGAGTGCCGTCCGGTGGTTCGATACGGTTCCGCGCGCCGGGCCGTGGGGACTCGGACCGACCAATTTGATCGCCGTCGGAGAGCACAGGAGCCACACACGTGAGCATCCCCAACTCGCTGACCGCCTTCCCCGGCGGCCAGTCTGCCAACATCCAGTCCCAGTCGAGCAGCGGCGCGGCCGAGGGAATCACCGATCCGCCCATCGACGATCTGCTGCACAACGTCAGCTCCAAGTACGCGCTGGCCATCTTCGCCGCCAAGCGGGCCAGGCAGATCCAGGACTACTACGCCCAACTCGGCGAGGGGCTGCTGGAGTACGTGGGGCCGCTGGTCGAGCCGGGTCCGAGGGAGAAGCCGCTGTCCATCGCGCTCCGCGAGATCCACGCGGGTGTGCTGCAGCACTCCGAGGGCGCGTGAGCGACGAGCAGGGGGCGCGTGACGCGCCCCGCGTCGTTCTCGGGGTGGGCGGTGGCGTCGCCGCCTACAAGGCATGCGAAGTCCTGCGCGGGCTGGCCGAGAGCGGGCACGACGTTCGGGTTACTCCCACCGCCGCCGCGTTGCGCTTCGTCGGAGCGGCCACGTTCGAGGCGCTGTCCGGGCATCCGGCGCGGACCGACGTGTTCGACGACGTGCCCGAGGTGCCCCACGTGCGGCTGGGTCAGCGGGCGGATCTGGTGGTGGTCGCTCCCGCCACCGCTGACCTGCTCGCCCGGGCCGCCAGCGGGATCGCCGACGATCTGCTCACCTCGACGCTGCTCACCGCGCACTGTCCGGTGCTGTTGGTTCCCGCCATGCACACCGAGATGTGGGAACATCCCGCGACCCGGCACAACGTCGAGCTGCTGCGTTCCAGGGGAGTCGTGGTCGCCGAACCGGACAGCGGGCGACTGACCGGGTCCGATTCGGGTAAGGGGCGCCTGCCCGATCCCGGTGAGATCGTCGATCTCGCGCGGTTGCTGCTGGCCGAGCCCGCCGGGCTACCCCGTGACCTCGAGGGGCGGCGTGTCGTCGTTTCGGCCGGTGGGACACGTGAACCGCTGGACCCGGTGCGCTACCTGGGCAACCGTTCCAGCGGTAGACAGGGGTTCGCCCTGGCTCGAGTCGCGGCGCATCGCGGTGCCGATGTCACGCTGGTCGCCGCGAACACGGCCGATCTCGTGGTCCCGGCCGGGGTCCGACTCCGACGGGTCGGCACCGCCGAGGAGCTCCGCTCGGAGCTGCTCGAGGTCGCCGACGGCTCCGACGCGGTGGTGATGTCGGCGGCCGTGGCCGACTTCCGGCCCTCCGAGAGTGCCGAGCACAAGATCAAGAAGAACGCGGGCGAACCACCATCGGTCCGTCTCGAGCGTAATCCGGACGTGCTGCGGGAGTTGGTCGAGCAGCGATCGAGCGGTCGGCTGCGTGCCGGGGTGATCGCCGGATTCGCGGCCGAAACCGGAGACCCGGACACCACGGTGCTGGAGTACGGTCGCAAGAAGCTCGCGCGCAAGGAGTGCGACCTGCTGGTGGTCAACGCGGTCGGCGACGGTCGTGCTTTCGAGGTCGAGGACAACGCGGGATGGCTGCTGGCCTCCTCGGGCGTGGATCACCCCGTGCCGCACGGCTCCAAGACGTTGCTCGCCTCCAGGGTGTGGGACGCCGTTGCCGAGCAGTTCGCTGCGGCCCCGGATCACCGAGCCTAGAATTCGTACCGAGACGTCGGATCGCTCGGCCACGTGAGCGGGTGCTCTCCTGAACTCGCGGGCCGATGCCCGACGTCACCAGCCGCGCGGTGCGATGAGGTTTGTCGATGGGATCCGACCAACGTCGATTGTTCAGCAGTGAGTCCGTGACCGAGGGCCACCCGGACAAGATGGCCGACTCGATCAGTGACGCGATCCTGGACGCGATGTTGGCGCAGGACCCGCGTTCGCGTGTGGCCATGGAGACCATGATCACCACGGGTCAGGTGCACCTGGCCGGTGAGGTCACCACCGAGGCTTATGTGGATCTGCCCGCGATCGTGCGGGAGAAGGTCCTGGAGATCGGGTACGACAACTCGGTCAAGGGCTTCGACGGCGATTCCTGCGGCATCAACGTCTCGATCGACGCGCAGTCGCCGGACATCGGTCAGGGTGTCGACAGTGCGCACGAGTCCCGTGTCGATGGTGTCATCGACGAGATCGCCCAGCAGGGTGCCGGTGACCAGGGGCTCATGTTCGGCTACGCCTCGAACGAGACTCCGGAGCTGATGCCGCTGCCGATCGCCCTGGCGCATCGGCTCTCCAGGGGACTGGCGCGGGTTCGGCACGACGGCGTGCTGCCCCAACTGCGGCCCGACGGCAAGACCCAGGTTACGGTCGAGTACGCCGGGGACCAGCCGGTCCGGTTGGACACCGTCGTCGTTTCGACCCAGCATTCCGAAGGCGTCGATCCGGGCGAGGGAGTGGCCGCGGACGTACGGGAGTACGTGGTCCGCCCCGAGCTTTCCGAACTGGCGCTGGAGGCCTCGGACACCATGTTGCTGGTGAATCCGACGGGTCGGTTCGTCACGGGTGGTCCGATGGGTGACTGTGGTCTGACGGGCCGCAAGATCATTGTGGACACCTACGGTGGTATGGCGCGGCACGGTGGTGGCGCGTTCTCGGGTAAGGACCCGTCGAAGGTGGACCGGTCGGCGGCTTATGCCACTCGGTGGGTGGCCAAGAACGCGGTGGCCGCGGGGTTGGCGAACCGGATCGAGGTGCAGACGGCGTACGCGATCGGTAAGGCGGCTCCGGTGGGGCTGTTCGTGGAGACGTTCGGCACCGAGAACGTGGATCCGGTCAAGATTCAGGCCGCGATCAACGAGGTGTTCGATCTGCGTCCGGCGGCGATCATCCGTGATCTGGATCTGCTGCGGCCGATCTACGCGCCGACGGCGGCCTACGGGCACTTCGGGCGTACGGATGTGGACCTGCCCTGGGAACGCACCGAGCGGGCCGAAGCGCTCCGCTCGTTGGCGGATCGGTGAGCGCTCGACCCGGAACGGTGCTCTCCTCACCGACCCCGGCCGGGAGGAATCCCCGCTCGACTCGCTCCGGTCACCGGTTCAGCCGGTGAAGATCCGCGAGCAGCGCGACTCCCGAACCGCTGGGAGAAGCGGCGCTCGTGGTGTCGCTCGCACCGCAGACGGCGTTGACCTGCAGCGTGCCGAGCCGTCGGTCGATCGGATGGATCAGCGGCAGGCCGTTCTCGTCGAGCCGCTGGTACTTGGTCAGGTTCAGCCCGTAGCTGAGCTGTCGTTTCCCGTCCGCACTGTGCAGCGACAGTGTGGACATGCCCGGCACCGTGCCCTCGTGGCCCCACAACGTTGCGCACGCGGGCGTTTCGAACCGCATCAGCCCCAGGCCGTATCGCAGGGTCGGACTGTTCGGAACCGCCACTGTCTCACGCATCTCCGCGAGCACCGACTCGTCCAGCAGTTCACCACCCAGCAGCGCGTCGTAGAACCGGTTCAGATCGGTGGGCGTCGAGATCAGTGCTCCGGCCGTACGCAGCGCCGTGGGGCTGTAGACGCTGTACTCGCCACGACGCTCCGGCTGGTGGTACAGCGCTTCGTACGCCTTGCTGTTCGGTCCCGGGATGAACGGGTTGAGGTGGGGAAAGTAGGTGTCCCGCAGCCCGAGGGGGCGAATGATTTCGCGGGTGATGTAGCGCTCCGGCGATTGTCCGGTCACCTCGCGCAGCAGTTCACCGGCGATGATGTAGTTCGTGTTGGAGTAGGCCCAGCCCTGCCCCGGCTCGTTGGTGGCGGGTTGCTCCAGTCCGGCCGTGATCAGTTCCTCCGGGCTGTGGTAGCGAAACCTGTTCCGCTCCAGATCGGCCAGCGACCCTCGGGTGAGTGAGCTGAAGACCACCGGAAAGTAGTCCGTGATACCGCTGGTGTGGTTCAGCAGCATTCGAACCGTGATCCGTTCACCCCGCTCTCCCGGGACGAGTTTAGGCAGATACCGCCCGATCGGGGCGTCCAGCTCCACTCGCCCCGCCGAGACCTGCCGCAGTACTGCGGTGGCGGTGAACGTTTTCGTGACGCTGCCGACCCGATGGCCGAAACCGGCTTCCAAAGGGCGATCGGTGTGGGTGTCGGCCACTCCCGCCGCCCCGGTCCAGCTCCGCCCCTTCCTACTAACCGCCGCCTGGATACCGGGCATACCGGCCTCGTGCACGGCTTCGAGGTTTTCCCGGAGTTCCGCCGAACTCACCTCGGCGGCCTTGTGCTGCGAGCTGATCAGGGCCGTGGCCGCCACTGCGGTGACACTGCCCGGCAGTGCCACCACAGCGGCCAGCCCCACCGCGGTCAGTCCGCGTCGGAGTCCGCTTGTTCCGTTCATAACGCTCCTCATTCGTGGGAGATCGTTCCCGATTGAAACCGATCTCCCACCAGTTCCGCAGCGTTATCGCCGAATCACGTCGCGGG